>NZ_CP019343.1:3194342-3513776 GCF_002117105.1 Oceanicoccus sagamiensis | reverse complement strand
AGGTCCAGATCCAGATCAGTTTGCGCTGCTCTATCTCTATTTTTGCAACCCCTTCCATACCGGGCCTGAATAAAGGTGTGACATCGCTATCTAAACTAGCCTCCACTCGAAAGTAGTTTCTACCCTCTTCGGCACTGGACAACGGAGTGATTTTTTTTACCGTAACCATCAGTACATCTTCCGGCGCACTGCTGAGCACCAATTTACCCGTTTGCTGCTCTGCCAATTCGGCGATATCGCGCTCGTCGACTTCAAGAATAACCCGGTAGGAGTCCAGTGGCGCCACTTCAAATAAAACATCTCCGCGTTCCACCGGAGCCCCCAGCGACTGACTTAAATCACCGCTAACAATAAAACTGTCAAAGGGGGCAACCACCCGAATACGGTCAAGCTGCTCATCCAGTAAGGCAATTTCTGCATCGGCCTGAGAAATCTGGGCGGTAATTATCTGCGCCTTGGCACGGTCATAATCTGCCTGAGCTTCACTATATTCGCGCTGGCTTTTAAGTTTTTGCCCTTTCCATTTTAAACGCTCCAGACGCAGGTCTCGATCATCCAGGCTAAACAGCAAATCACCCTGTTTAACAATATCCCCCGCCCGGGCTTGCGCATCAACAATATAGCCTGCAACCGGTACTGCAATAGAGCGTTGAATAGTCCCTTCAAGACGGGCATCCGCTGTCACCCGATAATCGCCTTCGGCAAAACTGAAAAACAGCACCACCAGCAATAATAATGACGCGGCAAACTTCAACCCCATATGTTTAGGGCCATATAATTTGCGCAGTTGCGCGCCTGCACTCTCGCCTACCTTTTGGCCAATCCAGCGGTCATCTTTGCGCTTGGCTTCCAGCAGCGGCCCAATTAAGGAAGCGGCATGCTCACAGAGTTCAACGGTCGCCTTGTCAAAGGGCTCGCCTTCGGGGCGTTCCAAAACCAGAGCGCCTAAAAACTTATCACCCTCGGTCAGGGGAATGGTACATAACACCCCGCTGCCTTCCTCTTTGGCCAGAGCTTCATGAGCACGGGTAACCTGTATCGAGTCGGGGTCATTGGGTGGATAAACAATGGTGGCATGTTGGTCGATAGACTCATCCATCACCGCTTCAATACTGCGCACAAGGTTGGCTTTTTTACCCACCGTGGCGGTATGAGATAAGGCATAAAGCTGGGTATGCTGGCCCTTTAAAAAACCGATAGCTGCCCGCTCACATCCCAACAGGGTTGCCAGTTCTGTAGCAACGGCAGTGGCGGCAGCAATAAACTGTTGATGGTGCAAACTGGTCGCAACCAACTCCAGCACCGTCACCAAACGATCTGAAGAGGTAAATTTATTGCGACGTATATTGACCTCCAGCCAACCTGCTCCCCAGGCCAATTGACTGGCAATTTCCTCTAAACGCTGTTCATTAACATGAGAGACTTCAAAGGCTACGGCACCGCAAATCTGGCCGTCAACAATCAATGGGGAAGCCACGGCATGCGTTTTGGGGGATTTATCTTCAGCGGTCCTTTTGGCGTGCTTTACTACTGGCTCGCGCTGGCTAATGACTTCCTGCACTGCCGCTATCAGCATGGGCGAACCCAGTGAACCGGCGGGCCATAATGCCGTGGGCTCAAAGGGCCCCTGGTCCGGCGTACCAAAAACTACCGCCGCCGTTAAAGCCTCATCACCAATTAACTGTGACTGTACCTGCAACCAGGCCGCGGAAAAGGATTTGGGATCGTAAGAATCCTTAAGGGTTGACCACTGCTCATCAGCACTGGCCGGCGCTGTGACAACGGGAGCGTCATCACTACTATCTGGCCCAAGTTCATCTGCCACAATATTTTCCCCAAGATGTATTACGTACTACCACTACCATAAAGCCAAACCACCGCTTACAACGAGGGTTCCAGCCAGCCATTGACTGTGGCCAAATCATCTGCAACCAACACGCCGGTAGCGCGTTTTAACCGCACATAATTAATCGCATAATCATTGCGTACAGCAATATAAGCCTGGCGAGCTTTAGCCAGATCTTGCTCTGCGTCGAGTACCGCCATCATATTATACAAACCCGACTGCAAACCTTTTTGCTTGCTCTTTAATACATTCTCTTGTGCTGTTAGTGCACGCTTTAAGGCTTTGGTTTGGGCAATATTAGCCACCACACCATGGAACGACGACTGCACTTCATTTTTAACATCACGCTTGATGAGATATACATCTTCTTGTGCCTTATACATCATCTGGGCAGCCTCTTTGCTGCGCGATGATACAACTCCACCTTCATAGAGAGGCATCTCCAAACGAAGAATAATATCTTCTGTTTCTACGCGGCTACCACCACCGTAGAGCGAGCCATCGGTATCCTGATCGTAAGCATTGAACTCCAACATCAGCGAGGGGTAGTGTCCGGCTTTTTGCGCTTTAATTTCATAACGCGCCTCTTCAAGAATTTTTTCAGCCACAGCTACATCCGGGTTATTACTAATACCCCGGGTAATCCACTCAGATGAACTTGCCGGGCTGGGCATATCTTGTGGCGCCTCTTCTCTAATTGCTGCCAGAGGGCCAGACAAACCACCAATAATTTCCATCAAATTATAGCGGGCATCATCGTAGAGTTTTTGGTATTCCACTTCTCTGGCTACAGCCGCCAAATAGCGAGCATCCGCTTCATCCACATCAGTCATGCGGCCAATACCGGACTTGGCACTTTTTTGTGCATAGTTCAGGTGGCCAAACAGTGCCTCTTTCTCTGCACCAATGGCATTAAGTTGTTCACGGGCTTTAATCTGTTCGAAATAAGCTTGCGACACACGCAGCAATAAATCCTGGCTGGCCTGATCAAATTGCAGCAAAGAGCGCTGGGAAGTCACCTTGGACTGATTAAAGCGCATCCAGTATTCGTAGTCGAAAATAGACTGGGATAAGGTCAGCGTGCTGGTGGTCGTATCATAATTAGAACTACCAGAGCCAAAGACATTATTATCTGACTCTTTAATATCCTGATCAGTTTCTTTTTCTTCATAGGATATGGAAAGATTGGGTAATAAACGGGACCTGGCCTGAATATAGCGCTCAGACAATGCATCGCGCTCATAACCCGCCCCTAAAAAGGTTGGGTCCGAAAGCAAAGCCTTATCCAGAATTTCAAGCAGGTTTTCAGCCTGTAGATGACTACCCGCAAAAGCCAGGGGTAATACCAGGGTATATTTTAAAGCATTAAACATCGTGCTATCTCCAGTACCTGTACTCACCCATGAAGTCAGGATAATTATTGTTGCAAACTTACTCCCCAGACTGTAAATCCTGCAAAAAGCAGCAAAACAGGCTTTGAAGAGGTGAAGCAGTTAATGATTGAGTCAGGGTAAAGAACAGGCCTGTTTTATTGAGTTTTCAGCCCTTACCCTAATTTTATCTATCTGACACATTATTAGTACTACAATGTAGTAGAACAGTAGTAAATATACAACCAAGTGAAACACCCGAAAATACGCTGCTAAGCACCTGCCCAAAGCAGTTGATTGACTCGATTAGACGGACTTAGGTTTACTCTGTATGACCCTACTCCCCCACTCCGCCAGAGCAGGCCTTATGGCTGCGCTGCTATTGGCCCTGATCACCGCTGCCAGTACGAATTTTAATCGTATTTTGCAACTGGCTGAGCAGCGTTATGGGCAGCCGGGCCTGGAGATGTTAAGCCAATGGCAATTGCTGCTAAACGATAGCAGCAGCCTGTCAGAACAACAGAAGCTGGACCGAATCAATCACTTTTTTAACCAGCATATTCAGTGGCAAACGGACCAATCTATCTGGCAAATGGATGATTACTGGGCAACACCCTTAGAATCTATGGGGATAAGCAAAGGGGACTGCGAGGACTTTACCATTGCCAAATATATTTCACTGCTGGCCCTTGATGTGCCGATTAATAAATTGCGCATTACCTATGTGCGGGCGGTGATCGACCAACAGCCACAGGCCCATATGGTATTAAGCTATTACGCAAGCCCTGATGCCGAGCCGCTGATTTTGGATAATGTAACACCCACTATTTTACCTGCATCACAGCGCAGTGACCTAACACCGGTGTATAGTTTCAATAGTGATGGGCTATGGTTGGGCGGCGCCAGCCAGTCCAGCGGCAGAAAGCCGGGCGTGGTGCTCTCGCGCTGGCGCAATTTATTATTTCGCCTGCAGACGGATGGCTTTGATTTATGACTAACCACAAAATATCAGGAACTTAACCATGTCACTGTATAAACAGCTTTGGGCAGCAGTGCTTCTGGTGATGTCAGTCTCATTTATTGCCAGCTTTATTGTTAGCAGCCTAAGCGCCAAAGACTATCTTGAGCAGCAACTGCAACTAAAAAATATCGATAACGCCAATATCCTTGCGGTCACCCTGTCCAATAGTGATTTTGATCCGGTGACCACCACACTGATGCTCACCTCCATTGCCAATAGCAGCCACTTACAATTATTGCAGCTACACTCCCCCACCGGTGAACTACTGGAAGAGTTTAACGATAATGCAGCGATTGAAGGGGTGCCGATCTGGCTGACCCAACTTATCAGTATCCATACCGAGCCTGTCACCACTCAAATCACCCGGGGCTGGAAACAGGCGGGGACGATTACCGTACAGAGCCACTCCAAATTTGCCTATCAGGCACTATGGGATAAAACCCAAACCTTAATGGGGTATTTTGCGCTTATTGCCTTATTAACCGGTGTTATCGGCTCCTTTGTGATTAGCATTATCTCCCGCCCACTGGCTGCGGTTGTCGATCAGGCCGCCGCGATTAGCCGCCGAGAATTTATCCATACCCCAGAGCCAAAGACGTTGGAGTTTCAGGCCATTGTGCGCTCTATGAACCAACTGTCGGGTGATGTAAGAACGATGCTTGAGCAGGAAAGCCAGCAACTGGCCCAATGGCAGCAGCAATCACAGACCGACACGGTTACTGGCCTGCTAAACCGGGAAGCTTTTATCGACAAGTTTAGTGCCCTTCTGGAACATAAAGATGAACAGTCTGCCGGTGTCGTTGTACTGGTTAGAATTATGAATCTGGCACAGCTCAATCGCAGCCATGGCCGGGTGATGATGGATGATTTTTTAACCGCATTGGCCAATACCTTAAGAACTCAAGACCACAACCGTTGCGACCGGATTATTGGCCGCCTCAATGGCTCTGATTTTATTTCTGTTATTACCAGCGATGACAAAGTTGAGCAGATCGCCCAGCGTTTACACCAGCATATTTTACAGCTTAGCCAACAATGGAAACTGGCAGAGTATTGCGACTTCCCCTGCGCCACTGCCCACTACTTTGCCAATGATCAATACACTGACATTATGACCAAGCTGGATAATGCCTTGATCACCGCAGAACTGGCAGCAGCAAACCATATTCAGCATGGCGATACTGTCGAACCCTCAGCGGTCAGCAGCAGACGCAACCACTGGCAGCAACTACTGGAAACAGCCTTCACCTACAACCAATTTGCCCTGGAGCACTTCCCCCTCAGGGGTAGCAATAATCAGTTAATACACTACGAGGCACCGGCAAGACTTATTCTTGAAGATGGCCAACAACTAACCGCGGGACAATTTCTACCCTGGGTTAGCCGTATGGGCTGGGGGCACAGGCTTGACCTTATTGTTAGTGAGCTAGCGATAGGCTGGATTAACGATATGCAGCAAGACGTTGGTGTCAACCTTTCCGCCGACCTATTAAGTAACAAAGACTATATTGTCGCCCTGCATAAACAACTACAGCCCTATAGCAATCTGGACAAGCTATGGCTGGAAATACCGGAGTATGCTGTTTATAACCAGTTTGAACAGTTCTCACTATTGTGCAAACTGCTTAAACCTCTGGGCTGCAAAATTGGTATTGAACATGTCGGCCAGGAAATTAGCCGTATTGGTCTATTAGCCGACCTGGGTATTCACTTTATTAAAATTGATAGTCAATTGATTCACCAAATTGATAGCAATCATGCTAACCAGATTGTGGTGCAGGGCCTTTGCGGTATTGTTCATTCGATTGGCTTAAAAGCCTATGCGGAAGGGGTGACTACGGAAGCGGAATGGTCGATGCTTAAAGGCCTGGGTATCAATGGTGGGACGGGGAAATATTTTAGCTGATTAATCAATGGGGCTAGCCGAATAGCTGCCCCATTATTAAGGGAATTTCTTAAGCTAAATTATTCTGCCAACCGAAACGCCAGCAGAACATTGCCCGGCATATGGAAATAAATACCATAACCGGAATTAACAAATAACATATCTTTATTAAACACCGGACCGGTAGCGCCCCCCATGGAACCACCCATGGCCTTATTACCGTTAAGTGCCGCAAACTCCACCGCACTATCAAAGTCCCAAATAATTTTACCGGTTTTACTATCATAGGCACGCAAGTGTCCATCCATTGAGCCACCTACCGCCGCACCGGGAATAGACGAAGCCGCTGCTGAAAGTCCAGAGTCACAAAACTTTTTACCGTCACAAATATCCGGTGTTTTGGTAAACCAGAGTTGCTTGCCGGTAGTAATATCCAGCGCAAACATACCCGGATAAGCTTCACCAGGCCAACGAGGACCACCATAAAAATCGGACATCGGCGCATAAAGCGTATCGCCTTCGACGGTCATACCAAAGTGAACACCACCTTGAATGCCGCCTCTACCGACTTTATTGCGCCAAAGTATTTTGCCGCCTTGATCAGGATCGAGGCCAAACACTTCACCGGACTTTTGACCGGCCAAAACAATATCCTTACCGGCACTGTTAGTCGCAATAATAGTGGCAGCACCAAAATCATAATCAGGGCCATCTTCCGGTGGGCAGTTAACCCGCTCTTTGGTTTCGCAGCCCATATTCCAGGCATCGCCACCGGTCATTTGTTGACGCCAGACAATGCTGCCATCTTTTAAGCTAAGGGCAAGAATAGCGTCGCTGGTATCGTTGGCCGGTGAGGAATAATTTTCACCGGTGCCGACATACATAACGCCTCTTTTCGTATCGATACTGGGAGAATTCCACACCGGGGAACCGGAGGGTGCAATTTGGTCAGTACCAATAGAATTTTTACCCACCACACGGGGCGGTTCATCAATGGTATAGCCTACCCATTTTTTATTACCGGTTTTAGCATCATAAGCGGCAACACCGCCACGAAAAGTACAACAGGCATAACTGGGGTCTGCCGCTTGCGTTACCTCTAATGAAGATAAGGGAACATATAAGGTGCCATCACTCAGTGCAGGGGCTGCGGTTAAGGTCAGGCTGGGGTGATCATCCGGGCGATCTTTCCAGCGCAGCTCACCGGTGACAGCATTAAGCGCATAAACATTACCGGCGATATCACCAAAAAATAATGAAGGGCTGGCACTCTCCCCCGCCTTCCAGGGTTCTATCACTATCGCATTGCGCACTTCCGCGGTGGTTTGGAAGGTCCAGCGAATACAGCCGGTTTCACGGTCTAACGCAAACACTGAGCCGTTTTGACTGCCAACATATACCGCACCACCGGCAATAGCAGGTTGTGAGCGCGCGCGAATGGCTTCCGGGTAAGCAAAGGCCCAGGCCAGTTCTAACTGATTAATATTACCAGCGTTAATCGAAGTAACTTCTTCGCCATAGTGGCGCTGGTTATTATTCTCCGCACTCCAACCGGCAGCTAGTGGTGGCGCATTAATATCAAACTCTGCCGCTTTGCCTTCACACTGTGGCGCTGGCGCGACCGTCTGTTGATTTAAACTCTGGCCGGTGAGGTATTCCGCCAATACCACTTTTTCGTTGTCACTTAATGCCTTGCCCTGTTGTTGCATAATCCCCTGATCCAGCGCACGGTAAACCGAGCTGGCTGCCATCAGGCGAATCAAGGTGAGCTCTGGCGCTTTGGCAACGCGGCCGCCATGACACATCTGGCAGTGTTTTTGATACAGCGCTTCACCGGCTGCTGATACCTTGGCAGCATTATCATCGACAGCCGCAGCTGTGGTTAATGGCAGCACCAGGCTTAGCCATAGGAATAATTGTTTGCTGAACTTCACGCAGCTTCCTCTCAATAGCTTTAAATGAGTAGACGCAGATTAACAGATAAGGCGCCATAAAAAAGGGCCGGCAAGCCGACCCTGATATAAAATATCTAAAATATATGGCGTCCTTGCCATTGCTCCCTTAACTGCAGGGAGCTTAAGAGACCTTTAGAATTTCACTTCTACTTCAAGACCGTAAGTTGCAGGGTTGCCGTAAGTAGAGAAATTCCACAAGTTAGCAACACTTAGACCTGAAGTCTGGTATTCCTCATCAGTCAGGTTACGACCAAATACTGAAACACGCAGCTTTTCATCATCAGCAATATAAGAAACACTGGCGTTTAACAACGTCACTTCTTCGTGCTTACTGGATTCACTATTGATAATGTCGTTATAGAAAGAATCGGTATAAGTCGCATTGGTATTCAGATCTAGCGAACCACCCAGGCCACTCAGAGGGATATTATAGGTAGCACCTAAGCTGGCTGTAGTCTCTGGCGTACGCTTAACATCAAAATCTGAACAGTCAACATCGGGCGTTGGCATAGGATTAGTCGAAGCATCACCATCACGGTCACACTGGAACTTATCATATTCCGAATCTTGCAAGCCCAAAGTACCATCGATAGTCAGCTGGTCAGTTGCCAACCACATAACATCGGCTTCAAGACCATAAGAGGTCACTTCACCGGCGTTAGTAATAATAGACTCTTGACCAACCCCCGGAACAGGTACAACTGAATCCACTTGCAAATCAGTATACTCAACCGCATAGGCAGCAACATTTAAACGAAGTGTATTATCCAGCAAGTCAGCCTTCATACCCACTTCAAAAGATTCTGCTTCTTCTGGTTCGAAGGCTGTAGCTGCAGATTCCAGAGTACCTGCCTGCTCATTAAAGCCACCGCTTTTAAAGCCGGTTGCAAACGATGCATAGAGCATAGTGGTATCATTTATCTGATGATCAATGCCTAAGCGATAAGTTATATCATCCCAGGAGTCAGACTCATCAACTCTAGCTTCTGTAGGAAAGAATAGCGGACTTAGCTGAAAATCTTTCTCTTCATCTGAATAACGGATACCCGCTGTGATCGAAGTCACCTCAGAAATACTGTAGCTACCTTCACCAAAGATAGCGAAAGCAGTCGCTTCCTGTGAACCATCAGCATCGGTTAAAACCCCGCCAACAGGAATCGTTGGGCCGCCCGCAAAGGGATGATCTGGACCAAGGCTAGTATAGTTCTCATAGTCCATATCATTTTGCTGATAGTAACCACCAACCACATAATCCAGGTTGTCGGTAGAGCCAGCAAAGCGAATTTCCTGACTGTAGGTATCACGGTATACCGAACGAATTGTCGCGTAAATAGCAAAAGGCTCGCCGACATAATCATTATAGTAATCTGAGTCTACACCACGGTAACCCGTTATAGAGGTCAAAGTACCGCCCATTACATCCCAGTTTAGTGTCAGGTAAACACCATCGACATCTTCCTGGTGGCCATCAGTATTTTTAGACTCGGCAAAACCATCTGTATGCTGATCGGGGGTTACCAAACCAGTTTTAAATGGATCGCCTAGCGGCCGATTAGCTGGTCCGCCAGCACCGCGGCCGGGGTAAGCGCCATAGAAAAACTTTTCTTCAGTCGTGGTATTTACAACCATAGGCGTATCACTATCGTCTTCGATATACTCCAGCGATAATAAGGCCTCAAACTCTTCACTTGGTGTCCATAATAACTTCGCGCGGGCAGCAAATAAATCCTGGCCACCGGCATCGCTGCCATCAAAGGTATTTTCATAGAAACCGTCGAAATCAAATTGCTGCATAGAAACACGGGCAGCTAAAGTATTTTCAACAATCGGTAAATCAGCGGCCAGCATAATATCCTGACGACCTTCGTTACCTAAACGCGCTTTGGCTTGTACGCCAAACTCACCGCTAGGCTTTTTAGTGGTGACATTAATAACACCACCAATGGTGTTTTTACCAAACAGCGTGCCCTGTGGGCCACGCAGAATTTCTACCTGCTCAATATCAAACATATCTAACAACGATGCTTGGTAGTGACCTAAATAGAAACCATCAACCGCTACCGTTACAGCAGGGTCAAAAGTAGAAGGGATATCACCGGTAGACACGCCACGAATAGCAATCGAGGCGGCGTTAAAACCAGGCACCGTACCGATGGTGACGTTAGGGGCATAATCGCCCATCTCACCCAGATTCTGGGCGAAGGTTTTTTGCAGCGCGCTTTCATCCATTACCGTTACAGCAACGGGCACATCTTGCAAACTTTCAGTTCTTTGACGAGCAGTAACCTGAACTTCTTCCAGCACGCGAGCGTCCTGTGCTTGTGCCATAGCGCTGATACCAGCTACTGGCAGCAACAATGAAGACAGTATTGCCATCCGCAATGGTGATTTCGGTTTAAACGATGACAAAGTGCGGGTCGCAGCCTTGCCTGATTCACTGTTGTTACGCATTTTCCAAGTCCCCCTTAAGGATTAGGTCTTTTATTATCAAAATTATCGATTAATGGTTTACTGCTATTAAACTTGAATCTTATTCAAGATTGAACCTGTTACTTGTTTTTGTCAAGCAAATATTTAAATATTATTCAAGTTATTCGTTTTCGCCCAGACGCCGCGCCAGCTCTACGTGGAAGTGCCTTAGACGCTGCTCTTGTTCGCCCCATAACTGGCCTTTAAAGCCCCGGCTGCGCATGCCCTTTTGCACCACTGGCAACAGGGCAGAATCCTGGCTTAATACCAGCCCAAGGCCGGCATCTTCGCCCATCGAGTAATACTCGATATTGGGCCTTTGCCCACCACTGATATCGAGATCTTCCGGCAAGCCCATCCAGGCTGGCGGGCTGTAATCGGGATCGTCAACCGGCAACAACATAGTCATGGTGTCGTAATAGAAACGCTCTGGGTCGGTCTCATGGGGTAGAAAGCGCATAAAGAACATGGCTTCTGGATGACAGCCTAATTGCACATTCGGGAAAATACCGGTGGCCCAACTATCGGACAGCTGGCCATCTTCAAAACGCTCGTAACCCAAACCCAGGCGTTCAGAGCGTTCACGTTTGCCTAATTGAATGGCGCGACGAACATCGGTGGCGGTACCCGTAAAACCTTCAGGGTCTACACCGGCATCCTGCAACATCATTTGCAGACCTTCGTTAACGGTAGTTTGATCGTGGAAACGCGGGCTGGGAATACCAAAAGGCACAATCATGCGACTGGCACCGTTGGGGTAAAGGTCGTACTGAACATTAAGGTCTGCCATTACACCGCGGGTTTCCGGGTGAACGGAATGCAGGTGATAACTTTCATAAAAAGCTTCGACGCCCACTTTCCAGTTTGAACCCCACTCGCTGCGCACCTGGCGAATCACTTTCATTTTATCGATTTGATAAGCTTCGAGATAACCTTCAGGCAAACCGATACTCTCAACCAAGGGTTCAGGTTTATCGCCCATATGGATAAAAATAATTCCGGCATGCTCTTCACAATGGACTGGCGTTAAGCCTGGACGATGAGCAACAACCTCGGGCTGAAATGTATCTTCATCGGTAATCCGGCGCAGGTCGCCGTTATTATGAAAACTCCAACTATGGAAAGGACAGACAAAGACTTTTTTATTACCGCGCTCTTCCCAAACCAGTTTGGAACCGCGGTGTTGGCAAACATTGTAAAAGGCTTTAATACCGTTATCGGTGCGAGTAACAATAATGGACTCGTCGCAGATATCAAAAAGAAAATAATCGTTGGGTTTGGCAAGGTCTGAACTAACACCGGCAATTAGCCAGCTATTAGTCCACATTTTATCCCATTCAAGGGCCTTGGCATCGCGACTAAAATAGTCGTCTTTGGAATAGCACTCGGTACCATTATCAACCGGCGGCAGTTTTGCCTCCAGTGACCCTGGCGGTGCTTGAGGATTAATTACAGCATCAGGTGTTTTCGGGCTGCTCATTATTGAGGTAAAACCTCTCTTATTATCGTTTGCTAAATACTGGTAAAACTAAATCCGAACCCCAAGGCTCGAACTGTACTTCTACGGTATCACCTACGGCAACACTTTCAGGGTCACAACCGACAACAGTTGTCATCATACGCGGCCCTTCTTTCAGGTCAACCAGTGCGACGATATAAGGGGCTTCGTAAGCTTTGGAAATACCCCGGCGCACAATGGTAAAACTGGCCACACTGCCCTGCCCTGAAACCGGCTGCCAACTGAGTTGTTCGCCTTCGCAATGGCTACAAACAATACGGGGGTAAAACTGAAACCGATCACAGTCTTTACACTGTTGCATCAGTAATTGCTGATTACGGCAGCCCTCCCAAAAAGGGCGAGATAATTCTGTATCCGGCGGTAAGATTTTTGTTAATTCCGGCGCACTCATTTAGCTGGCCTCCCGTGATAAAACCAATGTGGTATGGGAAGACATAATACCGCCTTGTGCATGCACCAAACCGTGACGCGCCTTAGGAACCTGACGCTCGCCAGCGGTATGACGCAACTGCCATACTGATTCTGTTAGAGCAAACATGGAGCCGGGGTTACCCGCATGGCTGTGAGATAACAGACCGCCATGGGTGTTTACTGGCAAGCTACCACCAGGGGCCAGAGCACCGCTATCAACAAATGCACCGCCCTCACCTTTGGTACAAAAACCTAAATCTTCCAACTCAACCAATACTGTTGGGGTAAAACAATCATAGAGCTGGGCAAAATCCATATCTGAAGATTGCAGCCCTGCCATGGCATAAGCTCGCTCTCCGGCTTCCTTTGCAGCAGACGTCGTCAGACTGCGAGCCGCACTTATATGTTCATGGTTATGGCCTTCACCCGCGCCCATAATATAAATCGGGTCATGGGGCAGATCAGCGGCGCGTTCTGCACTACACATTACAATTGCCGAGCCACCATCAGAGACCAGTGAACAATCTAACAGATGCAACGGGTCGGCAATCATCCGTGATGACATCACATCATCAACCGTAATTAGATCGCGCATTTGTGCCGTTGGATTATTGGCTGCATGTTGCCGAGTTGACACCGCAATACCGGCTAACTGTTCCTGTGTGGTGCCAAACTCTGCCATATGCGCCTGCGCAATTAAGGCGTAATAGGCTGGTACCGTAGGCCCATAAGGTTGTTCAAACTCGGGGTGACCGGTTGAGGCTTGTACTTGCAAGGCCTGCTCACGACTTAAACCACTGCGCATACAGTCGGCCATAGCAATCACAATAATATCCGCCATACCGGTTGCGATTGCAGAGGCGGCATGATGAATAGCGGTAAAGGTTGTACCGCCGCCTGCGCCCACGGCCATACAATAGCGCGGAAAAATTTGCAGATATTCAGCGGTAGCTTCAGCATGGTACATCAATGGCTGGGCCATGGAATTGCAGGTAATTAAACCATCGATATCGGATTTTTTAAGGCCGGCATCTTTAATCGCTTTTAGCGCAGCTTCTACACCAAGGTCCATCGGAGAACGGCCAGTTAGTACGCCAACTTCCGTATCCGCCACACCCACTATCGCGACTTTGCCGCGCAGTTCTTTACCAGGATTCGCCAAATCGCACCACCATTGTTCCGGGAGCCACTACCGCGCCTTCCTTATTTTTTATAAAGATATCGATTTCCAATTCCTGTTTATCAGGATGTACTGCGGTAACGGTTCCGCCCGAGGTTAAAATATCGCCCACATAAGCGGCCACACGATTGGAGTAATCGATAGAAATAATTCGGCCGTCATCAGCCAGCCATTCTTCAGCACACTGGTGTAACCAGTCACCCAACATAGGGCCTGCCAATACCAGGCCGGGGTAGCCTTCTACATTTTTAGTATAGGGCTCATCAAAATGAATACGGTGACCATTCCACAAAGCGGCGTTATATAACATTAGCTGCACATTATCGCAGTCGAACTCTCGCTCCGGCAGGCTATCGCCAACGGCAATGGTGGCAAAGCGGGCATTATTTACTGCTGCTGTCATCGTAAAATCCTCGTGGTTTTTTCGCGGATAACCAGTTCTTGGTCGTCATTGACGATATCCATCACCACTTCGTAAAAAATCAAGGCACCGGAGCGCCCTTCTTTTTCATAAATATCGGTTAATGTGCGGGTGGCGGTTAACCAGTCGCCGGGGCGAACCGGTTTGTGGTATTCAATATTTAAACCACCGGCCATCGCTTTTTCCAAAGGAAATTTGGGCAGTAGCGAATCAATCGATACACCATCCGGTGTTAGCTGGTCCAACTCCACCACATCCCAAAATAACGGCACATGAAACATCGGCGGAGCCTGGTCACCGTCTAAATACTTGCGCTGGCGATTGCCCGTTGCCACCGAGTATTTACGAATATCGCGACGGGTAACAATTTCACGCTGGGGCTGGCTTTGGCGACCAATTGCCGACAATACCTCAGGGGTTAATACACTCATACATTTGTCCTTGCCGCTTCCCAATAGGGTGTGCGCAAATCGCGTTTAAGAATTTTTCCGGTGGGAGCTTTGGGCAGGCTTTCAACAAAGTCCACAGATTTGGGTTTTTGATAGGACGCCAAATGCTCTGCGGCGGTATCAATAATGTCTTTTTCGGTAGCCGATTGACCGGGCTTCATAACCACAACGGCTTTTACCGCCTCACCCCAAACATCATCGGGAATACCAAATACCGCTGACTCTAATACACCGGGGTGTTTATGAATGGCAGCTTCTACCTGAGTACAGAAAATATTTTCACCGCCGGAAATAATCATATCTTTGGCACGGTCAACAATAAAAATATAACCGGCTTCGTCCCAGACAGCGATATCGCCAGTCCACATCCAACCATCACGAATGGTTTCAGCGGTAAGATCAGGGCGCTGCCAATAGCCCACCATATTGGCTTCGGAGCGCACAATAATTTCACCGGGGGTATTGCCATCGCGCGGCACGGTATTACCTTCAGGGTCCACCAAACGCATTTCCGTTACAAAGCCTTCGCGGCCGCAGGAATCCAAACGCTCGGGATGATCGCCAGCCAAAGCCCGCAAATGATCTTCCTGAGATAAAAAGCTCATGGTCATCCCTTCGGTCTGGCCATAGCCTTGAATAATGGTGCAGGGAAAAGCATCCAATGCGGCGGCGACTACGCTGCTGGGCATAGGGCCACCGCCGTATTGAATATTTCGTAAACTGCTTAAATCAAACTCGGCAAATTTTTCGTCCGCCATCATCCAGTTAAGCATGGTGGTGATACCCAGAAAGGCTGAAACCCGTTCTTTATGAATAGTCTCCAACGCTAACCGTGCATCAAAGTTAATCAACACCATAGGGCAGCCATGGGCGTGGTAGTTCATGCCCAACGCTACCGGGATATGAAACATCTGGCCGGTTAGCATATACACATCGGAAGGCACCACACGCTCAGCAACGGTCTGGTTAATCATGCCCATATAGAGCGAACGATGGGTATGCAATGCGCCTTTGGATTGGCCGGTAGTACCGCCGGTATAAAGAATCAATGCCGGGTCATCACCACCAACCTCTGCAGAAGCTTTAGGCTCATCGGTGGAAGAGCCCTCTAGCAATGCCTGATATGAGCCATCGCTGTCGTCACCAAAATTAAGCCAGTGCGATACACTGATTTTGTTTTTAAGTTGCTCCGCGTCTTCACGGTACTCGCCTGAAGAGATAACCACGGAAGGGGAACCATCTTCAAGAATACGCACCATTTCATCAGGGCCAAGCCGCCAGTTAATCGGTTGGGCAATCATACCCACCCGCGCACAGGCATAATAAATTTCCATATACTCGATAGAGTTTTTGGATAACACCGCTACCCTGTCGCCCTTGGATAAACCTAATTGATCAATAAGCGCATTCGCCAAACGGCAGACATTGCCATCTAACTCGCCAAAGGTCACCCGGCGACCGGAGTGCACATCAATCAGCGCTTCGCGGTGTGGCTCCAGCCGCGCAGTTTTACTGGGGATAAATCCAATATTCACGGTAGCTCCCTAATAGGCTTTATCTAAATCGATATGACGCTGACGAATACACCACTGCCCGCCCTCTTCAACCACGGTATCGTAATAGACGCCCGTGGTGAGTAACTGGGTGACACCATTTTCTGTGGCCATTAAAGTCAGATTGGACACTACCGTGGTTTCGGGATTGTTATTATCAAAAAAGATATTGCTAACCACATGACGGCGTACATCGGTTTGATCATTCATAGAGCCGGACATTAGCGCCATAATTGCTTCCCGGCCTTCAAACGGGCCGACCAGATCACCACCGGCAATACGCATGGTAAAACTGGCGCTCTCTGAAAAGGAGGCCTCTAACATTTTCATATCGCGCTCATCATAGGCATAGGCGGCGCGGCTTAATAATTCGTGAATCTCTAACTTTTGCTCAACGGTCAGGCTCATGCCTCTGCCTCCATACCTAATACATCAAGGGTGCCGCGCCAGGCTAATGAACCGCCATCGATACCCCAAACAGCACCATTAACAAATTCTGACTCAGGGCTGGCCAGAAAACAGACCAGTGCCGCTACATCAACAGGCTTGCCCATACGCGGAATCAAATGAGTTTGCGTCATAGTATTAAGCATTGCCTTAGGGTCAGGAGCCGCCTCTAAAAATTTATCGACAATCTGGGTATGGATGGAACCGGGGCAATAGCAATTAACCCGAATACTATCGGGGGCCAGATCAACCGCCAGCATTTTGGTCAGCTGCATAATCGCGCCTTTACTGGCACCGTAGGCCTGACACTGCGGGTAACCGGTTAGAGAGCTGGTTGAACCGGCATTGATAATGGAGGCGTTATCGCTGTTACGTAAATAGGGCAAAGCATATTTGGCACAGAGCCATGCGCCGGTGACATTCACGCCCATTACCTTTTCAAAGGTAGCGCGGCTCATACCATCAAGGGATAAATCGCCGCCCAACATACTTTCATGAATACCTGCATTGTTATGCACAATATCAATACCGCCAAAGGCATCGGCGGCCGCTTTCATTAAGGCTTCCACTTGCTCTTCATTGGTCACATCGCAATGCTGGTATATCGCCTGACCACCACTGCCATTAATCTCTTCAGCCAGAGCTTCCCCCGCCGCATCATTCATATCCGACACCACTACTTTGGCGCCACGGCTAGCCGCTAAACGGGCGGTACCCGCACCAATACCGGCAGCACCGCCGGTAATTACAAAGCAAAGACCTTCAATTGACATAAATAAAACCCTGATAATTGGATAAATTCGATATTAGGCTTAATTTGAATAAAGTTCAAGTTTAAAGATTTATCAAATTTAATCAAGCACCGGTATTACTGACACTGCCATCCTAATAATTAACATGATAGAGTGCGCCCCATGCCAACAACGACACCCAGACGCTCCCGAGCCGGCCGCCGCGATAGCCGCGGAGACAAGCGCCGCCGCCTAATTTTTAAATCCCTCCACGACTGCATTCTTGCTCAGGGTTATGTAAAAACCACGCTGGCAGATGTAGCCAAGGGCGCGGATATGTCCCCCAGCCACCTGCTCTATTACTTTAAAGGTAAGGAAGCCATTCTTGAGCAGTACTTTGAGAATGTGTCGGTTAGCTTTTTGGAGAAAATTGAAGAATTTGGCGAACTGGAGCCACGCGAGCAGATTGAAGCGCTGGCGGACTTTTGGTTTAAGGGCGAAGCCAGTACGGTGAAAGAGATTGGTTTTATGCTGGAGTGCTTTGGCGCTGCGGTTAATGATGATGTACTTAAAATTACCAAGCGTGACTTTGATGAGCGCTGTAAAAGCCACCTTGCCAAAATCTTTGATGACTGCCCGGCAGTGTTTATGAATAACAGTACCGATGCGGCGGAGATTGCTTACGGGCTGATGATTGGCTTGCGCTCTGCGGTGTATTTTGATTCGGATATTGACCCTGAAGGGGCGCATCGCTTGTTTTTGACCAGTGTTTTGACAATGAGTGGGTTGAAATAATCTTTATCAGCCGCTCTACCCTGTAGCCCCCTGCTGGGCACAGGACTTATTAGATAACCAGGTCTTTAAGGCATTGATTTTAAGAAAGTCGATATAGCCTGCCTCCCGGTATTTAACCACCAACGTATCAATCTGATTAATCAATTGCCGGTTTCTCTCCGTGGTACTGGTTACCATATAAAAATCGGATAAGGTGCTGACTTTAAGATGCGAGAACTTTACCTGCCCCTCAAGCGCTAGCTCCTCAATTAAATTCAGTGCCAAAAATTTCGGTGCTATCCAATAATCGGCATCGCCTCTGGACACGGTTTGTAATGCCTCACTTAAGGTTGCAGCCTCTTTAAACTGTAAATCCAGACCTATTTTTTTAAACTCATGAATATCCGATGTGGTATCCACACCAGTGCCCATAAGTGCCTGTAGATCTGCCAACTGCCTAATATCATCACGCTCTGCCAATATCACAATGACCTGGTCAAAGTTTAATGGCGGCTGAGCGCCTACCACCCACTTGCTTGAGTCCTTTATAAAAGCGGGATGGGAAAGGGAAAAAGAGGTTTGGCCTGATGCTATAAGCTCCAGATTATAGCGCTGCATATCAGTGGCGTTTACGGCATATTTTGATTCGATAAACTCAGCCTTTAAGCCAAGGTCGGAAGCCAGACGCTGATACAGTTCTTTATTAAAACCTTGATAGCTGCTAGTACAGAAATCATACCATTGATAAGGAGGAACGGGAGGGGACAGTTTATTACTGACAGAAAAACGCATGCTATCAGCTGTAGCGAAGTTACAGAAAATCAAAGTCACTATGGACAATAATAAACTGCTTTTTAGTAAGCCAGGTTTTTTGGTTTGCATAGAATAATATTCTAAGGGATAAGCGATTAAAAATCAGTATAACTCTATTTTAGGCCAAACTTATATGACTGTTAGCCCCGTAGGGTGGATTATAATCCACCGGTTTTAAATACCACTGGCATTGGTGGATTATAATCCACCCTACTGGGAATGAGCTGGCTAGTAGTAGTGTGCTTTCACCGGGATGATAGATTTTTCACCCCAACCTCGGCAACACATGCTCGGCAATATAACGAAGACGCTTATTGCCCGACTCCACCGACTCACCTGGAAACTGCGCCCAGAAGTGAATATCGCGAATATTCGGATAAGTTTTCATTAACTTATTTAATTCCGTCACCGCTGTATCGGCATCCCATAACTCATACAAGCCATTTTCTATGGCCTGAGCACCGGTCTCAAATAACGTCGCCTGATCGGGTGGGCCAAAAGCTCCCCACTTAATATATTCATTAGTTTGGTATAACACATGGTCTGCAACCTTGGCAGCTTCGGCTTCAGGGTCTTCGGCAATAATCGCCCAGGAGCCTAAAATAATATCGCCATCTTGAATCGACTTGCCTTGCTGTTCCAGAGCTTCGTTATAAACATCAATACCTAGACCACCGGTAGAGAGAAATCCATCTGCAATTCTGGCTGCACGTTGAATAGCAGGTTCTGCCATTCCGCCTAAATAAATCTTTGGATTGGTCTCGGGAGTAGGCATCACTTTTAAATCACCCACTTCAAAACGCTTGCCCGAAAAATTAACCGGCTCACCGCTCCAGCTGCGGCGAAGAATTTCTATACCCTCCTCAATCAAACTGGGGCGATGTGAAATTTTTCGTTTGAATTGCTCAAACTCAGCCTGGCGATAACCAATACCCACACCTAAATCAAAACGTCCGCCACTTAATAAGGATAAGGTAGCTGCATCTTCAGCCACTCTAACGGGGTCATGTAGTGGCAATAACATCAGGTTAGTGCCCAGACGCATGGTTTCAGTTTTTGAGGCAATGGCCGCAGCCAACACTAAAGGTGAAGGTGTATAACCGTCGTCACAAAAATGATGTTCGGTTAGCCAGCAGGAATTAAAGCCCATTTTTTCCGCTTGAACCAGTTGCTCAAAGCGCTCGGCATAAAAGTCCTCAAAGGGCTGTCGCCATTGCTCCGGGTTACGAAAGTCATACCAGAGGCCGTAATTAACATTACTCATAAAACCATTCCTTAAAGTTGTTTGGCGATAAAGCTATGAAGCTCAGAGTGATAGAGTTCGCCCTCTTCGATAAAGGGTGCATGGCCTGAAGCGGCGCATTCTACCAGTGTTACATCTTTGCCATAGTCGGCCACTGAACGGCAGACAGCGGGGTCAACCACCGCATCCTGACCGCCGACAAAACCGAGAATAGGTATATTTAAATTAGCCAGGTCCTGACGCTGGTCCAGCGGGCCTAAATCACCCAGAGAATTGGCGGCTAATGGCGAGGACTGCAAAAACATTTGCCACATCCAATCCACCACCTGCGGGCTAACCTCACTGGCACAAACTCCAGCAGATAAACCGGCAAAGAAATTAACTCGGTCAGCATTCATCGCAGCCAGGGTATCCGCCAGTATCTGTTCGGTACCGCCATGGGGATAATCCGGTTTTTGTACATAACAGGGTGTGGCACCACAGGTTAGTACCAAACCTTTACAGCGGTCGCCCAAATCTCTGGCCGCGGCTACCACAACAGCGCCGCCTAAAGACCAACCATTTAATATAACGCTGCCAATAGCCAGATGTTCAACCAGTGCCACCACATCGCTGGCAATCGCTTCAACGCCCATATCGGCAAAGTCTTTACTGGATTGGCCACAGCCGCGGTGATCTAACAATACAACTCGGTGGCCGGCAGCCACCAGGCCCGGCAAGGTATAGTCCCACGCTCTGACACCTGCACCCCAACCATGCACTAATACAATGGCACTATCGCCGCTGCCATGGTCTTCATAATAAATACTTTTGCCGTCTTCTCTTGCCAGTTGACTCATTGTGTTAGCTCCCGGTTATTGTGGATTGGCTAATAGCTCAATTGTATTTTTTATATAATTATCAAACACCGCATCGATATCCAATGATTTAGCATTCACCAGCCATTGGTAAACAATACCAAAACTAAAGGCACAGTACTGTGCGGCAAACTGTTCCGCATCGGTGTTGGGTTTTATATCACCCGCCTCAATACCCTGCTCTATCCAGCGTCTGGCATCGTGACGATAAACATCGTGATGCTCGGCCAGTAAACGACGCATATCGCTTTCATGGCCAAGGCTTTCGTACCATAGTAGATACATCGCTCGCAGATATTTGGATTCTTTCTTTAAAAAATCCCGCAATGCACTGGAGGCCTGTCGAACCGCTTCCAGCCCATGGGTATTGCTGATGTAATCTCCGAGATGTTCTTTCCAGCGGTCATCAAAACGCTCAAATAATTCCAGCATTAGGCCATCTTTAGAACCAAAACGATAATTGGCTAAGCCGCGGCTATAGCCTGCCCGCTCACCAATTTCTTTTAAGGTGGTTTTTTGTGTGCCGCGTTCATTGATTAATTCAATCGCCGCTTCAAACATTTTTTTATCGGATAAGGCGGTGCGTTCCGCCTGTGTCATCCGCTCTGAATCTGGTCGACTAGCCATTAGCGTATTACCTCAACCTTGAGAGCGCCCGACTCATTCATATCCCGCAGGCGTTTTTTATCTAATTTACCGACGCTGGTTTTAGGGATATCGTCGGTAAAGCTCCAATATTCGGGAATCCAGAAACGGGCGACTTTATCTTTTAAATATTCACGCAGCTGTTGGGCATCTATGCCCTCTTCCGCCACCACAATAACCAGTGGGCGCTCCTGCCAGCGTTCATCCGCAGTCGCCACTACCGCAGCCTGCTGCACATTGGGGTGGCCGGCAATAATATCTTCCAGTTCTACGGAAGATATCCATTCACCGCCGGACTTAATCACATCTTTGGTGCGATCGGTCAGTTGCACAAAATGGCGCTGGTCAATATGGCCTACATCGCCGGTGCGCAGCCAGCCATCGTCACTAACGGAATCAGGCGAATCGCCTTTGTGATATCCACCCGTTACCCAGGGACCACGCAGTTGTAATTCACCCACGGTTTCACCGTCATGGGGCAGCGGGTTGCCTTCTTCATCAATCACTCGCACTTGCATACCAGCAACCGGGCGGCCACTTTTGGTTCGCCATTGGGTTTCATCGGCGCCGGTAAAATCTCTTGGTGGATGTGAAACGGTACATAGCGGGCTGGTTTCTGTCATGCCCCAGCCCTGCAATACCGGCACACCCCAACGCTCTCTGGCGGCATCGATCATGGCAGGTGCAACGGAAGAGCCCCCGCAAATAATGGAACGGAAACAGGTCATATCCAGATCGGCAGAGTCAGCGCGTAATAGATCACCCAGAATGGTGGGCACAGTTGCGGTTACCGTAGGTTTTTCCAGCGCAATCATGCGCTTGATACCTTCAGGCTGGAGATGCGGCCCCGGCAAGGTAAAATCGCTACCACTAAACCAACCGCTATAGGGCATCCCCCAGGCATTGGCGTGGAACATGGCGGGCAGCAATAAAATTCTATCACTCTCGCAAATACCAAAGGTATCAACACCGCGCGAAGCCAGTGAGTGAACAAAGGTAGTGCGATGACTATAGACCACCCCTTTGGGGTTGCCGGTGGTACCGCTGGTATAACAGACCGCCGCTGCCGAAGTTTCGTCCAGCTCGGGCCAATCTTGCAATGGCTTATTGGCCGCTAATAGCTGACGGTAATCCTGAGTGGGAATATCAGTTATCAGCTCGCCCTCACCAATTAATAAAATATGTTCTACGGTTTTTAATAGCGGTAATACCGGTGAAAAAACATCCAGTAAACTGGCGTCTAACAAAACCACTCGGTTTTCGGCGTGATTAATAATATAGGCAATATGCTCAGCCGATAAACGGATATTAACGGTATGCATAATCGCACCCATAGAAGGAATACCTAAATAGGCTTCCATATGGGCCGTGTTATTCCAACTAAAGGTGGCGACTCTATCACCGGGAACAATACCTAATGATTGTAATGCGGCCGCTAAACGGGCTGCATTATCGGCAATCTCGGCATAACTGGTATAAACCATGGAGTCGCCATCAAAGGTTCCCACTCTTGAATCGGGGAACACATTGCGACCGTGGTCCATAATCATCTGCACCGTCATGGGTAGGTGCATCATGGTGGTTTCCATAGAATTTGTTTGCATTACCATTCTCCTGCTGCCGCCAGCGCGGCCTCCTTTAATAGCGCGGGGACATCATATTCAAGACCTCGGGCATAATCGGTATCCACTTTGCCTTCGAGATATAAACCATAAGCACCCTCGACAATAGCCGCCAGACGCCAAAAAGCAAAACATAAATAAAATTCCAAATGGCGCGGTGTAATACCGCTGGTTTTTTCCCAGGCTTTAACCAATTCGCGGCGACCGATCACACCCTCTTTGCGGGTTGCGGCCTGGACATGAGCAAAACCGGGAGGTGTTACGCTTCTTGGCCCCCAAAACATTAGTAGCAAACCCAAGTCAGCCAGGGGGTCGCCAATAGTGCCCATTTCCCAATCGATCACGGCTAATAATTCAGGCCGCTCTGGATGGCAAAGCGTATTATCCAAATGGTAGTCACCATGAAAAATACCGACCGGGCCATCTTCCGGTAAGTTATCTAATAGCCACTGCCCCAACCGGGCAATCTCTGGTAAGTCTCTGGTGGGCTGGCTTTCCCGCACCTGTAACCAACGCTCAATTTGTCGACGTAAAAAGTTTTCTGGCCTGCCCATTTCTGCAAGACCAATATCCTGCCAGGGGGCGCAGGCAATTTCGCCCAGCGCACTGGCTAACTGCAAGCCAAGTTGATTGACGGCTTCTACTGTATCGTAGCTGGCAGGTAGTGTATCGGTTATCGCTACGCCATTAATAAACTCTATAGCTGCAAAGGGATAACCCAAAATCTCAGTATCTTCACACCAGCATAATACCTTGGGGACGGGAGCATGACCGGCCAGTGCGCCCATAAAGGTCGCTTCTCTTTGCACACCTAAATGCGCCTTAGGGGAAATGGTATTAGCGGGTGCCGAGCGAATCACAAATTGCCCAGCATCATGGACAACCAATTGCGTTAGATTGGAATTACCACCGGCCAGTTTTTTTTCAATACGGGCATTGCACAAACCCAGCTCGGCCTCGGCCCACTGGCTAAATTTTTCGGCGTTTGAACTCATTGCGGCACACCAAAGCTGGACATCAGGCCACCATCAACCGGCACAAAAGCGCCAGTCATATAGCGAGAACGGCCGACAAACTCAATCACTTCGGCAATTTCATCCGGGGCACCATAGCGGCCCATGGGGACAGTTTTACGCATAGATTCCAGCGCTTTTTCAGACAGCTCGCTGGTCATTTCTGTAAGGACCAAACCGGGGATAACCAGATTTACGCAAATCCCCTTAGCGGCTAATTCAATGGCGAGCGCCCGGGTTAAACCTGCCAGTCCAGCCTTGGAAGCACCGTAGGCGGCATCACCGGGGAAACCGCGAAAGCCGACCACAGCACCCACATTGACTATATTGCTACCCTCGGACAGGCTATCTCTACAGGCGCTAATCACATTAAGGGAACCGGTTAGGTTGGTATCTAACACTGCCTGCCAATCATCCAGCGTCAAGCGACGCCCTACTTTACCGCCACGATGCAGCCCAGCATTATTAACGATGGTATCAATCTGGCCCCACTCGACCAGCACCTTAGCCACCGCCAACTTTACCGAAGCCGGGTCAGCCACATCGGCCTGTACACCCATGGCGTTTTCACCCAAGCCTTCAGCCACCTGAAGCACCGCTTCACCGCGGGCTAACAGCGCTACCTTGTCCCCCGCCGCAATAGCCCGCTGGGCTACTGCCAAACCAATACCGCGGGATGCACCGGTAACTAACCAAACCTTTTGCTTTGCCTTTTCACTCGGCTTTTTATTCGGCTTTTTACTAGACATGGGTAGATTTTCCTCTCATTTTTGTACAGAATAACCCTAAACCTGAATTTAATTCAAGACTTGCTTGTTTGAGTCTAGCAAGTTATCGTGGTCACCACCACCCCATATTTGAGGAGAACATCCAGTGAGTTGGAGCTTTGAAACAGACAGTGAATTCCAGGAAAAATTAGACTGGATTGATACATTCGTACGTGAGGAGTGCGAGCCCCTCGACCTGGTTTTCCGTGGCGCAGGTGATCCCTGGGATCCTGATTCTCCAGCTGCCGCAGCCATGGCACCGCTAAAAGAAATTGTTAAAGAGAAACGCCTTTGGGCCTGTCACCTCGGCCCCGAACTGGGTGGTGAAGGTTATGGTCAGGTTAAATTAGGTCTGATGAATGAGATTCTGGGCCGCAGCCGTTTTGCCCCCAGCGTATTTGGTACTCAGGCGCCGGATTCAGGCAATGCGGAAATCCTTGCCCACTTTGGTACTGACCACCAAAAGGCAAAATATTTACAGCCCCTGCTAGATGGCAAGATTGCGTCTTGTTACTCCATGACTGAACCACAAGCCGGCTCTGACCCGGCACAATTTACCTGTACCGCTACGCGCGATGGTGATGAGTGGGTAATTAATGGCGAAAAGTGGTTTGCTTCCCACGCCCGTTTTTCAGAGTTTTTATTGGTGATGGTTGTCACCAATACTGAAGTCCCTATCCACGAAGGTGCCTCGATTATTCTGGTTGAGAAAGGCACACCGGGTATGGATATTATGCGCAACACGGCTGTTGGCCCTTATGTTGAACAGGGTAACGGTGTGCACGGTTATATCCGTTTTACCGATTGCCGCGTGCCAGCCGATCATCTGTTAGGTGAAGAAGGTCAGGGCTTTTTAGTGGCGCAAACCCGTTTAGGCGGTGGCCGTGTTCACCACGCTATGCGCAGTGTCGGTGTTCTGCAAAAAGCGATGGATATGATGTGCGAGCGCGTTTTAAGCCGTACCACCAAAGGTGAATTGCTCTCTACCAAGCAAATGACTCAGGACAAAATTGCCGACTGTTATACGCAGGTTTTTCAATACCGTTTGCATGTTCTCTATACCGCCTGGTTAATCGACAAACATAAAGAATATAACCGCGAAGTGCGCAAAGAAATTGCGGCAATCAAAGCGGCAACGCCTAAAGTATTGCAAGAGGTTATTTACCGCGTGATGCAATTACACGGCAGTATCGGTGTTTCTGATGAAACCCCATTAATGAATATGTGGGCCAATATTCCAGAACTGGGTATGGTGGATGGCCCTTCAGAAGTCCATAAGGTGACTGTTGCACGTACTATCTTACGTGATTATGAAGCGGCACCGGGTTTATTCCCCACTTACCACACTCACACTCAACGTGAACTCGCGATGAAAAAGTACGGGCATTTTTTGCCTGACGAAAAATAACAAGCTTAGTTAACAGACGAGACTGAAGATATGAGTAACAACAAAACAGATTTCGATACCATTGTTATTGGCTCAGGTTTTGCCGGCCTGGCATTAATTCACTATTTACGTGAAGCCGGACTATCGGTTCAGGTATTTGATAAGGCCGCTGATATTGGCGGTACCTGGACCTGGAACCGCTACCCCGGTGCCATGACCGATAGCGAAGGTTATTATTACTGTTTAACCTTTTCCAAAGAATTGTTGCAAAAGTGGACTTGGTCTCAGCGTTACCCCGCTTGGGAAGAAACCCATCGCTATATGCATTTTGTCGCTGACGAATGTGATATGTGGCCGCATATCCAATTAAATACTGAAGTGACCAGCGCCGAATATCAAAAGGATAAAGCGATCTGGCTAATTACTACCGCGGATGGCAAGCAATATACCTGTAAGTATTTTATTAGCGGTATGGGTATGATCTCTGACCCGGTTATTCCTAATATCAAAGGTATTGATAGCTTTAAAGGCCCCCTCTTCCACTCGGCTCGCTGGCCTGAAGGTTTGGACTATAAAGGCAAACGCGTTGGTATTATTGGTGCCGGTGCAACTACGGTACAGATGTTACCGGTGATGGCAAAAGAGGCAGGAAGCGTCACCGTATTCCAACGGACTCCCAATTTTATTCTGCCCGCCATGCAAAAGCCGATGACGCCAGAATGGGAAAAAGAAATCAAAGATAATTACGACGATGTCATTGCCAAGTGTCGCAACCATGTCTTTGGTATGGCCTTTGATAGTCCTGTTGGCCGCAATGCGGTTGATACACCAGCGGAAGAAGTGCAAAAGATTTTTGAAGAAAACTGGAACGGCAGTTTCCGCTGGGTATTTGAAACCTTTGACGATCTGTTAGCGGATGCCAAAGCCAATGATATGGCCTCTGAATTTATTATTAATAAAATGAAAGAGCGTATCGACGACCCGGAACTGGAAAAAATACTTTGCCCGGAGTTAGGTGAGTATCCATTATTTGCCAAGCGCCCTCCTTTGGACCATGGCTATCTGGAAGCCTATAGTCGCGACAATGTCAATCTGGTGGATATCAGAAATAAAGAACCAATTGTTGAAATTACTGAAACCGGTGTTCGCACTACAGATAATGAATTTGAGTTCGATATTATTATTCTGGCGACAGGCTTTAGAGCCTATACCGGTTCGTTAGAAGCGCTCACTATTCGTGGTGAAAGCGGTCAAACACTGTCAGAGAAATGGGATAAGACCTCCAAATCGATTATGGGGGTCTGCGTTGCTGACTTCCCCAATATGTTTACTATTACCGGCCCTCAAGCTCCGTTTGCCAATCTGCCCACCTCTATCGAACAAAATGCGATGTGGGTAAGCGACTGTATTAAGACAATGGAAAACCAAGGCCATAACCTTTGCACACCAAAGCAGCAAGCAGAGGATGAATGGTCTGCCCACGTTGCAGACGTCCATGTACAAACCCTGATGAATCAAGGTGACTCGGTTAACTCCTGGATGATGGGAGCCAATATCGAGAACCATGAGCCTCGCGTACTGATTTATTTTGGTGGTGCCGATGTTTACTACGACAAGCTTCGCGAGTCTGTGGATGCAGGCTTCCCTGAACTGGAATTCTCCACCCTCGCCGGATAAATTTTGCCTTGCCATCGCACACTGAGAGACTAACTCCCCTGAAAGTCTCTCAGTGTGCCATGGCTTTTTTATGCAACCCCCCCTTTAAGGAGATCAGCATGGGCCCCTTAGCAGGCATTAAAGTTATAGAATTAAAAGGTATTGGCCCGGGCCCCTATGCGGGTATGTTATTGGCCGATATGGGCGCCGAAGTGATTGTGGTAGAGCGCTCGCGGCAACCCAACGGCATTGCCAGCGCCTCTGATAAAGATGTTAACTCCCGCGGCAAAAAATCCATCGCCCTTAATCTTAAACATAAAGACGGTGTAGAAACCCTGTTAAAACTGGTTGAAAGTGCAGACATGCTGATTGAAGGCTTTCGACCCGGTGTGACTGAACGTCTGGGCTTTGGCCCCGACGTTTGCCATACCAGAAACCCCGGACTGATCTTCGGCCGAATTACTGGCTGGGGACAAAGCGGACCATTGGCCAAGGTCGCTGGCCATGATATCAATTATATTTCTATTGCCGGGGCGCTCGGCTCTATTGGCACTCAGGACAAGCCGGTACCGCCACTCAATCTTGTGGGCGATTATGCCGGCGGCAGTTTATTTTTGGTGATGGGTATGTTGGCAGCACTTAATGAACGCAATCAATCCGGTAAAGGCCAAGTGATTGATGCCGCGATTACTGACGGCACCGCCAATCTTATGAGCGTGTTTTACTCGCTCTATAATATGGGCCAATGGACACCCGAGCGAGAGTCCAATCTACTGGATGGTGGCGCACACTTTTATAATACTTACGAAACCTCCGATGGAAAATTTATTTCTCTCGGCCCTATTGAGCCACAGTTTTACCAACTGCTAATAGAAAAATCTGGCATGGACCCCAGGCAATTTACCCCGCAAAACGATACCGATAACTGGCCAGAAATGAAAAAAGGTTTTGAGACTATTTTTAAAACAAAAACCCGTGATCAATGGTGTGAATTATTAGAAGGCAGCGATAGCTGCTTTGCGCCGGTACTCGATTTTGTTGAAGCACCCAGGCACCCACATAATATCGCGCGATCTACTTTTATTGAAATTGATGGCAACATTCAACCGGGTACTGCCCCCCGATTTAGCCGCAGTGAATGCGCTATGCCGAACGCCCCCAAAGCCGAAGGGGTTGATACAGAATCCGTGCTAAAAGCGGCGGGACTGTCGGATCAGGATATTCAACAGTTAGTCTCTAGCGGTGCCGTGCCCGCTTAAGTCAGGTAGTCTCGACCTCAGTTAGCGCTTTCAATAGAAGCCGAGCTGTAGCGGACAGTTCAGCTTAAAACTCTTCCCATTCCTTATCCGTCGAAGCCGCTGCCGCAGCGCGTGATCTCGTAGCTGGACGCTTCACCGTTCGGCTTATCATGGAGGTCACTCGACGATCTTCCTCTTCTGTTTTGAAAAAACTTACCTGTTCCAGCAGATTTTGAGATTGGTCCTCTACGGATTTACTGGATGCGGTAGCCTCTTCAACCAAGGCGGCATTTTGCTGGGTCATTTCATCCATTTGACTAATGGCCTGGCTTACTTCATTAATACCTGCGGCCTGCTCTTTACTGGCACTATCAATATCAGAAATCATAGTGACCACCTCTTCAACTGCACCGACCAGTTCAGTAAAGGTTTGGCCGGTATCATCAACCAACCGGGTACCTTTACCCACGGCATCAACACTATCGTTAATCAGGCCTTTTATTTCTTTGGCAGCGGCGGCGCTGCGCTGGGCCAGGTTGCGCACTTCAGCGGCTACCACTGCAAAACCACGACCTTGCTCCCCTGCTCTTGCAGCCTCTACGGCGGCATTGAGGGCCAGTAGATTGGTTTGGAAAGCTATCTCATCAATAACACCGATAATATCGGAGATTTTTTTACTGGATGCATTAATTTCTTCCATCGCAGCAACGGCGCTACTAACTACCTCGCCTCCACTGCCGGCCTTATCAGAAACTCCTATCACCAACTTGGTAGCAGCCGTCGCATTTTCAGCATTTTGCTGCACGGTTGTGGTTAGTTCTTCCATCGCAGAGGCGGTTTCTTCAAGACTGGACGCCTGGTTCTCGGTACGCTGGCTTAGGTCAACATTACCCTGGGCCAGCTCTTTAGAAGCCGAGAAAACATTATTGGAAGCGCCGCGAATTTCACCGACCATATTGTTAAGGTTATCAATCAGGGAGTTCATTGACTCACCCAATACACTGAACTCGCCTTCCAGTTCAATATCAATATTACTGGTGAGATCACCGTTAGACATACCCAACAGTACCGACTTGATTTTTGCTATAGCCTGCTTTCTACCGGTGATATCGGTGGCATATTTAACCACCTTGATGGGCCGGTTGTTTAAATCAAAAATGGGGTTATAAGAGGCCTGTATCCAGATTTCTTTACCCCCGCGACCCAAGCGCCTATATTCCGCAGCATCAAATTCACCGCGATTTAACTTCTCCCAAAATTGACGGTATTCAATACTGCTTTTATAGTCCGGCTCCACAAACATGCTGTGGTGTTGTCCCTGAATTTCACTCAGGGAATAACCGACGGTATTAAGGAAGTTGTCATTGGCAGTAATAATCGTGCCATCCATATTAAATTCAATCACCGCCTGGGATTTACCGATGGCGTCAATCTGACCGGAGAAATCCGCATTACTCAGTTTTTGCGCACTCACATCTGTGGCATATTTCACCACTTTAAACGGCTTACCATTCAGATCCATAATCGGATTATAGGAAGCCTGAATCCAGATCTCCTTACCCGCTTTACCTAAACGTTTATACTCAGCGGATTCATATTCTCCGCGATTAAGACGCTGCCAAAACTGGCTGTATTCAATACTCGATTGATAGTGGGGCTCAACAAACATACTGTGATGCTGCCCCACAATCTCTTCGAGACTATAGCCAACGGTGGCCAGAAAATTGTCGTTGGCAGTAATAATGGTGCCATCCATATTAAATTCTATCACTGCCTGCGATTTGCTAATGGCCTCAATCTGACCTGAGAAATTGGCGCTCTGTAATTTTTCGGCGGTGACATCACTGGCATATTTCACCACTTTAAATGGCTTGCCATTTAAATCCATAATCGGGTTGTAGGAAGCCTGAATCCAGATTTCTTTACCCTGCTTGCCAAGGCGCTTATATTCGCCCGAATCAAATTCACCCTGATTTAATCGCTGCCAAAAGCTGGCATATTCATGGCTGCTCTTATAGCCTGGCTCGACAAACATGGAGTGATGCTGGCCTTGAATTTCTTCCAGCGTATAACCCACGGTATTAAGGAAGTTTTCATTGGCTTGAATAATGGTGCCATCCATATTGAACTCTATCACCGCCTGGGATTTAGAAATTGCCCCTATTTGCCCGGAGAAATCGGCACTGGCCAATTTTTGCGCCGTGACATCGGTAGCAAATTTAACCACTTTAAAGGGCTTGCCGGTTAGATCAAGAATGGGGTTATAGGACGCTTGTATCCAGATTTCCCGACCACCTTTAGCCAGGCGTTTATATTCTGCCGCCTCGTACTCACCGCGATTAAGCCCTTCCCAAAACTGCCGGTACTCCTGGCTGGCTTTATAGCCGGGTTCTACAAACAGGCTGTGATGTTGGCCCTGTATCTCATCCAGCCTATAGCCCATGGCATTCAGGAAATTATCATTGGCAGTAATAATGGTGCCATCCATATTAAACTCAATCATTGCCTGCGACTTGCCAATGGCATCAATAATCTGGGCAGAAAAATCATTGGAAGATTGCTCTATTCCCTGTGAACCGCCAACCTTGTCACTCGTCATTACTTTTTCCCCGGGTATATGTTGTTGTGGTAGATATCCTGACTACGGCATTTGACTGAATTACAGAGAGCTACAAACCATTCGCCTGGATTTTGTCTGGATCCATTCAGTCTAGTAGAAACGCCGCGAATTATTATAGGTATAAATACATACACGCAGGACCAGCAAGAGGCCTATGGTGATAAAGATGCACCCAAACATATGTTTAAGGGGTTCTAACATGTCTTATAAGTAATGCTGTATTCTAGTGCTAAAGCAACAATTAAAAATAACTTAACCGGGAGACCCAAGTGTCATTTTTAAAACTCATTAGCCTGATACTTTTTATAACTTCAATTAGCGCATGCAGCAGCCAGAAAACCCTCCCTCACCCAGAGGCTGCCCAGCCATTGCATAGCCAGCTCAAGCTGGCCACCAGCTATTATAACGCCAACGATATAGAGAGCTATCAATCACTCTATACCAAAGATGCCTACCATATCTCTGTGCGCCGACCGATGGTTGAGGGCCGCGAAGCGATAGGCCGATTTTTTGCACCGGGGATGAAGCTATTTACCGTTAGCACCGAAGATACGATTTTGGATTCTGGTATATATGGTGATACCGCCCACTTACTGATGAAGTCGACCATGACAGGCACAGCAAGGCCGGGGATTAGAATCCCAAGCTTTACCGAACAACGTATTATTATGGTGCTGTTTAAACAGCGCGACGGCCAGTGGTTAATACACCGCTATATCGCGTCTTTTTCACCGGAACAAGATCGCGGCGTAATGGCTAAGTAAACTGCATGATCTATCAGGGGTAGTACTGTTCGCTGGCATAAGGATAGAGCTCCATCGACAATGGCAGCTGCAAGGTATTATCCCCTTGCCGCAGCGGTTGATTGATCATTTCATCGTAGGCGGATTGATGGCTTAATGACAATGATGACACGGGCATTGCTTGCAAGGCCTCACGCATTTTCATTAAGCTTTTGTGGCACAGTGGCTTGCCATCCGCATTAACAATCAGACAGGACTGGTCATCGATTGTCACTGTCGCCTGATAGCCCACCCTATCAATAGAATGTATGATGATTGGCAGTTCCTGCTGCCATAGAAATAATTCATTCAGCGTTATTTTCATCAGCACTCACCTCGAATAACTATTTATAAACCCGTTACCTGTAAATCAGTTACGCTGCGACTTAGACCTGTAGATCACTTAAGCCTCATCCGTGCGTCCACAGCGCCCGTATAAAGTAGACACGCCACTACGAAGATTTGCTTTATGCCTCGCGACACGCTTTTTTATGATGGCCAATGCCCACTGTGCTCAGTGGAAATGAAAAAACTGCGGCAACAGGCCGGTCAGCAGATACAACTGGTAGACATTCATAGCTTAAGCCCTTCACCGGAACTGCCGGATAAAAACGCGCTTTTACGAAGCCTTCATTTACAAAAAGCCAATGGTGATCTTCTACAGGGTATAGAGGCCAATGTGGCTGCCTGGCAGCATACCCGCCTGGGTATTTTCTGGCGTTGGCTGCGCTGGCCGGTGATAAAACCTCTGGCGAATTTTTGCTATCACTATTGGGCTGAACGGCGTTATCAACAGCTTTACCCAAACCCCCACCCTACTTCTACAGGTAAGGATTAAATGAAAGAAAAGGTTGCTTCGTTATTACGAGAGCAGGTGCAATGTGTACTGGCTACTCAAGGTGAGCAGGAAATAGCACTGCACTTAATGGCTTATGCTTTTTCGCCTGACCTTGCCCAAGTGTATTTAGCCTCTCTTGAGCCCACACAGAAGGTGAAAAATATGCGGGGCAACCCCGCGGTTACTCTGCATTGGGATAATCGTACAGGGAATAATGCCGACCATAGCAAAGGCTTTGCGGTCAGCGCCTTTGGCAGGTCCAATGAACTTAAAGCTGATGCTGCTCAGTCTGCGACGGCGTTATTGCGCAATAGAAATGCGACGCTGTCAGCGCTGCTAGATAATGCGCAAGCGGTGGTTTTTGCTATTGATATTCACCGCTATCAGTGGGTAGAGGGCTATACAGAGTCAATGGTGTACAAACCCCATAACCCGTAGGGTGGATTATAATCCACCGGTATAGAGTAGCTTATGGGGGCTTGGTGGATTGTAATCCACCCTACGGTACATGCTTGAAGGAATGTTTGAGCTTAATGCAGTGAGGTGACTATTTTTCCTGGGCGCCAACATACAGCGAGCCCATAGGGTGGATTATAATCCACCGGCATAGGGTACAGGCCAAGAGCTAGAGACAACCTCAAGAGACGTTATAAAGTCACGTTGGCCTGCGCTGCTGCAATACGCGCAACCGGAACACGGTAAGGACTGCAACTCACGTAATCCAAACCCAGTTCATGGCAAAACTGAATGGAGCGTGGATCACCGCCGTGCTCACCACAGATACCATACTTAATGCCTTCTTTTGCTTCCCGACTATCTTCGACAGCCATTTTCATTAGCTTGCCCACTGCACGCTGGTCGAGGGAGACAAAAGGATCGTCTTCCACCAGGTTGCGGTCGAGATAATCAGGAATAAATTTACCCACATCATCGCGGGAAAAACCGTAGGTCATCTGGGTTAAGTCATTGGTACCAAAGCTCATAAATTCTACTGAGTTGGCCAAACGCTCCGCCCCCAAACAGGCCCGTGGGGTTTCCATCATGGTGCCCACTTTATAAGGGAATGAAACCGACTCTTGCTCGACCACGGACATAATACCGCGCTCAATAATATCGGTTATCGCACGTATCTCCCGCACATTAACCACCAGTGGAATCATAATTTCAGGGCTGGGGTTATAACCGGCTTTATGGGCTGCTACCGCAGCTTCAGCAATGGCCTTAACCTGCATTTCAGTAATTTCGGGGTAGATGATAGACAGACGACACCCGCGGAAACCCAACATGGGGTTCACTTCCTGCAAGCTTTGTACTATCTCCCGCACTTTGTCTGCTGATTTACCCAGGCGACCCGCCAATTCCACCAGATCTTCTTCGCCATGGGGTAAAAACTCATGCAAAGGAGGATCTAATAAACGGATAGTAACCGGCAGATCATGCATCTCTTTAAAGAGAGCCAACATATCATCACGCTGGAAATGTAATAATTGATCCAGATAGGTCTGGCGTTCTTCACGATCTTCCGAAAGAATCATGCCGCGCATAATATCGATACGTGAGCTATCAAAGAACATATGTTCAGTACGGCACAAGCCAATACCCTCTGCGCCTAACTCGCGCGCTTTGGCTGCGTCTTCCGGTGTTTCGGCATTAGCACGGACGGATAAACGGCGATATTTATCGGCCCAGGACAATAGCGTCATAAAATCTTCATTGGCGCTGGCTTCAGTTTTTGGAATATCGCCCAGCATCACTTCACCGGTTGAGCCATCCAGCGTGATTTCATCCATACGCTTAATCACAATACCGCCATCGGTGGTTGCGGTACCCGCGGCATAATCGATAGTTAACTCTCCACAACCGGTGATTGCACAGACACCCATACCTCGGGCCACTACCGCCGCGTGAGAAGTCATACCGCCCAACTCGGTCAGAATACCTTCTGAAACTTTCATACCATGAATATCTTCCGGCGTTGTTTCACGGCGTACCAATACGACTTTATGCCCTTGCGCTGCCACTTCAACCGCTTCATCAGCAGAAAACACTACCCGCCCCGTTGCTCCACCGGGACTGGCCGGCAAACCTTTGGCGACAATATCGGTTTTCGCATTGACATCAATCATGGGGTGCAGAAAGGCATCCACATGCTCAGGGGACACACGCATCAGCGCTTCTTTCTCACCGATTAAACCTTCACTCACCATATCCACAGCAATTTTTACCGACGCCCTACCGGTGCGCTTGCCGCTGCGGGTTTGCAGCATATAGAACTTACCTTCCTGAACGGTAAACTCCATATCCTGCATATCTTGATAATGTAGCTCCAGACGTTTTTGTGTTTCAAATAATTGTTGGTAGACCTCAGGCATTTGCTCTTCTAAATGACTAATCGGTAGCGGTGTACGAATGCCCGCCACCACATCTTCACCCGCCGCATTGGTCAGGTACTCACCATAAAATTCATGGTCGCCGGTGGATGGGTTACGGGTAAAGGCAACACCGGAACCGGAATCATCACCAAAGTTACCAAATACCATCGACTGTACGCAGACAGCGGTACCCAGGCTGGCGGGGATATTATTCATTTCCCGGTAGAAAATAGCTCGAGGAGTATTCCAGGATAAAAATACGGCGGCAATGGCTTCTTTTAATTGCACCGCCGGGTTTTGTGGAAAATCGACCAGCCCTTTAAAGATAGCGATAATCGCCTGCCAGTCTTCTGCCGTCATTTCTACATCCAGCGTCTTGCCATGGGCCTTTTTATATTGTTCGATTTCATGCTCAAACTGTTCACCATCGGCCTCCAGCACCACATCGGCATACATCTGGATAAAGCGACGGTAGGAATCATAGGCAAAACGAGGGTTATTGGTCTTCTTGGCCATACCCTCAACAATGTCGTCATTCATACCCAGGTTTAAGATGGTATTCATCATACCTGGCATGGAAACCGGTGCGCCGGAGCGGACGGAAAATAGCAGCGGGTTTTCCGGGTCGCCAAAGCGCGCCCCCATTCTGTCCTCAACCAGCCGCAGCGCGACGTTATACTCTGTCTCAAGATGTCTGGGTAGCTTATTACCAGACTCAAAGAACTCACGGCAGGTTGGCGTGGTGATCACAAAACCGAACGGTACTGGCAGACCCATGGCCGTCATTTCGCAGAGGTTAGCCCCTTTACCACCGAGCAGGTTACGATCGTCTTTGGAGCCTTCATTAAATAGATAAACACGCTTTGCCATACTGCTAATTACCTTCTTAAGGGTTTGCTGGAAACAATATCCGGTTTTATTTTTGGGACGATACTATAAAGATTATAGGGGTTGGGGACAAGGTGGCAGAGCCCTGGAGGGAGGCCAGCGGGGCCTTTTTAGAAACTCAGGTCATATTGTAAGCGAAACCTTAGCTCATCACCGCGACTAAGGGGCTCGTCAACCTCATATTGGCCAATATCCGCAGTGATCTTGTTGCGGTGACCAAAGAAATACCAGTTCATCCCCAGCAGGGTTTCTGAAAGTTCAGTACCGTCATTATCGGTATCGACGGTGGCATAACGGGCTGTTAGCTCCAGTTGCGGTGGCACCGAGGGCAGCCAACTGCTGGGAAAAAAGCCCGACTGGATAAACCAGCCGCGCATGGCGGTGGTGTTATCGGTCACGGTATCTTCCACATCCTTCTGGTGATATTCACCCTGCAATGAGAAACCGTTGTAATGATACTTGCCATCCAGCATCCACTGCTCAATATCGTATTGATCATCCAGCCCATAATCGACAAAACCCGGCAATTGACGACCACCATCACTATTAAACCCCGAGTAGCGGCTGCTGTTTTCACTGGCCGCCACAGCAATATAGGCAGCGGGCTGCTGCCTTCTAGCCAGATCGCTCATAGCGGTATCGAGCTTTTCTCCCAGTAGATTCCACTGATAGCGCCCGACCAACATCACGTTGGTATTGTCATTGCCTTCGGTGCGACCGGTGCCGTTAAACACATCTATCCAGTAATTACTGTCCAGAGTTCCACCTTTATCCAGCCGACCAAGCAAGGAAACGCCCTGCTGGCGGTCCAGAGTAAAGTAATCATTGACCATGGACCGCTCTGCCAGGGTCATATCTTTGGAGGAAGTCACTCGCTCAGGGTTGTAATGGGCCTTCATCCGGCCAAAGCGAAACTGAAAGGCCTCATACTGTGCCAGTGTAATTCTGGCATCCAGTAAGGTGCTGTTTTTTAGATCGTATTCGAATTTGATCTTTAGCCAGGGCTTTACCGCATGGCCACCCACCTTAAAACGGGCGCGGTTTATTTCAAAACTGCTGCTCTCTTCGTCCAGCCCTTCCAGCGAAGTCGGGTTAGTTTCAAAGGGTGTGCTAAAACGTGACTGCACCCGCAGCTCAGGCTTGAGGTAAACATTGCCATCACGGGTTTTAATATGGCTAATCTGGTCTTTATAGTAAAACTCAACCGCGGCGGGTTGCTCAGCAAAAGCTGGGGGGATAGTCACTAAGCACAGTAGTAATAGAGCGTATTTGAGTATCATTAACTGTTTACCTGACTTGTATGGCTACCCAATTGAACGGCCTGGGCCTGTAGGCCAGCCTTTTCAGCATGGGTTTACCCTGTTTATCGTTATTATTACCGTATCCAGACCTAATCATTTCAATCTTATTGTCTGCTGGAGTGATATTGTGGACGCTCGTCACCGGCAAGTATAGATAAAGACAGTTAGTAACTAAAGGAGGCTTATAAAACAGCCCCTTTCACGCTTGCTTATGGTGACGAAATACCGACGTTAGTCGGTATAGACTTTTGTTGGTATTGCCGCCCTCGGCGAATTTATATAATCGTCGAGAGTCGATACTTTTATAGCTGTACTATTGATACAGCTCGTACAGTATAAAACGAATAATAACTACGCATTACTCAACCCCAGAGTTGTGATACCCGAGAGAAAAGGAAACACATCATGAAGTATTTTTATAGTATGACATTTTTTATATTAATGGCGGCGAGCAACTCATCCTTTGCAGCTTTGATCGTCAATTCAGGGATGCTGATGGGCGCGACAGATATTAATGTCGAGGGCACACTCTATAATGTTGAGTTTAAAGATGGGAGTTGTAGCGGCTTATTCAGTGGCTGCGATGAAGCCAGTGACTTCACATTCTCAACCCAGTCGTCAGCACAAAGTGCTAGCATTGCTCTGGAAAGGCAAGTGTATAGAATGAGTGAATTTATAGGAGTCCCTGCTTTGACGAACGGTTGTTACGACGACTACGCCTGTAACATAATTACCGTGTACTCGACTAACGTTGTTATTACCAGTTCGGCCACTTATGGCTATGGTTCTTACTATAATATGCTGCCTGGCCCACTATATGATAAGTTTGGCGATAAACTATTGAACATCGACATGGAGTCCATAAGCGACGAGGTCTATGCTGTATGGACCGTTGCCGATACACCTTCAGCCGTCCCCGTTCCCGGAGCAGCGTGGTTATTAGGTTCAGCATTGGTGGGGCTGACTGCTATAAAACGCAAAAAGTAATTTTTAAAGAAACTATATCTAAGGGCTACTTCGGTAGCCTTTTTTATTATCCTAAAAGCGTTTAGAATATTTCTATTGTTTCCAATAAAGTGTTTGAGGAAATGGTTAGGGTTTACTTCCAACCCCCTGTTTTTACCAGTCGTGTATTAATCGTTATTACCCCACCGGCGCCATTTTTATCATTAACTTGTGACTCCCCTGCTTTAGGCGTTGCCGTCAATACAACGCATTGCGCGATGGTGCTGTCTGCACAGGCTGCGGCAGAAATAACATATAGGCCATCTACGGATTCCTGTGCGCTGTCATAGCCTAACAAGGTAAGGTCCGCGCTATAAGTACCGTTATCCGCTTTATACCCTTCTTGCGCAAAACGGATTGCTGTTAATATACTGAATGCATCCTGACGATTGGCTCGCAGGGTATAAGCTGTATATTGTGGCATGGCAATTGAAAATAAAACGCCTAAAATGGCTACTACGACCAGCAGCTCCAACAAGGTAAAGCCATTCTTCACAGAGTCTGATTTCACTAGTTTTCCCTCCAGTAAGTTCTGTGCAAGCTCAGATCAAAATCAGAGTCATCAATACACTCCGTACCGATACAGGCAACAAGGTCTGGCTCATAGATAGGCGTTTCACCATCACCACAGCCTTCTTTACAACGTTGGGTAAATATAATGGCAGGGTCTGGAGGAACTCCGCCATGCTGAAGCTGAGAAAATACCTGAAGATTACCAGCATCATCTTTAAGAACACTTTTACCCCGGACCAAATCAATCAGATAATATCTGCCAATACCTGTACTACCTTCACAGGAACTATGGGCATTAGGTAAAAAAGTGGGGACTAATAGAATATCATCGAATGTCACCGTTTTTGATAATATTTTTTCACCCTCACTGGCATCAAGGGGAAAATACCAGCCTTTAGTAAAGCTGGCTGCTGCTCTGTCAGTAAGTTGGCTAGTATTTATAGCGGCCAGGTCGCTGACATTAACCGTGTAGGAGTAATTGTCTGGCGTGGTAAACGCGTGATCGTCATAAACCACAAACAAACTGTCGTTAATGGTTTCATCCCTTGGGCTCGCCCTGTAACCGGAGCCTATAGCAATACTCAGATAAGCAGCTTCTCCACGCGCTCGCTGATACGACACATCGGGCGCATTATAAAAACGCCTTAAGTCATCACCCGTCCCCCCCAGCTCTGCCACAATACCGCCTTTGGCAAAAGTATTTTTCCCCGTCGCTTCAAAATCAACATCAAAGCGCCAGACTGAGCCTAAAATATCTACAGCAAAAATAAAATCAACATAGCCATCACCGGTAATATCTGCCGGTGTGACATTGGCAGTAAAACTATTGTTCATTTTATTGGAGGTAAAGGTATGGCCACTTTTTCCAGCACTCCACAATAGCTCACCGGTTTTAGCGTCTACCATAAAGATGGCACTGCCTTCATCAAGGCTCGAGTCAGGCGCAGTATCGTGCTTGTTGTCATAGCCGCCACCAAAAAATAATACTTCTCGATCACATGCCTCGCTATCACTGGACGGTGGCGTACAACCCCAAGTTCTAATAGTTGCCCGCTGAGGCACAGACCAGGTGTAACCAAGATCTTTAAAACCACTAGTACCACCACTACCACCGGTAATTTGCCACAATAACCTTGGGCTATTTCTAACCGTAACATCAAGAGCATATAAAGTTTTTCCGCCACGGCGCATACCTTGATAAATATAAACATGGTCATTGCCATCAGCCAGCCCGGAAGCAGTAACCACATCACCATCCTTATCTTCGTCGTAGCGCCAAACAGTCATTGGCGCATCAAGACCATACACTTTGTCGCTAAAGGTGCCTGCATCCTGATAATAGCTAGTGAGATTGGGCAGCAACTCTTTGGGTATATAGCTGAAGACTTCGCTGCCATCGTCTGCATCTATGGCGTGAAAGAACCCCATATTAGAAGTGGCAAAAAGGGTATCATCAAAACTATTGCTGTCTGCATCCAGAATACGATAGGTAATAACCGTCGGCTGATTGTGAATAAAATCCGCCAGATAATGACTGGATGTACTATTGCCCTTCTCACCACCATAGGCAAAGTTGACAACATCAGTCGCTTCACTTTCTGTGGCGGTATTACTAACCCCCAGCCCAAGGTGCTCTGTGGTTACCGCAGTACTGGACGTTATTGGTGTAGGTAACCTGGTATTGAGCAAAACACCACCACTACTGGGTATTGATGGCGGAGTACCGGTAAAGGTCAGAATATTTCTTGCAGCCGGTGCGGCAAGTTCGTGAGCAAAGCCACCATAACTAATCACTTCACCGTCTGGAGCAATATCACTTGAATCTCCAGTATTGCCCCAATTAGTCGGCGTAGTCCAAAAACTCAGAGAGTCAGAAGAAAAAAAGCCCTCACTATTCGTTGCAGCCTTACCTGTGGCATCAACAAGAATACCGTCCTCTAATTTGTACTTTTTAATATTGCCTGTCCAACGGGGCGTACTGCCTGGTTGAAATAAAGCGAAGTAAAGCTCATCGCGGTGTTGCAAGCCATTGTAAGCATTGACTGCAACAGCAGGCGCTACAAAGGTATCGGTTTCAAATTCAACCTGATCGAGAATGGAAGTTAGCGCACTACTTAAATCAGTGGCTGAAGAAGGAGAATAATAGTTTTCACTCGTTGCCGCGTTGCCATCAGTGTTAGACGCGGCATCTTTCAGGTCTTTGGTGTCCAGATCTAAACCCACCGTGTAAACAGTAATATTTTGTGTGCCAGGAAGATTTTTTCGGGCACCAGCAGAAACCCCCGAACTATGGGTACCACCAGCGCTTCCGGTTGAGTGATCGGTGTGATAAAGCCAGTTAGCGATGCGAGGAAAACAGGCTATTTCACCATCGTCCGGGCTTTCACACGCATAATCTGAGTATATGGATCGACTGACAGGAGTAATGGCTGTAATTTTGCTATCACTTTCATTATCTTTGCGCGGCGCACCATCCGTTAATAACACCAAGTGGTTTTTCTGGCATTCATACTGAATAGGAGAAATAAATTGACCTCCCGACTGTGATTCAGCATTACTGCCACTATAGTCAGGAGCAAGGCCTCTAAAATAGTTCCCCGCTTCCCACAAGGTCTCTGCGAGAGGCGTAAAACCACCAGGCTCCATAAGGTCGACCGATTGTTTTATCGATGTGGAATGACTAAGATCAGTAGCATCAACAAACTCCTGGATAACTTTACCGCCATTTTGAGCATTGAAATTCATCAACGCCACTTTGGTTAATCCTCCTTTTACATAAATGTCATCCATCATATCTTTTACTGCTTTTTTCATGACATTGATGCGGTAATAGCTTTGCAGATAGTTATGATGGTTTGCACTAACGAAATAAAGATGAGTGGTATCATCAGGAGCGATCTCTTGCTCCCGGCAATTTTCACCATGCCTGTTACAGACCGTTTCAGTACCTGGAGAAGAAAGACATTGCACTGCATGCCCTGTCGGGCTTGGGTCAAATAGACAGGCAGCTAAATCACGCTGTTCATCCCGGTCATCACACATGGCTTGCCAGTTTTCACCAGCACTAACATCAGCATCATACTGAACGTATTGGAGGTGGCTAATGCCTGTAGCAACAGTCGTACAACTACTATCTATATTACTCTGATGAACTTTATTGACATAGACCTTGTAGCTGCCGGAATAACGCCTGTAGAGATAGTAATATTGATCATCTCCCGCACCACCCGTGTAATTTTCTGAGCCGGCATAACTCACATCGGAATTATAATTACTCGTCCCTCCCGCACCACCGCGCATACTCCCCGAATTATCGAGAATTAACATAATATTAGGAGCGATTTCTTCGTCCGATAAATTCACCAAATCGACATACACTTCGGTATCATCTCCCTTTACTGACAGACTAAACATTAATCCGGGGATTAACAGTAAAAGCAGCCTCTTAAACAAGTTACTCATCTTCTATTCCATGCTCTCAAATTTGTAGGGACAAGCAATCATTGTGATTGCCGATTTAACTCCAATTGACTTAGGTTTTTGGTGCTATGCGTGTTAAGCCTTGCGTTTGATCAGACTTGGAGCTTGTGTCGCTAATCGCTGTAGCAATATTAATTTCATAATCTTTTCCAATATATGTGCCGAGACTGTAACCTGGCGGAGGTACAGAATCGCCAGAGAAAACGACAGCACCTGATTGGGTATAGGCGTCCGCGGTATTTCGCGTAATCATATCGCTGTCTGACAACACCAGACCTCGGCTGTCAGAGGAACTGATGCTACGGCTCACAGGAACCTCAAGGGTCGAGGCAGTGACTGCCGATATATAAAGGGGATTATCCAACGCTTTTTCCTGGGCCCTTAATTCATTGAGAGACCAGTGATATTGGTTCTGTTTATGCAGGCTATTATTTGCCATTTGTGATTGCAGCTGGGAAGAATCAATAGATTGCACACCGATTAATGTCATGGCCAGCAGTAGCACCAAACACACCAGCAAGACGGCGCCTTGAGACCTGCGATAACTTGACGTTAATTTCGTACTCATAGTAAAGCCTTAATACTCTGTATTATTAAATTGAACGGTGGTGCTATAAATTCGTCGAGGCTGCCTATCCGTTATGCTCAACAGGCCACTATCCAATAGTTGATACTGCCGTAGTTTGTCGATGGCAAAAGCACTAGCCATACCACTGCTTACTAACAGGGAAATACGTGCCGAGCGTATATTCGACCAGGAAGAAACCCGGTCTGCAGAAACATACATAGTGACACTATCCGGGTTCGCCACGTCGGTCGCTATACCATATAACACCTGCATATTATCGATGCCGTCAACCAGGGGCTCTGGAGCGCCATCCAACCAGCTAGCTGCCGTAACATCATAACTTTGGCAATAGAGGCTATTAACACCGTCGTCATCGCGATCTTCTACGGTGTAAACATTGGCGATAATATTTTCCTCGGCAGCAATATCAGTGCCCAGGCAAGTTTTCTCCGTTATGGAAATCGCCTTTTCATCACCCGGACGAGGATTATCACCGGGGGGATCGTATTCCACGGCTATACGGTCGCTGGTATTGGAGAGCAATGCGCTGGCTGTCGTGCTCGCATTAAGGGTGTAGCTGTCCGTGGTATATGTCGAGAAAAAGAAGTCAGGCACCATGCCATCCCCCACCAATCGATTGCGAGAGCCCGCCATACGCACATCTTTCGTCAAAATGTCCAATGCCATACGGCCATTTTCCTGAACCATGGAAATATCATTAGCCAACTCATAAGCTTGCCGAGTGCTAGTAATAAATTGCAGGGCTGCCCCCATCAATACTGAAGCTAATGCAACAGAAATCATTAACTCAATTAGTGTTAAGCCTTGTTGTCGTTGCTGTGATATCCGCAGACTCATTATGGGTAAACCTTCATCGAGATGGTGCGAACTTTTCGAGTATTGATTTCACCACTATCCATACTTTGCTCATCGGCAATAGATTGAGATATCCATGAAATCGATACGGTGTAATCTGAATCAATTACGGTAGTGCCGCAGGTATCACAGCTAATAGTAAGATTTTGTAATTCCAGTAGGTCAGAGGAACCTGATAGCACACCCTCACCAACATCCACGCCACAAAAAGTATCCCAAATATCATAGCTTGCGACTTCGTCAGCACTACACGTATCATCGCCGGTTAATGGGTTGCCGATGGCATTTCCCGTATAATTATCAGCACAAGCTTTGGCTGGCACGGCACAGTTAGCAGGCACCATATTGGTCGAATAACTATTGCCACTTGCACCAGGGTTGGAGCGGATGCGTTCAACAATTTCTGACGTCATCCACGTGATTTGTGACCGTGCCCCGGTGTCCAGACTATTTTTAACTGAAGCCGATTGCAGTGCTGCCATCCCTAATAAACCCACAGCCATTACAAACATGGTGATAACCACTTCAAGCAAGGCAAAACCGATCACGTATTGTCTATGCATCATAATCTCTGCTCTTATGGGCTACATTGGCTGGTTTTGTCAGCAGCATCGATGATGCTTATAGACACTCGACCAGCCCGACTAATGGCAATCATGCTGCCATCAAGGCCGTTATCCCGGTCAAGGTTACATACCGCTATTTCTATGGGGTTATCATCAAGGCGTCCATCGGCATCAAACGTTATCCAATTATTGGCTGCCGCATTCGTATAAACCGTTACCGCATCTTGCGCCACGGTAAAGTCACTCAGCAACAAATCACCATCGGCCGTATTAATCGCCTGATTACCTTCTTGTCCAGCGTCAATATAAGTGATCCAGCCTTCAGACCAATTATTCGCTGAGCTACCTTTTCTGGCGAGGGTCACGACTGAATTTTTATTAATCGCTTCGTTACGAGCGGCGGTGATACTTTTGTAGATACTTCTAGCCTCCGCATTAACAGCGGTAGAAGCAATTGTGTTTTGCAGTGCAGGAACCCCAGTGCTCATAATGACGGCCAAAACAACCATTACTGCCATCAGCTCAATAAGATTCAGACCATATTGTTTTTTTTTCACTACCACGTCATTCCATCTACCTGGTTTACTTAAGGATTACTTGAGGCTACTTAAATTAAAAAACCGAAATTCATATAAATTTTCTCGCTGTAGCGATGAGCCGCCCAATAAAAAGCAAGCTACAGCCAAGCCTCGTGTAGTAAGACACTTGAGAACATAAAATCCCCACCTTAGCATCAGTGTTTTTTTGAAAAACACAGTAAAAATGTGACACAGTTTTATTGTTAGAAACTTTTCCAATACGGAATTTCCGCAATCATGCGGGCAATTGATACCGCTTATATAGAAAAGAGAAACGGCCAATCAGGGTGTAGAAAGGGGGTATAGCATTGCTGATATTGCTAAACGTCTGAGCTATCACAGCAGAGCGCATTTAAGTCGATCAAGGTTGCACAAGCGATAACCGACTAGAGCAGGAGTTAAAGCGGCCAGCCCTAAGAACTTACAACGAAAACAGAGTTACATGGAAAAGATGATGGGGAAACAATACCCAAAGCATGAAGAAGATAAATCCAAGCAATTAATACCAGGGGAAATAAAGTGGCGGACTGGACGAGATTAATAATTAAAGCCTACGGCCTTTCATAGCCCTTTTGGGGCTGCATCGCTGAGCGCCTTGTGCAAATTGCCTGGCCGCAATTTGTCGAACTCGCTATAGAGTCAGCGTGGCCCGCGAGCAACGCGAGTGCTTTGGCCATCGAGCCTCGTCCTAAATTTCGGGCGAAAAAAAACACCTGGGAGGTGTCTGATAGGGGGAAATTTAATAAGTGGCGGACCGGACGAGACTCGAACTCGCGACCTCCGGCGTGACAGGCCGGCATTCTAACCAACTGAACTACCGGTCCGCATAACCGGTGGCTGCTTTTAATAACTCAGCTTGTCAGGGCTGAAGCAGCAAAACGACATAAATACCATTCGAAAGTGGTGGGTGATGACGGGATCGAACCGCCGACCCTCGCCTTGTAAGGGCGATGCTCTCCCAGCTGAGCTAATCACCCCGCTCTCAAACGTGGGCGCATTCTACAGTAATGGACTTTCTTGTCAAACCCCTAAATAGAAAAATTGAAAGTTTTTTTAAATCAGGACTAATCGATTGTTTTATAGGCACTTTTTAGGCCCCAGCGGCTAAAATTTCGTCGCGGGCTGCCACGATTTAAGCCTGTTAAAAAGTCATTCGTTTTACCTCGAACGAAAATGCTCAAGTGCTGTACAGCCCCAGACAGGATGATTACACTTAGCGCGCAATTGTGCCTCTACCCACTCTATTTTGGTCGCCATGGAAATATATAAAGAATTTACCTTTGAAGCTGCCCACCGCCTGCCTAATGTGCCCGAAGGGCATAAATGTGCAAGGCTTCACGGCCACTCCTTTTATGTGCGGATCTATGTGGATGGGCCGGTTGACCCGGATACGGGCTGGGTAATGGACTTCTATGAACTGAAAGTCGCCTTTAAGCCCATCCTTGAGCGACTGGACCACTATTACTTAAATGATATTCCCGGTCTGGAAAACCCCACCAGTGAAAACCTCAGCCGCTGGATCTGGCAGGCGCTTAAACCTGACCTGCCGTTGCTGAGCAAATTAGAAGTCAAAGAAACCTGCACCAGTGGCTGTATTTATACCGGGCCTTAAAGCCGATGTTTTTTAAGCAGCACTGCATAGATAAAGCACAAAGCGATTAATTTTTGGGCCTGGACAGCAAGATAAACTTTATTCGATTAAAAAAAACTTATTCACACACTTGTTTTTTCTATTGGGAAGGAGTAAAAAACCTGCAACTCTGTAAAAAGCACTTTAACTAAAAGCCGTAAGCTATTGAAATAAAAGTAATTAAGCATATATGATTGTTTTTTATACAATTTATAAACCCCACGGCCAGTTGTGACCTAGAGCTCAAACCGAACATCTTATCCACGAAGTTATCCACAGCATCTGTGGACAAAAAAACCTTAAGGCAAATCAAAACCAGCGGAAATTAGCGATAGATAGTCAATCATTTCCTCACTGCTGCTAAAGCGCTTTCTTTTCAGTATTTGCCAGTCGGCACTGGCATTATCAGAAGGCAAAATAATCGACATAATTTCTGACGTGGTAATAAAGACACCATGCATCCCTGAGACCGGCGCAAAATCCGGCGCCACCACCACATCAAACTGGGGCACACCACGGCGATGATGAGCCTGGCTAAAAGGCAAGGTCCGGGAATCGGAAAAGCTGTTATAGACCATCCCTGCCCTGCCATCCAAACCCTCGGCGGCCAGAGCCTCGATAATCTGCTCTTTGTTACTAAACGGCGCTTCAAACCCGGCTTGGTCGACTGACTCGTCAGAGCCCACCATAGCCATATCATCCAGCGGTGGTAAGTCATCCAGCGAGTCAAAGCTCTCATTGGAGCCAGAAGGCCCTGCTGGCTTACTGGCATATTGCTCCAGAGATTCATCAGAGCGTTTGCGATCAATCTGCAAGGAGGCCAGAGCCCCCTTTAACTTTTCTACCTCTGCGGAGTCATGACTCAGAATCTTTTGAAAATCGATACTCTTTGAAGCCGATAACAAAGCATCGGCATTCTCTAAAACCACATCTGAAAAAAGGCTCACACTGTCTCCACAACCCCCTAAAGCGGGGAAAAGTCTTACAAAATATAAGGTATTGCCCAAAAACATAGACTGTAAACAGCCTAAGTACCAGAAGCAAACGCTTAAAGCCGTAGTTTTACCGTTAGAAGCATGATTTATAGCGGCAACAACGGCTCAAAACCGCTATCTCCACCACAGCAAAACCCTAAGCCTTAGCGGCCTAGAGCAATTTTCAAGGCTAAACCCTTGATTAACAATAAAATAATACACATGAAGCCAATATTTCATCTATATTCATAAAGATTTCAAAATACGGCGAAACTGTCATATTTCTGAAATATCTATGCTGCACAATCGCCGTATTCAAAGCCTACAGGGGTGTCGGTTTTGGAATGATGTTGAGCATAGCGCGAGATAAGTGCTCGCTCTAAAACAAACTTTTGGGAGACAACCTGATGAATTACAAATTATTACCTGCCGCAATTGCTGCTGCGACTGTTATGGCCTCTTCAGCCCATGCTGGCGATGTTGTGACTTACGGCAAAATCAACCTTAGCTATGTTCAACTGGAACAAGACAAAGCCGGTACCACTGAGCAAGACAACTGGGAACTTGAAACATTTGCCTCTCGCATTGGTTTTAAAGGCAGCGAAGAAATCAGCCCTGATTTAAAAGTTATCTATAAGCTTGAATATGAAATTCAGCCTGACGGTGAAGGCGATGATGAGTTCAAAGCGCGTAACTCTTATATCGGTTTACAAGGTAACTGGGGTACTGTCGTTGCCGGTAAGCACGATACGCCACTAAAGATGTCTGCCAAACCTGTCGATGTGTTTAATGATTATCGCTATGGCGATATAGCCAACAGCATTGCTGGTGAGCGTCGTGAAAACGACATTATTATGTACAAGACACCAGATATGAGCGGCTTTGCTGCCACTATCGGTGTGATGCCTGGTCAGGATAGCGGCAGAGATGGCGATGATGACGATGATGGTTTCGCAGATCAGATCTCAGCAGCACTGACCTTTAAAGCTGATAACTTATACGCCGCTCTGGCAGTTGATGACAATGTTAAAGGTGTGGATACCGTGCGCTTAAGCGGTTCTTATAAGTTCGGCAACCTTAAACTGGGAGCCTTGATTCAGGAATCAGAACTGTCCGATAGCGATGACAGCGGTAACGTACCTGGTATTAAAGGCGCCACCCCACTAATAGATGCTCTTAACGACTTCCCTACGGATATCGACGAGCAAAGCAGCTATGTACTCAGTGCCGCTTACACACTTGATAAGTTCGTACTAAAAGCTCAGTATGTTGAAGCAACTAATGAAGGCAGTGTTGACGAATTAGACAACTCAGCAATCACTATTGGCGTGGATTACAAGCTTAGCAAACGCACCAAACTGTTTTCATACTACTCTGAGCTAACTGTAGATCAGGAACAGTCTATTGGTATGACCGGCGACTATGAATATACCGCCATGGGCTTATTTGGCATTGAACACAAGTTCTAAGTCAGAGCCGTGTTGAAAAACGGAGAACACTAGTGTTCTCCGTTTTTTTCGTTTAGCCTAAAAGAAAATTGATTGGAATGACTATGAATAACTATCAACGATGCCTTTGTCTGTTAGTCAGCACACTACTCAGCACAACAGCCATGGCTGGCGATGCCTTTGATGTTGACGACGCTGATACACTGGATTTTGAGTCGTTTCATAAAACCAAAGAAGACTCGATAAAAATCTTTAATACAGAGACCGGCGAAATTCTTCCCGGTAGAGACAGTAATAAAACGGTTAAAACTTACGAAGCCGAAGCAACCAGCGAAACTACATCACAAACCACATCACAAACTACATCACAAACCACATCACAAACTCCAACTCAACCTAAAGCGCAAGCTACTGAAACGCCTAAAGCGGTAGCCACAATACCGGCAAAGCCCAATACGGAAAAGGCAGCAGCCAACAAAGGCCAAAGCTATGAAATTCGCCAGCGCTATGCCGTCGGTGATAGTGAAAATACTAGTGACACACCTTACACAGCGATGAACGCTTTACATAGAAAGATGGCCAAGTACTGCCCACAAGGCTGGACAAAAGAAAAAGAATGGTCGGTGCCGGTAGAGAGTGATTTTTATCTACACTACCAATTTACCTGCCAGTAAGCGGTTAATACCAGAACTGTAACCGGGCGGCGATCGCATCGCCGCTGGTATCCCCCGTCAACCCGACGCCATCATCGGTCAAGCCTGCGGGCGGCTTGTCATATTCGGCATGGACATAATTTAGCATCAAGCGAAGCCTTGGGCCCAGATACCAATTAACACCCGTAGTCAGAATAGACGCCTTATTACCCTGACCATTATCAGCCAGATCAAGCCAGGTCAGCCGCGAATACAGCTCAACAGCCCCCTTGTCCCCACTAGGTGTAACACCCGCAAAGCGGCCATGAAGATCATCATAAAGCCGCTTCTCTCCCGTTAAAAAGTAACCTGCCATCACATAACCGCCCCAAGGGGCCGCCGTTTCCTTGCCACGGTACTCGGCATAATAAAGCTCACCGCTAAGATGCCAATTATCCTGAATAGTCATGGATTCAATATTAAACACCCAGCCTTCATCAGAGGAAATATCGCCACTATCAATACGGTCAATGGCTGCGATTTCCCGCTGTTCAGGCCGTATATTAATATTGCCGCGATTACCTTCCCGGTAACTAAAACCACCACCAAACTGAAAAACGTCCCGCTCTTCATTGATCATACGCTTGACCATACGGCCCGTTAGTACGGCCTTGGTATTCTCGGTATAGTCATTTTTATGCACACCGATGTTGTAGGATAAATCCCTATGGCGCCCCACTACCGTCACCCCTTCACTGCGAATATGAGAGAAAGCCCTGGTTGCAGCCGAGCGCTCGATGGTTGTAATGGTATTGGAACTGGTCAGCCACTCCAGCCCCAGATCTTCTTTTTGCTTGCCAATCCGCAGCCAAAATTTAGGGCCAAAACCCTTATAAATCACATAGGCATCAGACACATCATTATCGGCATCTTTTTCCAGTACCGCCTGAAAGCGGTACTGCCAATCACTGGTCGCATAGCCGCTGATACTTAAGCGCCCACGACGAATAAATATATCGCTATCATGGCCGCCGCCCCCCGCATTATTAAAAACCCCCTCATGGTTATTACTATCGACATGCAGACGCCCCCCCAGCCGGATGGAATACTCTAAATCATCAGAAGTAACCGGCTTGCCTTGCAAAAAGGAACGGACGGGAAACTCAAACCCGGCGGCAGAAACCGGGGACGCTAGCAATAGCAGTAGATAGGGAAAGAGTGGTAAAACGACTCTCCACATTGTCGATAACATAGGGGGCTCAAAGGACTATAAAAATGTATTAGCCGAATCTTAGGCACCAGCCAATAAATATGCAAATGCTAATCGGGGGCATGACAGGGAGCCAGGCAATAAAGCAACATAAGGGCTAGCAATACAGGGGCTAGAACATAGAGGTAAAGGCAAGCTAAGTAGGTAAAACCGACTGTGGTTGTAAGCTATGCCAGGCGATTGGCAAAGCCGAAGCCGGTTTAAGCAGGATATGCCCTCAGCTTTAAAGGCGCGCAGATTAGCTGGCAAGTGAGCCAGCAATCAGGCAAAAACAGTGGTAGTCAGAGAGAAATTTACTTAGAAATTTCCGTTAACCTCTTCCTTGGCACTACTGTTTTTCTCAAGCTGAATACGGTTATAGATCTCTTCTCGATGAACTTGAACTTCTTTTGGCGCATCGATACCGATTCTGACTTGATTTCCTTTTACACCCAATACCGAGATGGTTACATCATCACCGATAATAAGGTTCTCACCAATTCTACGAGTTAAAATTAACATGTTGTTTCTCGGTCCGTTATATTGTCATCATTAAAAACTACGTCGCCTTTCTAGTCGACTTGCCGCCATTCTTTCATGCTAACAACAGGCAATGCAACATAATTTTTAAAATGCGAATTGTTCGCATCCAGCGAAGGATGCACCCAAGGATAATTGACCGCCTTTTAAGGTAATTTATCCTTTCTGTTAGGCTGAATATGTCATAGAAAACATGGGTAACTTTGATAATTATCAATTTGGCAGCAATCCATCCAGATAGGCTGATTAATCGTACTATTGATAAATTGAATTTCATGTTTATCAGTATAATAAGGTATATATACAGGATATTTTCATCTCATTAATTCCTAATGCTATACTCATTTCACGGCAAAAGCGGCCAGTGTTATACGGTGTAGTAGTAAGCTGGCAGCTATTTGATGGATGCTTTAGTGACTCGGATAATACTGATAATCGATGGATAATTTAGAAACCTATAACCGTGTTTCCTCCCTGGAACGCCCGCTGCCGAAAACCCTTCTGTTAAGCGTTTATACACTGCTATTTTTCACCATCATTATGGGTGCCATCAATTTTGCTGTTAGTGCTATTGATCAACCGGTACTGGACTATATCTCGATAGCCGCATTGATTGCTTATATTTTGATCTACATCATCGATGGTCATCGCCACCGCTATTGCCAACACTGTGGCGACCGGCTTACCCGGATTACCCGGCCATTTTTGCTTACATCTAAGTTTTTATCCATGGAGGGACGTAAACAGGGAGACTATTTTTATACCCGCTCCCGTCGGCACCTATGGTCCTTAACACCGCGCTGGACAAAAATCTCCCAGCAATCGCTGGCCTGCCACCACTGCCGTCTCACAGAAGAAAAGCAGACCGAGTCCTATGAGGCCGCCAGCGAAGCAGAAATAGCCCAGCTCAGCGCCAACACCCCGTAAATTCGATCAAAACTCACCCTATCTACCCGCTTTTTAACAACAATATCCATAAAAAACCGTATTTACTGAATACCATTCAGCTTCAGTTCAGTTTCAGCTTGCCATAATCACTACAAATCAAACGACTACATCATTAAAAAACGACCATTGGAGCTTTACCTCATGAAAATGACTGCTATTAAAAAAATCATTCTAGCCACTGCGGCCCTGACCCTGAGTGCCGGTGCTTTTGCAGCCAAACCAACCAGTATCAAATATATTGAAGATGTGGTTGTTGAAAACGACATGATCTATTCTCACTATCAGGTAAAATGCTCAAACGGCAGCACGGCTGATATCAGTGCTTGGGACAACCGTAAGAAATGGTGCGTTGGTAAAGGCGGCCAAGACGTATGCAGCAAGAAGCAGATTAAAACAGCCAAGAAAGTCTGTAAGTAATCTTTCTCAGCTAATCGCAAACCTCACAATACGGCAACCCTTATGGTTTGCCGTATTTTTTTGCCTGTAGAAAACCGCCTGAAAGCCCCTGCCCTGCTACACTTCATACACACTTATTAATAAAAACACAGTAAAAGGCTCTTTCCATCCATGCGTATCCTTATTGTTGAAGACGAAGCCAATATTCGTCAGCAGCTCGCCGAATCCATGCAGCAAAATGGCTATGCCACCGATACCGCTCAGGACGGTAAGGAAGGCTTATATATGGTGGAGGAATACCCCTATGATTTGGCCATTATCGACTTAGGCTTACCTGAAGTGTCAGGTATTGAACTGATCAAGGCACTGCGCCAAATGGGCAAGACCTTTCCTGTACTGATTCTAACGGCCCGCAGCGACTGGCAAGATAAAGTCGAAGGTCTGGAGGCGGGTGCTGACGACTATGTAGTAAAACCCTTTCATATTGAAGAAGTCAGCGCCCGTATTAATGCACTGCTAAGACGCAGTGCAGGCAAAGCCACAGCTACGCTTAACTTTGGCCCCCTGACGATTGATACGGCGGCAAAGACAGCCGCTATTGATGGTCAGGCCATGACCTTAACCAGCTATGAATATAATACCTTACAGTATCTGGCTCACCATGCCGGTAAAGTGGTCTCTAAAACCGAGCTCACCGAGCACCTCTATAGCCAGGACTTCGACCGGGATAGCAATGTGATTGAAGTATTTATTGGCCGCCTGCGTAAAAAAATTGACCCACAAAATAGCTTAAAGCCCATAGCCACCGTTCGCGGCCAAGGCTATCGCTTTACTCTGGCCAGCACTGCGCCAGACTCAACGTCAGGGGATTAACCAAAGTGCCTAATACATTATTTGGTAGAGTTTTTATTGCCAGCTTTTTAGCACTGAGTTTTTTCTTTGGTTTGCTGGGTTATATTATTAACCAGCTATCACTGGAAAACGTCTACGCCGCTAAAAAGGAGCAACTACGTTTACAAAGTAATATTCTGCTTTCCTCCGCCATTATTGGTGACAATGCGATTGAGCTGCCAGACGAATTAAGAGAAGCCAGGTTTGATGACTTTGAGTCCGGATTGTATGGCTATATCAGCGATAGTCAGGGCAAGATTTATTGGAGCTCCTATTCTGCCCATACACTGGATCTAGATATAGTATTACTGGAATCCTCTATCACCGAAGCCGGCAAAGCAGAATATATTGTTTACCCGGATTATTTTGTATACCACTATAAAGTTAGATGGGAAGTGAAAGCTGATCAACCCGAGCTATTCACCTTTACCGTCATGGAAGACAGCCGGCCCACACTGGCCAATATCGAGGACTTTCAACAGGACCTGCGGCTATGGCTAATGGGTATTGGCTTAGTCTTGATTGCTTTGCTAATGCTTATCTTACGCTGGGGTACCAAACCCCTACGGCAACTGGCCCGCAATCTAAAGCAAATTGAAAGCGGCTTAAAAGAGCGCATCGAGGGCCGCTACCCAGTTGAATTAAAAGGTGTGACCAAAAACCTTAATACCCTGATCAAAAATGAGCGCAGCCAACGGGAACGCTACCACAGCACCCTCGCCGATCTTGCCCATAGTTTAAAAACTCCGCTGGCTGTTATTCAAACCGAACTTGAAACCCATCAACCTAACCCCCTGATTGCCGAACAAACACAGCGCATGGACGAAATCATTAAGCATCAATTACAACGTGCGGTGATCTCTACCCAACATGAGTTAAGCGAGAGCGTCTTAGTACAGACATGCGTCGACCGGCTGGTCAGTGCGATGAATAAAGTCTATGCCGACAAAGAGATTAACTTCAGCATTGATATTAGTGAAGGTTGTTTGTTTAAGGGCGACCCCAGAGATTTAATGGAAGTGTTAGGTAATTTGCTGGATAACGCCTGCAAAGCTTGTCTACAAACGATCCAGATAAACGCCAGTAATAACGACAAACGGTTGCGACTGGAGATACATGACGATGGTGCAGGTATTGCCCCCGAACAACGGGAGCAGCTGATCCAAAGAGGGCAGCGTGCCGATACGCAATACAGCGGTCAGGGTATTGGCCTTAATGTGGCCCATGATATTATTGAAAGCTACCAGGGCAAGCTCATTATTGAACAATCCCCTGACGGCGGCGCCCTATTCGCCTTAGAGTTTTATACCCACTAACCCTAAAGCTATACCCACAGTTATGACAACAGAGATCAGCAAAGAAAACCTCCGAGAAAAACTCTACCGAATTATCTTCGGCACCGACACGCCCGCCGGTAAGCGCTTTGACTTAATACTGATTGTCGCCATCCTGCTGAGTGTAACCGCCGTTATTCTCGACTCGATAGAAGCCTGGCAACTGCGCTATGCCATGCATTTATTTTATATTGAGTGGTTCTTTACCCTACTATTTACGCTGGAGTTTATTGCCCGCATTTATTGCTCCCCCAACCCCAAAGCCTATATCACCAGCTTTTATGGCATTGTCGATTTACTGGCAATTTTGCCGACCTATATTTCACTGTTTGTCCCCTCCGCCAGTTTACTGCTGGTGATTCGCTTGCTGCGGGTTATGCGTATTTTTCGGGTACTGAAATTATTGCAGTACAGCGGTGAGGCCAATGCCCTATTGCGTTCTTTATTAATGGCACGCCGGAAAATTTTTATCTTTCTATTTTTTGTGTTGATTCTGGTCACCATTTTTGGCTCGCTGATGTATATCATCGAAGGGCCTATTTACGGTTTTACCAGTATCCCCCGCAGTATTTATTGGGCTATCGTTACGGTTACCACCGTGGGCTACGGTGATATCACACCCCATACCATTTTTGGTCAGGCCATTGCTGCTCTCGCCATGCTGACAGGCTATGCCATTATTGCGGTACCCACCGGGATTATCAGTGCGGAATTGATCAGTGAAATGCAGCGAGAAAGAACGGTGATACGATGCAGCAACTGTGAAAGATTTGGCCATGAAGCCGATGCTGAATATTGCCGCTTTTGTGGCACCGAATTAAAATACCAGCGCAGCAACCCTATCGTCGACCCAGCCTCTAACAGCACCTCTGATAATAAGGCTTTATAGATGGTCACAACACTGTCTATTGATGTCCGCCAACAAGGCTTGTTAGCCTTTACCGCTCAAGTGCAACAACAGGTAGCGGCTTCAAACCTCACCGAGGGGCTATGCACTCTGTTTATCCAGCACACCTCAGCCAGTCTGTTAGTGCAGGAAAATTATGACCCCTCGGCGCAGCATGATCTGGAAAATTGGCTCAACCGCTTAGTGCCGGAAAATGACCCGCTGTATACCCATACTCTGGAAGGCCCTGACGATATGCCAGCCCATATTAAATCGGCATTAACCGCCACCAGCCTGTCGATACCGATTATCGAAGGGCAGTTGGCACTGGGAACCTGGCAAGGTATTTACTTGTGGGAGCACCGCCACTATCGCGGGCAGCGCAATGTGATAATACATATAGCGTAGGGTGGATTATAATCCACCATTCAAGCTATCACTTATTCGGCAGGGCATGTTTTGGGAGACGGGTGGTGGATTGTAATCCACCCTACAGGGAGACACCTTGTGCCTGATTGCCGCCCTCTTGCTGCGAGCGATAAAGCATTTCCTGCGCTTCATCCATCAAATCTTCATAACGCTTATCACGGGATGGCTCGATCGTCGCCACACCGGCACTGACCGTTAATATATCTGCAATGGTTGACGCCTGATTGGGAATCGCCAAGGCTTCTACCGCCGCCACCATCCGTTCAGCCACGACCAGAGCATTCTCCAACTCAATAGTCGGCAGCAATACCACAAACTGGTCACTCTGATAGCGGGACACCATATCCGCCGCTCGGTTGCTGCTGCCCTCCAAAGCTCTGGCAATACGTCTTAAAGCGTCGTCACCGCTACCCAAACCATTCTGGTCGTTAAAGCCGGTAAATAAATCAATATCGATACTGATTAGCGACAGCGGATAAAACTCGCGTAAGCTGCGACGCCATTCAATATCCAGATACTCATCTAAACGCTGCTTGCTGGCCAGGGCCGTTAGCGGGTCAAGGGAGGCAATGTCACTCAGTAAATGGGTTTTATGTTGCAGTTCTAGCAGCGTATTTAAGCGCCGTTCAACCACCTCAACCGGGCTGTCAGGGTTAATAACATCAACAGCCCCAATATTTAGCCACTTGGACGCCTGCTGGGTATCAGACATGATCACTATAACCGGTAGATGCTTGGTCTCATTATCGGTCTTTAGCCACAGGCAGGTTTCATGGGCGCTTTCACCCAGGCTATCAACATCAAACAATAACAGGTCAATGCCTTCGTCATCTGTGGTGACATCAATCACCTGATCGGCATTGGCGGCATAAGCCAGCGAGAGTGTTGACTGCAAATGCTGACAGAGAGCTGACTCCATCACAGCATTAGAACCAATAACCAAAAGCGTTGGCTTATCAGACGACATGTTTATACCCTTATTATTTTATCTGTAAAGAATCACAGTGCTGCCACTAAAACCCTTCAGTCAACTGCACTAAACCCCCTGATTTGGGCCGATTAAACCACCCATTAATAACCCTTAAACTTAGATTAAAAAACTAATAGATTCAAATTATTAGCTGTGAATTAGCCCGCACTAACAGCCTTCAAACTGGTCAGGCGATAAAATAGCCGCGAATTTACACAATTAGCCCTTTTTTACCGTAAACATTAAACATTGCATTCGCTATAATGCGCGCCGCTAACTTTTTTAACTAATAAAAGCCTTATTCTTTATGCCTATCATTGATATTCGCTCGGCCCTAATCACCACCTTATTAGCTTCCATCGCCCTACCCCTGCAAATCCAAGCAGCCAGCAACGATGCGATGGAGACCACGGTCGTCACCGCCACCCGAACTGAACAATCACTCGCCGATAGTGCCGCCAGCTTATCGCTTATTTCAGAACAGGAGCTGGAACAAATCTCGGCCATCCATATCAGCGAAGCATTGGCCAGAGTCCCCGGTGTCTGGATTAGCCGCGGCAATGGTCAGGAACACCTGACCGCCATTCGCTCACCGGTATTAACCGGTGCTGGCAGCTGCGGTGCCTTTACCGTGGCCGAAGATGGCGTACCGGTGCGCGCTACCGGCTTTTGTAATGTGAACCAACTGTTTGATATCAATACCGAGCAAGCCCAACGCATAGAAGTACTGCGCGGCCCGGCACCGTTTCCCACGGCTCCGATGCCCTGCATGGCGTTATCAATGTGATCAGCCAGCCCTCCGCTGCCGACCAACAACAGCTCAATCTCGAAGCGGGCTCCAATGACTACTACCGTCTTAAGTTCAGCCAGAGCGATAATGACGGCCAACATGGCTACCGCATTAACCTTAATGGCGCCCACGATGGCGGCTATAAAGATGACTCCGGTTTTGACCAGCAGAAGATGACTGCGCGCCATGATTACACCGCGGACAATCTTGCTATCAATACGCTGTTAAGTGTCAGCAATCTGAATCAGGAAACTGCGGGCTATGTTGAAGGTGAAGAGGCCTACAAAGAGAGCGACCGCCGCCGGGAAAACCCCAACCCCGAAGCCTACCGCGATAGCCAGTCCGTACGCCTGCAAAGCCGTATCGAAAAATCACTCAATAATGGCGGCTCTTTTATTATCACACCCTATGCCCGCTATACCGATATGGAATTTTTGATGCACTTTTTACCCGGCACACCACTGGAAGACAATGGCCAAAAGAGTGCCGGTGTGCAGAGCAGCTACCAGCGACAGACCAGCAATGGTCTCAGCCTGCGTCAGGGCTTTGATGCGGAGTTTACCGATGCTTATCTCAAGCAGTCACAGGAAGGCGGCTTTTCCTCCTTCCCGGCGGGCAAACAGTATGACTATGAGGTGGAAGCGATGATGCTGGCTGCGTTTATCAATGCCGATTACAGTCTTACCTCCAATACGGTGGCGTCACTGGGTGGTCGCTATGAGTTTTTAGAATACGACTATGACAACCAGATGATAGCGGGCAATACCGCTGAAGACGGTTCGGTATGTATTAATAGCCGCTCCGGCGCCGAGGGTTGCCGCTATACCCGCCCTGAAGATAGCAAAGATGACTTTGATAATATCTCCGCCAATGCCAGTATCAACCATCAGTTTAGCGAGCAACTTAACAGCTATATCCGTTTTGCCCATGGCTTTAGAGCGCCACAGGCCACTGAGATGTACCGTTTACAGAATGGCCAAATGGAGGCGGATTTAGACTCGGAAGAAATCAATAGTATTGAATGGGGTCTGCGGGGCAGCCACGATACAGTGCAGTACAGCCTGACCAGTTTCTATATGAAAAAGACCAATGTGATTTTCCAGTCCTCTGATCGCCTGAATATCGATGATGGCCAGACAGAGCATATGGGAGTGGAGTACGACCTGTCCTGGCAGCTAGGCCAGCAGTGGGATATTCGTGCCTCCGGGACCTTTGCCCGTCATGAATATACCAGCGATGTCAGTTTGTTTGGTTCGGATGACGCTATCAATCTGGACGGCAACGATGTTGATACGGCGCCGCGCAGAATGAGCACGGTTCAGTTGGGCTGGCAGCCCACCGACACTACCCGGGCGGAACTGGAGTGGGTATCGATGGGCAAGTACTACACCGATATTGATAATCTGCATAGCTATGAAGGCCATGACCTTTATCATTTAAGACTGCGCCAGCAGCTCAATAGTAATATTAGTGTTGGTATCAGGGTCAATAATCTGACCGATGAGGACTATGCCGAGCGGGCGGACTTCTCTTCCTTCTCGGGTGATCGGTATTTTATTGGTGAGCCGCGCTCTTATTACGCCGATATTGCTATCCAATTCTGATTATCACCGCCACTTTGTGAGCCAATCCACAAGATAGGCAGCCCATTCTGGCGGGCTGCCCAATCACTGTTATATTCAAGTTATAGCGTTTTCACAGCTCCCCTGCTTTTGCTCTCCCCTCGAGTAAAAGCCAACCGCCTTTTTAAGGCGGTTTTTTTATACCTGCAAAACATCCATTTCTGGAATAGAATCGTAAGTGTCTTAAATGTTATTCCTTTAAATCCACCTGCGAAGAACCTGACTATGCCCTATAAAAACATTAATCGCCGCCAGTTTGTTCAACATTCCACCACCGCTGTTTTAGCCACGGCTTTAGCCCCGCAGCTGCTTGCGCAAACCGCCAACCCGCCAATGGGAAAATTTGGCGCCGAATCCACTGCTGAAGAAGTCACTGAAGGTATTGACCTGACCGGTAAAGTCGCTGTGGTTACTGGCGGTAATTCCGGTCTGGGCTATGAAACGATGCGTGTGCTTGCCTTGCGTGGCGCCCATGTTATTTGCACTGCAAGAACACTGGAAAAAGCCGAGAAGGCCTGTGCCAGTATCGAGCAAGGGAAGGCCACCCCTGTGGTGATGGAGCTAACAGACCACGCCTCTGTCAGAAGCTGTGCCAAAGCCATTAAAGCAATCAGCCCCACCATTGACATGCTGATCTGTAATGCGGGTATTATGGAGCTGCCTGAACTGGAGTTGGTCAATGGTGTAGAAAAGCAATTTGCCGTCAACCACCTTGGTCACTTCCTGTTTACCAACGAATTACTGGATCAGGTAACAGCAGCTGAACAGGGACGTATTGTGATTGTTAGCAGCATGGGTTACCAGTGGGCACCTGAAGGGGGTATCGTATTTGATAATCTGGATGGCAGCAAAGGTTATGAGCCAATGAAAGCTTATGGCCAATCCAAACTGGCCAACTCGCTGTTTGCCCTGTCGTTATCAGATAAGCTTGCCAATACAACCGCTACCGCAAACTCTATTCACCCAGGTATTATTAATACGAATCTTGGTCGTCACTTTCCGGCATGGAAGCGTATTGCCGCCAGCTTAATAGGTTGGACCTTTATGAAGTCGGTTGAAGCCGGTGCCGCCACGTCTTGTTATGTAGCCACTAACCCTGCTTTAGAGAAAGTATCGGGCAATTACTTTGAAGATTGTAATCCGGTAACACCTGAAGGGCCTTATATGCTAGATAAGGATTTGGCTGCCAAATTGTGGACGACTTCAGAAGAACTGACACAAGCGTAGGGTGGATTATAATCCACCAAGAAACCGGCATCGAAGAGGTGGATTTTAATCCACCCTACAACCGCAGCTCCTCTCCGGAGGAGTAGCGGTTTATTTTAGGATGGGCGCTATACCTACCGCTGTGCGTACTTTCTTTAACAAGGCTGAAGCATACTCACGGGCTTTTTCGCCCCCCTTCTGCAACTCCTGCTCAATAAAATCACCGTCGGCCATCAGCTCTTCATAACGTTCGCGGGCCGGGCCAACCTCTTCATTAATCAAAGCAAACAACTCTTTTTTGGCCTGCCCCCAGGCAATACCGTTAGCAAACTGGTCACGCATATACTGGGTTTGCTCTTCATTAGCAAAGGCCTGCCAAATTTGGAATACGGTAGAATCTTCGGTGTCTTTGGGCTCACCCGGCTCTAGCAAATTGGTTTTGATTTTATTGATATGCTTTTGCAGTTTTTTCTCAGTCAAAAACAACGGGATAGTATTGTTATAGCTTTTACTCATTTTGCGGCCATCAAGGCCATTGAGCACAGCAACATCGTCACCAACATCAGCTTCGGGCAAGACGAACAAATCGTCAAAGTGATGATTAAAACGCTGGGCAATATCACGGGCCATTTCTACGTGCTGAATCTGGTCTTTGCCAACAGGAATTTTTTTACCGTTAAACATTAAAATATCCGCAGCCATTAACACCGGGTAACTAAATAAACCCATGGTGATCGCCTTATCAGCATCTTCACCTTCGTCGATATTGGCTTGTGCCGCCGCTTTATAGGCATGGGCGCGGTTCATTAAACCCTTGGCCGTCATACAGGTTAAAATCCAGCTTAGCTCGGTAATTTCCGGCACATCTGACTGACGGTAAAAAGTGCTGTTATCGGTATCCAAACCCAGCGCCAACCAAGTGGCTGCAATTTCCTTGGTGGATTGTCTGACCTGTGCAGGGTCATGACATTTAATTAAAGCGTGGTAATCCGCCAGGAAAAAGAAGGAATCAATATCACTGTGTTTGCTGGCTTCAATAGCCGGTTTAATAGCGCCCACATAGTTACCCAGGTGAGGCGTACCTGTGGTGGTGATACCGGTTAATACACGTTCTTTAGTCATAACAATAACAACATCATTTGGGGTTTATAAAAGGGCTTAGTCAAAGCGCGCTTATAATACTGTTTACAGATTGGCATGGCTATGGATAGTTTCGGCAAAAGCTTGTGAATACTGCTGACCAAGACAGGCGATGGAAAACCTTTCAACCGACGGCGCACTGGGTAGCTGAGCAATCTCTTTTAACCGGGCCAGTTCGCTAAGTTGACTGGCCAAGGCATCAGCTTCCTGCTCGACATCCTCTAAACCAGGGTATAAATAGGTGTCAGCAAACCACTCGCTATAGCAAAGCCGATTGGGTAGCAAAGGAATACAGCCAGCAGCTACTGCCTCCAATACCGCCATCCCCTGAAAATCATGCAATGCGGTCGAGAGTGCGATATCACAGCTTGATAACAGCTGCTGGTACGCCGCACTATCCTCGATAAAACCCCAATGCTTAAGGGCCCCGGGATAAGACTCGCGAAGATAAGCTTCCATCTCGGCAAACACCGGAGGTAACTGCCTGAATTGCTGACCAACAATATGCAGCTCTATCTTTACACCGGCACCTAACACACGCTTAATCGCCGCAAACAAACGCTCAGGGGCTTTGTCGTACTCCCAGCGGTGATTCCATAACACCTGCAAGGGAGCCTTGATATCCCGTGCAGCCTTAAGCTCGGGGAAACGTAGCGGCACTGGCAAAATATCACTGATAGGTGCAAGGCGCTCCATCAGGCCCGGAGGTACCTGATCCGGCATTTTTTTTAATAAGGCCCCTACCCCGGATAAAAAAGTCTGCCGATTATAGTCACTATTAAAGACCACCCTATCCGCCGCCAGAGCGGTATAGAGATTTAATATCTGTGGCTCTATCGAGCTGTGCTGTTGTTGGCTGGCAGGATAGGCAAACTGGTTTTCATGGAAATATACCAGGGTGGGAATACTGGCTAACGAGGGAACAAAGCCGCGCAGGGAGGACAGATCCACCATCGAGGTGGCTATCAGCAAATCATACTCCTGTGACAGAATATCGCGTTCGCTAAAGGCCCAGCTTAAGCTATTACCGCGCACACGCCAGCTAAAATACCGGGCCGGCAAGCGCAGCACTGTCCACTGATCCTGGTCAAAGTGCTGCTCCAGTACCTCACACCAATGCCGATGACTGGCCGCATCATAGGCTGACAACAACAAGATTTTCATTTAAGCTCTGCGCACTCTTTTTTCAATTAACCTGACTCATAAATACCGTTAATAAACGCATAAAAACAGGATTTACCATGGCTGACTTTGAAGCACTATTATTCGAAAAAAACGACGGCGTAGCCAAAATCACCCTAAACCGTCCCGATGCCGCCAATGGTATCAACTTACAACTGGCAAAAGAAATGATGCAGGCGGCCAATGCGATTGATGATGACCCCTCTATCAGGGCTGTATTGATTACTGGCAGCGGCAAGCTATTCTGCGCCGGTGGTGATTTAAAGAGCATGGCGGGGGCTGATAGCCGCAGCGCACTGCTTAAAGAGATCACCTTTTACCTGCATGGCGCCCTATCACGTCTGGCCCGTAATAATGCCCCCGTGGTGGTTGCGGTCAATGGCACCGCCGCTGGTGCCGGCTTTAGCCTGGCGGTAGCCGGGGATTTAGTCTTGGCAGCCGAGTCGGCCAAATTTACTATGGCTTATACCGCCGCTGGCCTAACCCCTGATGGTAGCTCCTCTTATTACCTGCCCCGTCTGATCGGCATGCGCAAGACCCAGGAACTAATGATTACCAATCGGGTATTAAGCGCTCAGGAGGCTCTGGATTGGGGCGCTATCAACCGTGTTGTGCCTAACGATGAACTTCAGGCAGAAGCAGAAGCACTGGCCAAACAACTGGCTAACGGCCCCACCCAGGCCTTTGGAGCGGTTAAAAAGCTGCTTATGACCACCTTTAGCAACGGCTTTGAAACACAACTGGATATGGAAGCTAACTTTATCGCCTCCATGACCACCATCCATGATGGTAACGAAGGCATCAATGCTTTTAGTGAGAAACGAGCACCTGAATTTAAAGGTAATTAATACCGCCCCTCCTGCCCTTTCAGATGGCTAATATCTAGCCATCTGAAAGCATTTCATGTATACTTCGCCGCCGTAAAAGAGCGCAGTAGCTGGTCTAGTCTGGAATACACCCCAAAGGCCAAAGCACTTTCTCGCACCTGATTTTGAACCTGTTGATATACCGAGGTACCTACCGTGGCGTCAGCCGAACAACTAGAAGCATTGATTAATCTTGAGAACAATCTTAAGGCCCAGTACGAAAAGAAACTGACCGCTGAGCGGTATAAAACCGAAGAGCAGTTGGAAGCTAAAGCCAAGTTACAGGCGACTATTGCCCAGCAAGCCGCTGAAATTAACGAGCTGAAAAGTGGCGGCACTGATATTAAACGCCTTGAGCAGGAAAACCGCGAGCTAAGCAATCGCTCTGAGAACATCAAAAATGAGTTCGACGCTTTGCGAGCTAAGAATAAAGCTGCACAGAAAGAATTAGGCACCCTTAAGTCAGAAGTCAAAGAACTTAAGCAACTGGATGCCAAAAAGCTTAAGAAGAACCTGGTTGAAACCAAGAAAAAGCTGGAAGAGCAGCGTAAAGCCAATGACCTGCTAAGCAAGAGTAATAAAGAATACAAGCAGGAAAGCTACGAGTACCAAAACACGATTGCTAACCTTGAGAAAGAAATTGAAACACTCAAGCCTGCTGAAGAAGCGGAAAAGGTGGAAGAAAAAGAGTTAGCTGAAGCCTAAGTAACTCTCTTCAAAAAAAGGCCCCGATGGGCCTTTTTTATTGGGTGACATATAATCATCCCAAGCCTGAATATCTGGAGAACAATAATGCGCTACTTACACACCATGGTAAGAGTCAGTAACCTCGAACAATCACTAGCATTCTACTGTGATCATCTAGGTCTGGTAGAAGTTGCTCGCTGGGATAATGAAGCCGGCCGCTTTAGTTTAATCTTTCTTTGCGCGCCAGAGGATGTTGAAACTTTTGAACAACATAAATCCCCCGCTATCGAACTCACCCATAACTGGGATGATAATAGCTATGACGGTGGCCGCAACTTTGGTCATCTGGCATTTAGAGTTAAGAATATCTATGAGGCCTGCCAAAAACTCATGGATGCAGGAGTTACGATTAACCGCCCACCACGTTGCGGTCATATGGCTTTTGTACGCTCGCCGGATAATATTTCTATTGAGCTGCTGCAAGAAGGTGGTTCGCTGGAACCAACTGAGCCCTGGGTATCAATGGACAATATTGGCGAGTGGTAATAAGCACTTTCATTCCCACCTAAACGCCCCGTAGGGTGGATTATAATCCACCGGCTCGAGAGCCAGAAACAGGGCCTGGTGGATTATAATCCACCCTACTCGCCCTGTCTTGCTGCGCAACTCACCTTGTTTGCGGGAATAACGGCCATAAAAAAACCGCTTAAAAAAGCGGTTTTTTTATGGCTTGAAAAGTATTAACGAAGGCTCTCGTTAATGTTCTTCAATACATTATTACCCGGACAAAGATCAGCTTCACCCAAAGAACGAAGAGCCTTATTAGAAGTCTCAATGGTTTCATGAAGCTCCCTTGAATCAGGGTCCATATATAACAAACCCGTTAGAATCTGATCATTGGCCTTATAGTCCTTAATTAAACCCAATGCAGAACGACGACTGTGAATATCCAACTTATCATCGGCTTTATGCAAATGCACGACCGAACCATCATGCAAAGTCACTTCCTGAGAAGTGCCCGGGTGATAGCTGGTAGTAATCTCTTCTTTCATGGGCACAAAATCAACGGTGCCGGTTGCTGCCAAATGATCACGCACATGCTCGTAACCTTTAGTAGAGCCCGGATTGTTGTTAAAGGTAACACAAGGAGAAACCACATCAATAAAAGCAAAACCCTGATGAGAAATAGCGGCTTTAATTAACGGTACCAACTGCTCTTTATCACCAGAGAAACTTCTGGCGACAAAGGTTGCTCCCAACTGCAACGCCATACTGGCAAGATCAATCGGCTCAAAGGGGTTAGGCTCGCCTTTTTTGCTCTTGGAACCTATATCAGACGTTGCCGAGTCCTGACCTTTGGTCAGGCCGTAGCAACCGTTATTCTCAACGATATACATCATATTTAAGTTACGGCGTACAGCATGGGTAAACTGCCCCATACCGATAGAGGCGGTATCACCATCACCGGATACACCGACATAAATCATATCCCGGTTGGCCATATTCGCACCGGTGGCAACCGAAGGCATACGACCGTGAACGGAGTTAAATCCGTGTGAATTGCCGAGAAAGTAAGTGGGTGTTTTGGAAGAACAACCAATACCGGACATTTTGGCCACATTATGAGGCGCAATCGACAATTCAAAAATGGCCTGCACAATAGCACCACTAATTGAATCGTGACCACAACCTGCACATAAGGTTGAAATAGCCCCTTCGTAATTTTTCTTGGTGTAACCCAAATCGTTAACAGGTAACTCTGGGTGACGGAAACTTGGCTTTAAATAACTCACTTTAGATCACCCTACTTTTTATTAGTTTTTGAACGCAAGGGAGTAACCTTGGCGCCACTGATATGACTTTCGACTTTCTCCTGAATATAACGGGCCGTAATGGGCATACCGTCGTAATTCAGTACCGGAATTAAATGCTTGGGGTCGATATCACAATCATTTACCAGCAGCGAACGCATCTGCGCATCGCGGTTTTGCTCAACCACAAATACCGTTTCGTGATTGGCAACAAAGTCTTCAATCTCCTGATTAAAAGGGAAAGCTCGAATACGACAAGTATCAACAGTGATACCGCTTTCTGCCAGATAGTCAGAGGCTTCCCTCGTCGCATCAGCACTGGTACCAAAATGCAGAATACCGACACTGCTACCGCCTTCACAATTTATAATTTCAGGCTTGGGAACAAGACCTTTGGCCGTTTCCCACTTATGCAGCAAGCGCTCCATATTTTTCACATATTCGCTGCCATCTTCGGTATAAACCGCATATTCATCACGGGAAGTACCTCGGGTAAAGAAAGACCCTTTAGTGGGATGAGTACCCGGATAAGTCCGGTAAGGAATACCGTCGCCATCAACATCCAGATAACGACCAAACTTCTCGGACATTTCTTCCAACTGTTCAGCATTAAAGACTTTACCGCGGTTATATTCGCGCTTGTCATCCCACTCTAAAGGATCAGACATATTGTCATTCATGCCCAAGTCCAAATCGGTCAGCATAATAATCGGCGTCTGTAGATGGTCAGCCAGATCAAAGGCTTCAGCGGTCATATCGAAACATTCTTTTGGCGTTGATGGGAACACCAACACATGCTTGGTATCACCGTGTGATGCATAAGCACAGGCCATAACATCAGACTGCTGTGTACGCGTAGGCATACCCGTCGAAGGGCCACTGCGCTGCACATCAATCAATACCGTGGGTATCTCAGCAAAATAAGCCAAGCCTAAAAACTCACTCATCAGTGAAATACCGGGACCGGAGGTTGCCGTAAAGGCACGCGCACCATTCCAGTTAGCACCAATAACCATACCAATGGCCGCCAACTCATCTTCGGCCTGTACAATGGCGTAGTTTTTCTTGCCGGTGCCAGGATCAATCCGCAGGCGCTTACAGTATTTCTCAAAGCCTTCAACCACCGAGGTTGATGGCGTGATGGGATACCACCCTGCCATGGTAGCACCGCCATAGACAGCACCCAGACCACAGGCCGTATTTCCATCAATCAGGATTTTCTCACCAAGATTATCGCGGCGTTCCAGCGTCACACCCAATGGGCACTGGATATTTTCCTGAGCATACTGAAAGCCTAACTCCATCGCGTGAATATTAGGAGCAATTAATTTTTCTTTGCCTTTAAACTGGTCGGCAATCAAACCGGTCAGTACGTCGAACTCGATATTGATTAATGCAGCCAGCGCACCCACGTAGATAACGTTTTTAAATAGCTGACGCTGACGGGCATCTTTATATTCATCCAGACAGATTTTGGTCAGCGGCAAACCGATAAAGGTAATATCGTTGCGCAACAAACGTAGATCCAGAGGCTTGGTATTATCATAGATAAAATAGCCGCCGGGTGAGACTTCCTGAATATCTTTGGCCATGCTCTGTGGGTTAACACAGACCATAATATCGATACCGCCACGGCGACCCAGATAACCCTTGTCGCTAACGCGCACTTCATACCAGGTCGGAAGACCCTGAATATTGGAGGGAAAAATATTTTTTGGGCTGACTGACAAGCCCATCCGGAAAATCGCTTTAGCAAACATATTGTTCGCACTGGCTGAACCGGTACCGTTAACGTTGGCAAACTTGATAACCAGGTCGTTGACGGAGGTGATGTTGTCTACTTTACTCATGATACTACTCCGCCTTCATTACCGGCCTTCGTTACTTCATACATAAACTTCTGCATATCCCAGGCTGCGGTTGGGCAGCGCTCGGCACATAAACCACAGTGCAGGCAAACATTTTCGTCCTTCACCATAATGCGCTTGGTAGGCAGCTGATCGGTAGAAATATAAAGGTCCTGTGCAAGGTTGTTAGCAGGAGCCGTTAAGCGTTCACGCAACTCGGCTTCTTCAGCAGGTGCAGTAAAGGTAATACAGTCTGTAGGGCAAATATCCACACAGGCATCACACTCAATACATTTGGATTCGGTGAACACGGTTTGTGCATCGCAGTTTAAGCAGCGCTGGGCTTCAGCAAAACCGGTGTCGGCGTCAAAGCCTAATTCCACTTCCATTTTACGGTCAGTTAAGGATAACTGCACTTCAGCATGAGGCACCGCATAGCGCACATCATCAACAACGCCGCTATCGTAGCTCCATTCGTGGATACCCATTTTCTGGCTAACCAGATTAGTACCCGGCGCCAAACGATCGGCCACACTTTTGCCGTTAAGGAATAAATCAATCGAAACCGCCGCCTGGTGGCCGTGGGCTACCGCAGTGATAACATTTTCAGGACCAAAGGCCGCATCACCACCGAAGAAAACTTTTTCATTGGTAGACTGGAAAGTGTCGGTATCAACAACAGGCATATCCCACTTACCAAACTCCAGACCCAGGTCACGCTCAATCCACGGGAAGGCATTATCCTGACCGATAGCGATACATACATCATCACATTCAATCAGCTCTGGCGCTTCACCTAGCGATACCAAAGAACGCTTGCCGTTGTCATCGTACTCAGCGCGAACTTTATCAAACTTCATACCCACCAGTTTGCCATCTTCAACCACAAATTCTAATGGCACATGGTTTTCAAACATGGGGATACCTTCACGCTCGGCATCTTCAATTTCCCAAGGGGAAGCTTTCATTTCTGTTTTGGGGCTACGCACAACCACTTTTACGTCTTGCGCACCTAGACGCAGTGATGTACGACAGCAATCCATCGCGGTGTTACCACCACCTAACACAATCACTTTCTTGCCGATTTTTTCACGGTGTTCAAAAGCAACGCTGGATAACCAATCAATACCGATATGAATATTATCGCTGCCCTCTTCACGACCAGGGATATTCAAATCGCGACCACGAGGAGCACCGGTACCAACAAAGACCGCGTCGTAGTTTTTATCGAGAATGCTTTTTAAGCTATCCACATAGGTGTTGAACTGTGTGACCACACCCATATCAAGAATATAATTAACTTCCTGATTCAGTACCGTTTCAGGCAAACGGAAGGAAGGAATCTGGCTGCGCATAAAACCGCCACCCAGTGGTTGGTCATCGTACAGGTCGATTGAATAACCCAGTGGCATCAAATCACGGGCTACTGTTAACGAGGCAGGACCACCACCGATCAACGCAACGCGCTTACCGTTTTTAGTGCTGGGGATTTCCGGCATTTGCGCATCGACATCGGCATCGTCTTTGTTATCAGCGGCAACACGCTTCAAACGACAAATCGCCACAGGCTGTTCCTCAACGCGACCACGGCGACAGGCTGGCTCACAAGGACGGTCACAGGTTCTACCCAGTACGCCAGGAAACACATTGGATTCCCAGTTCACCATATAGGCATCGGTATAACGACCGGCTGCGATTAAACGAATATATTCCGGTACAGGTGTATGCGCTGGACAGGCATACTGGCAATCCACCACCTTGTGGAAGTACTCAGGATCTTTAATATCTGTTGGTTTCAAAACTACATTCCCGATAATAATTAGCAAATGACCCGCTCAAGGCCATTTATTTTAGGGGTGTTTACCACCCTCTTTTGGTGTTTTTATTCCGCCCGCGAAAGTGGGCCAGACAAACCCCGCAATTAAACCACAGACTGTGAGGGAATTCAGCCCTTATTGGCTGATTTTATTAGGAAAAATGCCGCATTTAGGCATTTCACAGAAGGGAATTTCATGCATCTTCCTAAGCCACTATCCAACCGACAACTATCAGCCGCATACCCACATGGAAGCTATGGATTATAAGGCAGCAACCGCTCTACCAGAATTGCCACCAGGGCCCTTTTAATTCTTCTTCGCACTTGGCCAACTGGGACGCATAACGACGGGAACGTGCTGATACTTTTTTCGCCACCTTGGTTAACCAGGGCTTCTTTTTAAAGGTACGGCGATTAAACCCCCCATGCCCCTCGTGATAAGCCAAATACAGGTTATAGGTGTCATTAGGTTTGATATAGGATTTTTTACGGCTGGTATGGTTATACCAGCCGACAAAGTCAATCGCATCGTCAAAGTCATCCCTGTCCGCACCGTAGTTGCCACTGCTGCGCATATACCAATCCCAGGTGCCATCTTTAGCTTGCGAATAACCATAAGCGCTCGAAGGTCTGGGGCCGGGAATAAAACCCAGGATTTTGGTACGCGGTGGTTTGGCCTTTTGTTTAAACCGTGATTCCTGATGCATAATCGCCATCATCACCGGGATCGGCGAATTCCAATTATCCCGCGCATCCGCAGCAGCATCGTACCAGTCATCTTTCTCCCGAAAAATCTCACAGAGATTGTCCTGATTTTTTGGTGGGGAGACCGTGCAGCCTGTGGTTAACAGGATAACAGCCAATAAGGCGAGTAAAGGATGTGAGATAAATTTCATAGGTACTTATCTAGTCCATTTATGCGTTCTAGTCCATTTTTATCCAGCGTCATTGCCGCTGAGGTTAGTCTGACTTAAAGGCCGTGTTGCTGCAATAAAACGATTAAAGCCGCCTCATCAATCACATCAACACCCAAGTCCTGAGCTTTCGTTAATTTAGAACCGGCACCTGGGCCTGCAACCACACAATCGGTTTTTTTGGAGACACTGCCCGCTACCTTGGCGCCTAATTGCTGGAGCCTGGCTTTGGCTTCACTGCGCCCCATGGTTTCCAGTGTTCCTGTCACCACGTAGATAAGCCCCTCTAGAGGCAAGGCGTCCACTTGCTGGCGCTCACAGCTCCAGTGCATCGCAAAGTCGAGTAATTGCTGTTCCAGCTGCTGTGCTTTATCGCGGTTATTATGATCAGCAAAAAAGCTGACAACGCTCTCCGCCGCTTTGGCACTCACCTTATCAATAGCGGCAAGGGATGCAACCGAGGCATCTAACAATAAAGCTAAATCGTTAAAATGCTTTGCCAGTGACGCCGCAGTGGTTGGCCCTACCCCCGGAATATTAAAACCGGCAATACACTCTGCCATCGTTATTGCCCCCTGATATTTAGGGCTTATTTCACCCCCATCACTGGCGTTAACACCGACCGCAATCAGATCATCGATCACCGCGGCATTATGTGAATCGGCAAAAAAACCGGTAATTTCATTCGCCACTTCGCGGCCAATATCTGGCAAATTAACTAACAACTGCGGTAAAGCGAGACGAATTTTATCGATACTGCCAAAGACCTCTGCCAGTACTTTGGCAGTCTCTTCACCCACATCGGGTATTCCCAGAGCAAAAATCAGCTTGCTTAAGGGCACGGACTTACGATCAGCAATCGCCGCCAGCAAGTTTTTTGCTGACAGCTCGGCAAAACCTTCCAGCTCTTGCAAATTGTCGAACTGAAGTTTATATAAGTCCGCCGGGCTTTTAACCAAACCTTCGGCCACCAACTGCTCAACAATTTTTTCGCCCAGACCATCTATATCCAACGCCTTGCGAGAGGCATAGTGAATAATCGCCTGGTTTAATTGCGCCTGACAGACCAGACGCCCGACACACCGATAGGCCGCGCCCTCTTCTTCAGTGCGGCTACCCTTGCTGTATTTAACAATTTTAACGCGCTCAACATCGGAGTCACAGACCGGGCAACGCTCCGGGAATTGAATATCTATGGCATCGTCACCCCGACGCTCCAATACCACCTTGGCCACCTGCGGAATAACATCACCGGCGCGGCGTACCACAACGGTATCGTTAATCTTTACCCCCAGCCGCTCAATTTCATCACGATTATGCAAGGTCGCATTGCTAACGGTAACGCCACCGACAAAAACCGGCTCTAAACGCGCAACCGGGGTAATCGCTCCCGTTCGCCCTACTTGAAAATCCACATCTAATAGCTTGGTTATTTCTTCTTCGGCAGGAAATTTATGAGCGATAGCCCAGCGCGGACCTTTGGCGGTAAAGCCCAGTTCTTGCTGTAATTCCAGATCGTCGACTTTGTAAACAATACCATCGATGTCATAGGGTAAGCTGCTGCGCTTGGCCAACAGATAATCATGGTACTCAAGGCAGCCCTGAACATTATCAACAACACGCATTTCGCTATTAATGCGAAAACCCCACTGCTGTAACTGCTCAAGAATAGCGTAATGGCCAGCGGGTAAATCCCCCCCTTCAACCAAGCCAACACTATAGCAACACATTTCCAAAGGCCGCTCGGCGGTAATTCGCGCATCCAACATACGCAGGCTACCCGCAGCTGCATTGCGTGGGTTTACAAAGGTTTTTTCGTCATTGGCACGGGCGCGTTCATTCAGCTCATCAAAGCCTTTTTTCGGCATATAGATTTCGCCGCGCACCTCAATCACATCGGGGTAGCCCTCGCCCATTAAGCGTAGCGGTATGGATTTAATGGTTCTGACATTATGGGTAATATCCTCACCCACTGCCCCATCACCACGGGTTGCACCCCGTTCCAATTTACCATGCCTATAGAGCAGGCTAACGGCAGCCCCGTCTAATTTGGGCTCACAAACCAACCGAAAGGGGGTATCACTCCCCAGACGTTCAGTGATACGCCGGTCAAAATCCAATAACTCTTCGCTGTTAAACACGTTATCCAGTGACAACATGGGAACTTCATGCTGAATCTGCTGAAAACCCTCCAGCGGTTCAGCTCCGACCCGCTGCGTGGGTGACTCGGGATTAACGGCCTCAGGATAGTCCGCCTCTATAGCCTGTAGTTGGCGCATCAGGCGATCATATTCCGCATCCGGCACGGAAGGATCATCCATCGCGTAATAACGGTAGTTATGCTGATTAATCACGGCACGCAACTCGTCGAGTTGCTGGCTGATGGCTGCAGGTAAAGGCATTAGGCGTGGGTAAGCTGACGTCGCTCAAAATCATGCAAACGCTGGCGACAGTGCTCCAGAGTTTGATTAGTCATAGCGCTACGGGATTCATCGAGCATTTCACCGTTAAGGTTACTGACCAGGCATTGGGCGGTTTCCACCATACACTCAAAGGCTTTAATAGGGTCAGCAGGCCCAGGGACACTCATAAAGAAACAAACACCCGGGGTAGAAAAATCATCAATGGTATCGAGATCAAAATAGCCCGGCTCAACGCTATTGGCCATACTAAATTGCACTGCACCATCACCATTAGACTGCTCATGGCGATGGAAAATATTCATCTCACCAAAACGCAAATCACAGGCCAGTAAAATATGCAGTAAGTCCGGGCCTTTAAAGGGCTCGTCTTTTGCCACTATATTAATAACGACAACTTCTTGCTCACCTGTCGCTGTGACAGTTTCAGTGTCTTGCTGGGGTGCAGGAGTTTGCTCCGGCTCAACGGCGGGCTCAGTCACTTCAATATCAGGCTGGCTTTGCTCGGCAACTAATGGCTCAGCCACCAGCTCCGGATGATTATCCTCTGCTCCCGCCTCAACGGAATCCATCAACATAGGAACAGACTGGCCGAGGTCGATATTATTGGAGGGCCGCGGCGGTATATCTTCCATTAATACATCATGAAAGGAAGCACCGTCATTGCCACGACCGACGGGGCGAGCACCACCATTGGGAAGTTCGCTGGAATTACTATCATCAGCGCCACTGGAGTTTAGAAATTGTTTATTGAGCGACATACGGATATTACCCCGCCGCTCATTGCGCATACGGCGATAACCATCGAGTAGTACGACTATAATCAGCAGCACTCCTACAATAATCATCCAGTCACGAACATTTAGTTCCATCGCAGCCTGTTAACCTTTTTGCTTTGTTGGGTTGAACATAGTTGTTCTTCTTATTATTAATCCAGATTCTCTATTGTCAACTCCGGACGTTAAATAGGAAGCTGACATTAAGAGTTCAAGTTATTCCGTTAGTTCATTGCCAGCCTTATAAGGCCGCCAGCTCAGCCGCTTCATCGACATCAACTGTTACCAGACGCGAGACACCCGGCTCGTGCATGGTAACCCCCAATAACTGGTCCGCCATTTCCATGGCGATCTTATTGTGGGTGATATAAATAAACTGTACCTGCTTGGACATTTCTTTAACCAGGCGAGCATAGCGGCCCACATTGGCATCATCCAACGGCGCATCAACCTCATCCAACATACAGAACGGGGCTGGGTTAAGGCGGAAGATAGAAAATACCAGAGCGATAGCCGTTAGCGCTTTTTCACCACCGGACAATAAATGGATGGTACTGTTACGCTTGCCCGGTGGCCGCGCCATAATCGCAATACCGGTATCCAGCAAATCATCGCCGGTCATCTCAAGGTAGGCGGTACCGCCACCAAAGACTTTCGGGAACAACTCCTGCAAGCTGCTATTAACCTGCTCAAAGGTATCTTTAAAACGCTGACGGGTTTCTTTATCAATTTTATGGATAGCATTTTCCAACGTCGATAAAGCTTCTTCCAAATCGTCGTTTTGAGCATCCAAATAGGTTTTGCGCTCGGACTGCGACTTATACTCATCAATCGCTGCCAGGTTAATCGCACCAAGGCGGGCGACACGCCGGGCAATACTCTCCAGATTGTCATTCCAGATTTTTTCTTCGGCACCTTCGGGCAGATTTTCCAATACGGTTTCAAGATCGTACTGTGTTTCAATCAACTGCTCTTCCAGTGCACGGCGACGAACTTGCAAGCCTTGCACTTCAACCCGGCCTCTTTCCAACTCACTGCGAACAGTTTGGGCTCGGGCTTCAATACCGCTGCGCTTACCTTCTGATTCACGCATTTTGTGTTCAACGTCATCAACACCACGGCGCGCTTCGGATAATTCTTCTTCAATCACCAAACGTGCTTCAAGCTGAGTTTCCAACTCAAGCTTCATTTCTTCTATAGGTTCATCAGCACCGGCAATTCCCTCTTGCAAGGTAGTACGACGGCCTTCCAGTTGTTGCACCTGATTGCGAGTACGCTCAATATTTTGGCTCATTGAATCCAGCTGTGCACGCAGCGACTGATAGCGCATCGCTAACTGGTGTGCTGAATCTTTATCATGACGAGCGCTTTGGCGAGCCTGATCTAAAACCTTGCGGCACTCATCGCGTCTGGCCAATAAAGTCTCGCGCTGATTAGAATCCTCTTCCATCCCCTCAATAGCTTCCGACAAAATCATCCGCGCTTCGCCCAGGCTTTCCTGTTCGAGCTGGAACTGCTCACGGCTTTCATCGATTTCTGTATTGAGGCGATCGCGGCGTGAGCTGATTTGCTCTACCCGTACCTGCTTGGCGCTTAAGTCTGAGCGTAATTCATTGTGCTTGCTATTTTGCGACTGTACCGTGCGCTGTAATTCTTCACGCTGAGCCTCAAGGTCTCGCAGCGCCTGACGGCCTGCTGATAAAGACTCATCCAGAGTTTCTACCCGCTCTTCTATCTCAGCGATACTAGCGGTTAGTTCTTCCAGTTCTTGCTGACGCTGAAGCACACCGGCCTGCTCATCAGAGTCTTTGGCAACACGCAACCAGTTAGAGCCAATCCATAAACCATCAGCAGTCACTACCGATTCATTGGCGGCTAATTGTGAACGCAGGGCCAAAGCCTGACTTAGATCAGCAGCGGTATAAATACCCGCCAATAAACCCTGCGCCTGCTGGCCGCTTTCAATTTTGCTGGCCAAAGTATCAGCGATATCACTACCGGCAAAAGCAGCACCACTGTTATCTAATAAGGTAATACTGCCCTGCTCCAGCTTTCCAGCCAGTTCGGCAACCGCATCAATACCCTCAACGCAAACGGCCTGTAAATGATCACCCAAAACCGTTTCAACAGCCTTCTCCCAGCCACTGGCCACTTTCAGGTTTTCCGCTAAACGGGCATTGCCATCCAGCGCATTGGATTGCAGCCAATCACTGATAGCCCCTTGTTGGCGACCTAGCGCAGCTTGCTGTAAGGCTTCTAAAGAAGCATGGCGACCGCGCTTGCTTTGCAGCTCACTGCGGGCTTTATCCAACTCATCGCCCAGAGACGTGTTTTTCTCGCGGTGGTGGTTAATTTGTTCGGACTGATCATCCAGCTTTTGTTGCTGCTCTTCGGCATGAAGCTCTGCTTCGGCCAACTGTTCGCTCAACAATTCAATTTCTTCTTCAACCGGACCGGCACTCAGACCGGCCTTCTCTTCTTCCAGCTTCTCAATACGCTGCTGAATCCGTTGCAAGGCCTGCTCTAAATGCTGGATACGGGACTGCTGTACTTCCGCTTTTTGGCGTGGCTCCAGTGCTTTCTGGTTAAAGTCGTCCCACTGCTGCTGCCATTCCTGCATTGCTTCTTCAGCAGCCAATAGCGTCGCTGCGGTTTCTTCTTCAGAGCCCTGAGCCAATTCCAGCTCCGGTTGAATCTCTTCAATCTCCGCACTCCAGCGCTCCTGCTTCTCAGAGTCGGTGACCAAATGCTCTTTGGACTCCTGATAGCTGCGCTCGGTCTGCTGTAAATCTTCTTTTAGCTGGCGACTGCGCTCCTGCTGATGCTGGATAGACTGTTCAGCCCGTGCAATCTCAGCACCCACCCCATAAAAACGGGCCTGTACTTCGTTAAACCTGTCCATTAAATCGGTATGAACATCGCGGAACTTCTCAATATCGGCATCCACGGCACGCTGCTCGGCAATCACCGCTTCCAACTTAACTTCCAGATCGCGGATACTTTGCTCGTAGCCTTTGACCTGAACATCCAGTCCTTTCCACTGCAAGGCCTGCAATTGGGCTTTTAGTAAGCGCTCTTCTTTTTTCAGTTCGGTATAGCGCTCGGCGGCCTGGGCCTGACGCTGAAGATGCTGTAATTGACGCTCTAGCTCGTCCCGCAAATCCGTGAGTCGCTCAAGGTTTTCCAAGGTGCGGCGCATACGGTTTTCAGTTTCGCGACGACGCTCTTTGTATTTGGAGATACCCGCAGCTTCTTCAATAAAAACCCGCAGTTCTTCTGGCTTGGATTCAATCAAACGGGAAATCATGCCCTGCTCGATAATCGCATAGGAGCGCGGCCCCAAGCCGGTACCCAGGAAGATATCGGTAATATCCCGGCGGCGACACTTGGTGCCGTTCAGGTAGTATTCGGAAATGGCTTCGCGGGTCACTTTACGGCGAATGGCAATTTCAGCAAAACGGGCGTACTCGCCACCGACAGTGCCGTCGCTATTATCAAAGACCAATTCGATGGAAGCCTGACCGACGGGTTGACGGTTAACCGAGCCGTTAAAAATAACGTCGGTCATATTTTCGCCACGCAGGTTTTTAGCGGAACTCTCACCCATTACCCAACGCACCGCATCGATAATATTCGATTTACCACAGCCGTTAGGGCCGACTACACAGCCAAGATTGGATGGAAATGACACATTGGTCGGGTCGACAAAGGATTTAAACCCTGCCAGCTTGATACTTTTTAGTCGCATTCTACTTTAACTTTAATAGATAAGTATTTGTATTTATTAGAATAAATCATTCTATGACAGGCGCTGAATCCACGCCGCCAATTCCCCAAAAAACTCGACGTAGTGTATAGCTTTTAACGGGGAAGGACTACGCCGATTGAATGCTTTTTTGGATTTTTTTTGTGGCCACTGACGACGAGGATTTCTACTCTGCAGGGTGGATTACTATCCACCGGTCATGACAGGCTTATGGCTGAGCTTGGCGGATTATAATCGACCCTACTGTTGGCAGGTGGGGGCTATTTGACCAGCTGGTTGATGGTCAAGGTTAAATTATCAGCCGGGGAAGCGGTATTAACTGGGCCGAATAAGCCTTCAATATCCCCTGGACCTCGGTTGGCAATCCCGTTTTTAGAAATCCGCGCCACCAACTCCACCTGCTCAAAACCGGACAATTTAAAGCCTGGGGCCATAGCCATGGAATCATCCAGTGTAATCGTGGCGGGCAAATCAGCCACCGTCATTCTGGCCACCGCCAAAGGCATGCGCGGGCCGCCTACCGCTCGGGCAAAGACAAATACCGAAGCACCGCTATCGACCTGAATACTGCCACCTATCGCCACATTAACCTGCAAACTAACAGCACCCTGCTCAACCGGCGCTGGCGTTTCCGCCACTTCAACACCGCTCTCGCGCAATAATTCTTTAGCCTGCTCGATACCCGCGGTAATCATCTGGCGATTGGGTGATACCGGCCCCAGCATGGGCAACAACCGCTCCCAGTAATTAATCGCCTGCTGGAAATCACCCTCTTCAAAATAGGCAATCCCCATCATGCCCAACACCGTGGGCTGTTGTGGGTTAAGGCTAAGGGCCTTATCGGCAAGGGCTCTAACCTTATCCGTTAGCATACGACCTGATGACAGATAAAGGGCTTGGGCATATTGAGCCAACACTGAGGGGTCTTCAGGGTAGACCAGAGATAAACGTTGATAGGCATCCGTCGCCGCTGGATAGTTACCTAACTCCATCTGAGTTCTGCCCACCAACATCAAATAATGCGGGTCTTCCGGGCGTTGATCTAAACGCTCATTGAGCTGGTTCACCAATTGGGTAACGTCCTGCTCAGTGCTTTGACCAGCTGCGGCCTTTTGCCGGGTTTGTTTAAGTGTTTGGGTAATTTCCCAGTCGGCTTTGGCGCCGGTTTGCTGATAAATCAAAAGACCTGCAACGGGAATGGATAAAGCCAATAAAACCAGCACAGAGGTTGCTGGCCTGGCACTCGATATAGCAACCTCGGCACTACCCGCCTCAGCATCATCCAGTAAACGCCGCTCCAGCTCAGTTTTTAGTGTCTGGAATTCTTCTTCAGTAATCACCGCTTCACGGTGATCTTTTTCCAACTCCTGCAAACGGTCCTTAAACAGAGCAACGTTAACCTCTTTGCGCTCACCACTTTGCACACTGCGATTTAACATAAGCGGTGTTAATACAAACAGTGCCGCCAGGGCTGCCAGCAGTAGCGATACCAGTAAAAACTCAGGCATTGGGTTTATCCTTATTATTATCAGCCGCCGCTAATAAATCTTGTAGTCGTTGTTGCTCATCAGTATCAAGACTGGCACTGTCGGTATTGGATACAGATGGCGCAGACTTTTGACGCTTAAACACCATCACCATCACAACAATACCGATTAGTAAAAAAATACCTGGCGCCAACCAAAGCACCGCGGTCTCGGCATTAAATCGGGGGCGATACAATACAAACTCCCCGTAGCGCTCAACCATAAACTCAACAATCTGCGCATCGGATTGCCCATCTTCTAATAAGCGGTGCAATTCGCGGCGCAAATCTTTGGCGATAGGAGCATTAGAGCCATCTAAATTTTGGTTTTGGCATTTGGGGCAGCGCAGCTCATCAATAAACTGGTGATAGCGCTCACGGTTAACTTCATTCCCAAACTCATAGGTTTCAACCACAGCCGTGGCAAAAGGAGAAATTAAACACAGCAATAATAGCAGATATTTCATGCTACACACCCCCCTGCGCTTGTTGCTCAGACTCTAACTGTTCCATTAAGGGTTGGAATTTTTCCTGCCAGACAGTTTCATTAATAGGCCCCTGAAAGCGCATACGCACAAAGCCGCGATGATCGATCACATAGGTTTCCGGCGCACCGGTCACCCCCATATCCAAACCAAGGCGCCCCATGGGGTCAAAGATATTTAAGCGATAAGGGTTGCCTTTATCTTGCAACCAGCGCAGCGCGGCCGGGGCCTTATCCTTGTAGTTAACACCGTAAATAGTGATACCCTTTTCCGTCGCCAGATAATTTAAATAGCCATGTTCGACATGACAGGAAGGACACCAGGTCGCCCACACATTAATCAGGGCAATCTTGCCCACCAAATCACGCTGCTGAAGCTGAACCGAAGGGTCTTCCAATTGCGCCAAATTAAAGGCGGGAAATGACTTGTTCACCAAGGCCGAGGGCAAGTCCTGTGGATTATATTCTCCGTCGCCAATCCGGCTGACCATAATATAAAAAAACAAAGCCACTACAACAAAGGCAATCAACGGTAAAAATAATTTAAAACGCTGCATAGGCTTAAGCCACCTTCACACTGGAGGAAGCTGGACTAACTGCCGGTTTATCGTCCTTAACCTTTAAACGATAACGCTTATCCGCCGCTGCCAATGTGCCCCCAAAGCCCATCAAGATAGCGCCAAGCCACATCCAGCGAACAAAGGGTTTGTAATGAACACGAACCGCCCAGGCACCTTCACCCAGAGGCTCACCCAGCGCCACATAGAGATCGCGAAAGAAACCATTCTCGATATCCGCCTCAGTCATAACCTGACCTTGCTGGGCGTTATAGCTGCGTTTTTGCGGGTTAAGTGTGGCAATGGTTTTACCGTCAACACTGACCGTAATCACACCTTCATCGCCTTTATAGTTAGGGCCTTCGATGGTACGTGTGCCTTGAAATTGAAACTGGTAACCCGCCAGAGTGACTTCATCACCGGGCACCATACGCAGGTCACGCTCCAAATTATACTGACTGGTGAGGCAGACCCCCAACGCGCAAACAGCAAAACCTATATGGGCAATCACCATGCCGTAGTAAGCACGACCCAAGCGAGATAGACCGGCTGACAGGCTCGATGCATTGCGCAGCTTATCTTTTAGATCAGCAAAGATCGACAGGATAACCCAGGCCGAAAAACACACCGCCAATGCCGAGGCGATATTATAGTCCTCACCATAAAGCAGCGGGAATAAGACCCCCACTACAACACTGGCCGCCGCCGCTATCGATAGCCGGGCTTTTAAATAAGACGCTTTGGTTTTTTTCCAATGAGCGCTAGGGCCTATGCCCATAAACACCATCAGGATAGCCATCAATGGCACAAATACCGCATTAAAATACGGCGGGCCTACGGAGTATTTACCAAAGCCCAAACCATCCATAATCAATGGGAACAAGGTACCAAATAACACCGTCAGCAAGGCCGCCAAAAAGACCACATTATTGACCAGCAATAACATTTCACGGGACAGCCACTCATAGTGACTTTTACTGGATACGGTGGGCGCTCTAAAGGCATATAAGGTTAATGACCCCCAACAACCAACGCCAAAAAGCCCAGAATAAATAAGCCCCTCTCTGGATCAGCAGCAAACGAATGCACTGAGGTCAGCACACCGGAGCGCACCAGAAAGGTACCCAACAGACTTAAAGAAAAAGCAAAAATCGCCAGCAGTACGGTCCAGCTTTTAAAGACACCGCGCTTTTCGGTTACCGACAACGAATGGATTAAAGCTGTACCCACCAACCAGGGCATAAAGGAGGCATTTTCCACCGGGTCCCAAAACCACCAACCGCCCCAACCTAATTCGTAATAGGCCCACCAACTGCCAAGGGCAATACCAATGGTTAAAAAGGCCCAGGCTATATTAGTCCAGGGACGTGACCAGCGAGCCCAGGCTGCGTCTAAACGACCACTGCTTAAGGCCGCAATGGCAAAGGCAAAGGCCACCGAAAAACCCACATAACCAAAGTACAACATGGGCGGATGTACGATTAAGCCAAAGTCTTGCAGCAAGGGGTTCAAATCACTGCCATCCATTGGTGAGTTGGGCAGATGGCGATCAAAAGGGTTGGAGGTCAACAAACTAAACAAAAGAAAGCCCACAGAGATCATGCCCATAACGGACAGCACTCGGGCCAGCATATCTACCGGCAACTGGCGACTAAAGATCGCCACGGCCAAACTCCACATAGAAAGAATCAACACCCAAAGCAGTAGCGAACCTTCGTGGTTGCCCCATACTGCACTGAGTTTATACATCCAGGGTAACTGGCTATTGGAATGGGCCGCTACCACTTTAACGGTAAAGTCATCTTGCAAAAATAGAAAGCTCAACACCGCAAAAGCAATCGCAATAAAAGTAAATTGCCCCGCAGCCAGCGAACGACTTAGCGCCATCATATACTGGTTGCCGGTCAAAGCCCCCCATAGCGGCACGCCGGATTGTAAAAGAGCCAAACAAAGGGCAAGGATTAAAGCAAAATGTCCGTATTCAGGAATCATTCAAGCATCTCGTTATTGAGTTTAATAGGCCGGTTTGTTACCGGTCTTATCACTGGATTCTGCCGCCGAGTCTAATGCGGATTGCACTTCCGGGGGCATATAATTTTCATCGTGTTTGGCCAGTACTTCAGTGGCCTGAAAGACACCGTTGTTATCCAGCATCCCCATGGCAACCACGCCCTGCCCTTCATCAAACAGGTCTGGCAGGATACCGGTATACACAACGGGTACCTGTGCTTCGTAATCAGTCACAATAAAATCGACCCGCAAGCTTTGGCTGTCGCGCTTAATACTACCTTCTAGCACCATACCACCGGCTCGAATAGCTTTACCTACTGGGGCTTTACCCGCGGCAATATCTGCCGGGGGATAAAACAGATTAATATTTTCACGTAGCGCAAAACTGGCCAGAGCCACAGCGATAGCTGTGCCAAAAACAATAAACAACACAATAATCAAACGCTGTTTTCTAACTGGGTGCATCGCCATTATTAACCCTCTGCCTGTTGCTGAATACGCTGCTCACGTTTGGCCAGCATGGCTTGTTCGGTAAAAAATTGACGATTTTTACGTAGGGGGACAAGGAATAAAGTGGCCAGTACCACAAAGGCTATGGCATAGACCGACCAGACAAAAATACCGTGGCCTTCCATCGACATAAACGCGGCCAAACTATCAAACTGCATATTAAGCTAACCTCTTGGCAACCAGTTCTTTTACCCACTTGGTATTACGCTCTCGTACCAGAATTTCACTGCGACTATGCATCAGCAGCAGCAAGGTATAAAAACAATAGAAACCCGCAATCATAATTAATAAGGGCTGCAACATATCCGAGTGCATGGTGGACTCTTCTGTCAGCTTTAACGTAGCGGGCTGGTGCAGGCTATTCCACCACTCTACTGACCAGTAGATTATAGGAATGTTCACCGTCCCAACCAAACTTAATACCGCACAGGCTTTGCTGGCGGAAACATTATCTTCAAAGGCTTCGTAGAGGGCGATAACACCTAAGTATAAAAAGAACAGAATAAGCATTGACGTCAGCCGCGCATCCCATACCCAGTAGGTTCCCCAGGTAGGTTTACCCCAAAGGGCGCCGCTAATCAGCGAAATAAAGGCCATACCGGCGCCAATGGGTGCTGCGCATTTCATCACCACTTCAGCCAGCTTCATTTTCCAGATCAGGCTGATTGCCGCAGCAAAGGCCATTAACATATAACCGGCCAGCGCTATCGCGGATGACGGCACATGCACATAGATAATGCGGTAACTATTGCCCTGCCTGAAGTCGGCGGGTGCATAGGCCAAGCCCCAAACCGTGCCGACCAGTAATAAGCCAAACGATAAGATGGCAATCCATGGCAGCCATTGACCGCTGATTTGGTAAAACCAGCGCGGTGAGCCCATTTTATGGAAAAAAGTCCACATACTATTTATATCTGCCCGCTTTATAGCTATCCGTTAACAATGACGGTGATTTAACCGTCCGACATTATACAAGAAACCACCACAGCCGATAGCCAATAGCTTGATTATTAAGCCATTTTGATCGGCGAATACACACAAGCGGTTTGTTGACCTGCATCAATGTCGCTAAACCTTACAGTTAGTAGGCTTATACCCATCATTATAAAATTCAGGAGAACACGATGACCGACCATACTATTGACGATGCCACCACTTGGAAACGCGTTGCCATGGTAGTTGCTGGGCTACTAGGCGTTACCGCAGGGTTACTGATTGCCGTTAGTATCATTACTTAAGTGTGTTTAGTTATCGGCACTAATTCTAACGCTGGCGGCTATAGCCAGGGGTGCCAGCGTTACTGCCAGTGCCAAAAACGCCCCCAAAATGGCTAGCTGCCCCATATAGTCAAAACCATCCACTGCCGCTTTGACGCTACTCACGCCAAAAATCAGTACCGGTATATAGAGCGGCAAGATAATGAGCGACAACAATAAGCCCCCTTTACGTAAACCCACGGTTAAACCGGCACCAATCGCACCAATAAAACTTAAACTTGCTGTGCCCATGGCCATGGCCATCATTAAGGCTGCCATACCGGTAAACGGCAACTGTAATAACAGCCCCAGCACCGGGGATAATAAGGTTAAGGGGAAACCGGTTAACAACCAATGCGCCACTGTTTTGGCCGTCACTTGTATATATAAAGACACCGGACTAATCAGCATTAACTCCAAACTGCCATCATCATAGTCACTGCGAAATAAGGTATCGCTGGATAGCAAGCAAGCTAACAGGGCGACCACCCATAAAATCCCCGGTGCCAATACCGCCAACTGCTTCGGGTCCGGTCCTATACCCAAAGGAAATAGCGAACACACCATTAAAAAGAACACCAATGGATTCATAAAATCACTGCGGCGACGGAAGGCCAGCAGTAAATCCCGCTTTAGGGTGGCGAGAAAGGTAGCTGCCAATGAGGGGGCTTGATAATCCATTACTGGCCTCCCAGGCGAATACGCTGGACCGAGGCATCCAATGTCAGCTCGTGGTGCGTGGTTAAAATCACCGTGCCGCCATTGGCGGCATAGTCGGCAATCCAGGATTCCAATTCAGCCACACCTTGTTTATCAATCGCGGTAAACGGTTCATCCAATATCCATAGAGCAGCATCCCCTAAAAACAAGCGCGCCAAACCAACCCGGCGCTGCTGCCCGGCCGATAAAGTAAAACAGGCGGCATCTTCATAGCCATATAAACCCACCTTATCCAAGGCCGCCATTATGGCCTTGGTGGCCTGCTCTGCTTTGAGCCCTATCAGGGCAGCATGCCATTGCAGATTTTCACGGGGGCTTAAGGCAGCTTTAACACCGGAGTTATGGCCCAGATACAGTAGCTGAGAATGATAGGCGGACTTTACTTTAGCAACCGGCTGTCCCTGCCAGCATATCTCACCGCTATAACGGAAAGACAGGCCACATAGCACCCGCAGCAACGTAGTTTTACCGCTACCGTTAGGCCCTTCGACCTGATAGATACGGCCCGGCTCAATGCTCAGGTTTAAGTTATCCACCAACACTCGGCTATCGCGTTCGCAGCAGAGGTGATCAGTGGTTAGTAAAGGAGGTAATGACGGGCTCAAGGCGTTTCAGCTCAAATTGTGGTGATTCGGTAAAATTACCTGCAAGTTATTGTTATCTCGGCCGCTATAGTAACAATGAAAGTAGCCTTCTATATACCCTCATTCGCTAAAGATAACAGCCTGCGCCTGTTATCTGCGTTCAAGACAGCTATTATATACACAATCATCAGGGTATCCCTATGAGCGTTTCATCAGTAAACGCGGCAGTGGGTGCTCTGGTTCAGCAGATACTTCCACAATTATCCCCAGCGGTGGTGGAAGCCATGCTTAACTCAGCGTCGCAAAGGGCGACAGCAAACCCAGCAACTATGGCCGTAACTGTTGATTCACTAATCAATCAGCTTATCCCCCTGAAACCGACGTCGGGTGGCAATCTGGCGGCTGCGGCAAAAGCGGGCATTCTTGAGGCGGTGGTCATATCCAGCCAGGCGACTAACGCCAACACCTTAACCGGTAAACCCGCTGTAAATGCTGAACTGTTAAAACCTGCCCCGCCTACCAATCACGCGACCAATAACAGCGAGCAACAGTTTAAGGTAAAAATCAGCGCCAATAATCAATCCTTTGAACTGCTAACCAGAGTACCGATTCCAAACGGTAGCAAAATTCAGCTCAGCGTGGCGCAAAATAATCTGGCGACCATTTTAACGATTGCCAGCCCCAACCCAAGCCAAACATTGGCGCAATCAGCGGCGCCGGGACAGACACAGATACAAGCGCAAGCAGCACCCACCAGCACTGCCAGTAAAACCACCCTAAGCCCATCACTGACAAACCCCGCGGTTGATGGCAGCGCCAGAAAAGCGGCAATCAATACACCGGTAGTTAATAATACGGTTAAAACCGAAGCCGGGCCTTTGAATAATCGCCCCGCGATAGAACAAGGCTTAAGACAAGCCCTGCCGCAGCAGCAACCCCTTAAAAATTTATTGCCGCTAATACAACAGATTGTGCAGCAACCGCCGCAGCAAATTCCCAAAGAGCTCCTGCAAAACCTGAATACGCTATTGCAGCAATTTCCAACCTCACAACAGGCGCAACAAGCCAAACCTTTGCAGCAGGCGCTAAATAATAATGGTATTTTCTTTGAGGCCAAGCTGGCGCAGCAACCGGCAAAAACTGCCAACACTAATACAGAGACGACACGACTGGGCAGCACTAGCGGCAGCCCGATAAGTCAGGATACTAAAGCACTATTGCAACGGCTGGTCGCCCAGGTCGATAAAAGCACTGCCACCTCCCCCCCAAACCCGACCAGCACCACACCAAGCCCACTAATTAATATCGCCACTACGGGCTCCGATGAGGGTAAAAATCCGCTAACCTATAGCCCTGCCGCAGCACCGTCTTTGACCGCTGATATCCCGATTCCAGCCAGCACGAGTCAGGCCAGTGCAGAAAAAAATGTGGATATATTACTTAGACAGCTCAGCAATCAATTACTGGCCAGCTTGGCACGCACGCAACTTAACCAACTGGAAAGCCTTGCCGCCAGACAAGCCAACACCCCGGACGGTCAGGCCCCGGTTAATAGCTGGACCATGGAACTCCCTATCGTCCATGGCAAAAATATTGATAGTCTTGAACTGCGTATTGACCAGCATTTGATAGAAGGCGAAGAACAAGGCGGCACTGCCGATGGCACCAAGCAATGGACTGTGATGCTGGCCTTCGATCTTCATGCGCTGGGTAGAATGAATGTGCAGCTTAAAATTATCGACACATCTGTATCGGCAGTGGTGTGGTCACAATACGAAAACACCCACCGGGAAGTACAGCAACAGATTACAAGCTTAAGCAAAAGTCTGGAAAAAGTGGGCGTGACCGTTAAACAGGTCGATTGCCAACTGGGGCTGCCACCGAAAAATAATTTACCGATCTATAAGCAATTAGTGGATGTGCGAACATGAGTGAATTTGAACCCGGTCATAAAGAAAGAAAGGCGGCGGCCTTACAGTATGATGGCAAGAACGCCCCCACTGTTTCCGCTGCCGCCAGCGGAGAGCTGGCTGAAGAAATTATTGAAATTGCTCGACAGCATGGCATTCCATTATTTGAAAATGAGGCACTGCTTAAGCTACTGATGGATATTGGTGTTGGCGAAGAAATTCCTGAGACACTTTACCTCTGTATTGCTCAGGTCATTGCCTTTGCCTATCAAATTCAAGGCAAGTTTCCCGAGGGATGGGACCCAATAACAGAATCGGTTAGCACTTAATAAAGCACTCTCCAGGCGTTCTCAGCAATCTCCATACTGCCTAAATTATCAGGGTGCAGCCCATCCAACAGCCTATCGGTATTAGCGATTATTTTTAAACCGCGCTGTTCACAGATAAAAACAATACCCTCGTTAAGCGGATTAGCCAGCGTTGTAAATACGGTATTATAGGAATAAGTCATACAGACAGGCTCTAAACCATGGAATGCAATAATATCCAGTGTAGACTCATATAAATCCAGCACATCCCCCAGAAAGGCCCCATGAAAGAGGTCATTAAAGCCTAGCGCGAGTACTCCATACTGGTAGTTATTGGCCAGCCCTGAATCAATTATCGTTTGCTCAACATTATAATCCTGCAGCGTCCAGCTCGGCCGACAATCATGCCAAACCTTATCATCAATTAAGGTTTTTAAATGCTCCGGCCACCCCGTCACCTTGCCATGACTAAATCCTATTGAATCGCAGAAAACAGCCACACCCGCTGCCCCTGGAACCGAGCCCTCCTCGGGTTCGACAGCACAGCCTGATACAAACATCAGACAAAGTAAGATATAGAAGAAATACCTCTTCACCCTATCGCGCCCCTACCCCAATTATTGAAGCTTATATAGGTAAGACACTTATCGAAGGTAAAACCCCACCCCTGCTAGTAACATTTTGGGTATAAACAGGGTTTGTCGCAAAAGGGGATAGTAAAAAAGACGAGAGTTTCTTGTAGCAGGAAAGTTGTCGTTGGAAAGTTGTCGCTAGAAGGCTGCCGCTAGAAAGGAAGGGTTACTTTGCCGCTGATTTTAGCAAAGTAAGAAGATCGGCTTCCGCCTCAGGAAGACCATAGCGATCAATCAACTCATTGGCGTTAGAACCATTACTGGCTGATGATACTGCCTGGCTATAGGGCATGGACTCAATATTACTCATGGCCATTTGCTGCTGCTTTTCGATTGACAGCTTAAGCTTTTTCTCAACACTGATTAAGCGTTGACCCACCCCCATCGCCGCGCTATTAACCGCTGCAACTTCATGGGTCAGTGACAGGATGTCTTTTTCTGCCTGCTGCTCAACCTGACTCAGGCGCTTGTTTAACTGGACCGCATAGCTTGCCACTGCCACTAAGGCAATACAGCAGACAACCAATACAATCCAAAGCGACATAATCATGTTAAAACTCTTCTATTTCTGACCACTCCTGATCGGTAAGCAGTTTGTCCAACTCTACCAGGATCAACAGTTCATTGTTTTTGTTACAGACACCCTGAATAAAACGGGCGCTTTCATCGTTACCCACATTCGGAGCGGTTTCGATTTCGGATTGACGCAGGTAAACCACCTCAGCCACCGCATCGACCAGTATACCGACCACATGGTTATCTGCTTCGATAATGACAATACGCGTTTGGTCCGTGACCTCAGTCGTTGGCAAGCCAAAACGATGGCGGGTATCAATAACGGTAACCACATTACCCCGCAGGTTGATAATGCCCAACACATAAGCAGGGGCGCCAGGCACCGGCGCAATTTCGGTATAACGCAGGACTTCTTGTACCTGCATAACATTGATGCCGTAGGTTTCTCCCTCTAAACGGAAGGTTACCCACTGCAACATTGGGTCATCAGCATTCTTGGCTGTATTTGTGGACATATATCGTTACCTTTAAGGTGTACCCCGCCGCTAACCATAGCGGCATGGGCGTCAATAATTAATCATTGCCGTCCCATTACTATAGAACATTGCACTATCTGTGCCAGCCTTTGTCGTTCTGTTTATACAGCGGGCACTAGCGCCGAGCTTTGTTGTTAGCCTCTTCCGCCTCAAACATGGCCGCCAATTGACTGACATCCATCAACGCACACATATGCTCGATCACTGTACCCGCCAGCCATGGGCGCTTACTGCGCTCACTGCGCCAGCGCACATCTTCCGGCTCCAACACTATAGCGTTAGACACTGTATCGACCGCCAGCCCCCAATCCATAGCATTAATTGAGATAAGGTATTGGAAGTTGTCCTGCATACCCTCGGTATAGCGCTCTGGCATGACCACCTTGGGGGTATCGATAGCTCGCAGATTGCCTTCTTTAATCGGCAGCAAACCCATAAACCAGTCTATTTGGCCGAATAATGGCGTAATCTCATCGTTAATCGGGTAAATGCTACCCAGCTCTACCAGAGGGACAGCCAGAGTCAGGCCGCCGACCTTAAACAACAGGCACTCAAAACGCTCCTGAGCCCAGCTGGGTCGACCATTGCTCCACTCGGTAACCGGTGGCGTAGCTGCAACAGCCTGTTCCGCTATTACCGTTTGTTCTTCTACTTCTTGAGCGGGCGTGGCTATCTCTGGAGCTGGAGCGGGTGGCTCAACGTTCAGGGGGAGGTCTGCCTTGGCGTCAGCTTTGGGTTCAACCCTCGCCTCAACCCTCGCCTCAACCCTCGCCTCAACTTTGGCCTCAACTTTGACCTCACTCTGGGGTTCAACCGGCTCTATCACCTCAACCGGTGGGGGCGGCTCGACTTTTACCTCAGGCTGGACCTGGGGTAGCCGTGCTTTTAGGGTAAAAGGCTGGGCCGGCTCTGCATAGGGCTTATTATCGGTGTCCGCCGTATATCGCCGACGCTCCGGTGCTGCTCCGGGGTTGCTATTAAGGGAGTGAACCGAGGAGGTTCTGGGTCTGCGGGAGGAACCGGTAAAAGGGGTGACATTGTTGGCAACTACATCCGTGGCAACCGCCTCTATCTGAGTCTCGGGTTTTTCCGTGGCCGACATTAATAACAGGTCCAGATAGTCCTGCACAGACTCCTGTTCGCTGTCATTGTTATCGGGAGGATTGCTCATAACGGTGATTATACGCCAACTGGCCCCAAATTAGGCGCGCAGGCGTTGCTCCTGTTGTGCTAACAGGAATTTTAGCAGGGCTTTGTACGCAGTAACACCACGGGATTGAGGGTCATACTGGGAAGGGGTCTGCCCTTCACGGCTGGCATCCCTAAAGCGGGTATCTACCGGGATCATAGAAGCCCAGATAGTATCGGTATAGGTATTACGCATAGTGCGCAGGGATTTGACGGAAGCCTGGGTACGACGGTCAAACATGGTGGGAACCACCAAATAGTTCAGTTCTTTTTTCAGTGAACGGGTCACCATGGTAATGGTGCGAATCATCCGCTCCAGGCCCTTTAAGGCCAGGAATTCGGTCTGTACCGGAACCAATAAACGCTCGCTGGCGGCCAGCGCATTAATCATTAATGCACCCAGTACTGGTGGGCTATCAATCAACACATAATCATAGCTATCCCAGACCAGCGCCAGTGCCTTGGCAACTTTCAAGCCCATGCCTTCAGCGGCAGCACGGCGTTCAACGGTGGCCAGGGCCATACTGGAGGGCAACAGCGTCAGGTTCTCGGCGGGTGTGGTTAATAGCAGGCTATCGATATCAGCCACAGTCAGCTCATCATCGGTAAACAGGTTAAAGCTGCTTTTTTGCAGGCTGTCGGGGTCATAACCAAAATAACTGGTCATAGAGCCGTGAGGGTCAAGATCAAGTAGCAATACCCTATGTCCCTGATCAGCCAATAGACCACCCAAGGTCACAGCCGAAGTGGTTTTACCCACGCCTCCTTTTTGATTTGCCACTGCCCAAACGCGCATGTAGATCCCCTGATCGCTGTCAAATACCCGTCATTAATAAACACGAGCTTAGTGTTGCCTAGGATAAAGCAAATTCCTTGCCATCGGAACCTATGCTGTATTCCCGCCACACGTTAATCTGTCATTCTCACCCAGCCGCATTGCTGTAAGAGAAATACTTAAGATCAGCTCAAGTCGTAGGGTGGATTATAATCCACCATTTATAGCGGCTCTGGGCTGGGCTTGGTGGATTATAATCCACCCTACTATCGGGCTTAAAACACCTACGCTAAAATCTGCAAAGGTGGGAACGATAGTTTGCTTACTCATCTCTTGGCGCATCATTGGTAAACAATAGTCCACCATCATCCAGCTCAATGGTTCTTACCCCTTGCAGCGGATCAGCGGGCGGTGCTGCAACAGCTGGTTCTGCTGTTTGTTCTGGGTTATTAACACCCGGGATAATAATCTCGATACCCGTATTGGCTGCCGCCGATGCCGCTTCCTGCTCAGAGCGTTTTAATAAGTCTTCAGTGGAGGTTACGGTTCTTAATTCCGGCCGCAATTCATTGGTTTTGGAAATCATTAACACCACCCGCCGATTTTCTGCACGCCCCTGTGCGGTGTCATTATCACTGACCGGTTGAAACTCACCATAACCGATAGCAGCAAGGCGGCCGGGATCAACGCCCTCTTCAATAAATAACTGAACGACGGAGGAAGCCCTGGCGGTGGACAGCTCCCAGTTGGAGGGAAAGCGCGGTGTATTAATCGCCTGGTTATCGGTAAAGCCTTCTACTCTAATGGGGCTGCTCTGCCCTTTTAGTATCTCGGCAATACTGCCTAGCAATTCCAATGCCGGCGTACTTAAAGTGGCATCACCACTGGAAAATAATAGGGAGGACTTTAGTTCGACTTCTAACCATTCTTCATTGCCGCGGATGGTAATTTTTTCATCGCGAATTAAATCACCAAAGGCCTGGTCAATTTGCACATTGATTTGTTCAAACTCTGAGGGAAAGCCCCCTTCAATCGGTTGCGAGTCCCTGCCCTCCTCATTACTCTCGGATTGGTTTTCAATCAGGGCATTGCCCATCTCCATTTCAATAAAACTTTGCGGATTGGACTTGACGATTTCGCCAACCTGAAAAGGATCAAGGGTACGCTCCGGATTATTGGTGGAGACTACTTGAGTGGTGGTAAAGACTTCTGACAAAGTACTGGATAGCACTTTATATTTCCCATCATTCACTTGCGAGATGGAATACATCACCACAAAAAAAGCAAACAATAGGGTGATAAAGTCGGCGTAGGATACTAGCCAACGTTCGTGACTTACAGGTTCTTCAACTATCCGGCGACGTGCCACTGGCCCTCCTAACGATGCAGAAAACCGTTGAGCTTAAGCTCAATCGCTCTTGGGTTTTCACCTTCGGCTATGGAGATAATGCCTTCAATAATCAGGTCACGGAACTGCGCATCCATTCTGGCGAGGTTGCGCAACTTGCTGGCAATCGGCAGCAGTAATAAATTCGCAAAGCCAACCCCATAAATGGTAGCGACAAAAGCAATAGCAATACCGGAACCTAATTTGCTGGGGTCCGACAGGTTGCTCATCACCTGAATCAAACCCATTACCGCACCAATAATACCAATGGTAGGCGCATAGCCTCCCATGCTTTCATAAAATTTAGCCGCATCCACATCGCGCTGCTCTAATAGCAGGGATTCAACTTCCATAATGCTACGAATATTTTCTGGCTCACTACCATCAACGAGCAGTTGCAGGCCTTTGCGAGCAAAAAAGTCGCTTTCCATTTCTGAAATCGCTTCCAGACCTAACAAGCCCTCTTTGCGAGCAGCGATAGCCCAACGCACAACTTTATCGATACCTTGATTAAAGGCCAATGTCGGTGGAGAAAATACCCATGACAGGCGATTGACGGCTAATTTTAAACCCGTCCAGGGTGTTTGCAGCATGGCCGCCCCCAGAGTACCACCAATAACAATAATGGCCGCGGGTACATTAATCAGGGCAGCGATGGTGCCACCCTCCAGATAGTTGCCACCAATAATGGCCGCAAAGCCGAGAATAACACCAATAATACTTAGGATATCCATAACGGCACCCTAACCTATTTCACTAAGGCGCTGGCCAATCTTGGACAGAGGCAGCACCTCATCGGTAAGATTGGCTTTGGCAACTGCCATCGGCATACCGTAAATAACCGACGTTTGTTCATCTTGCGCCCAAACTTTTGCGCCTTTTTGTTTTAATAATTTTGCGCCTTCACAACCGTCAGAACCCATTCCGGTTAATACAATAGCCAGTACTTTATTGCTAAAGGCATTGGCCGCCGACCCAAAAGTAACATCGACACAGGGTTTATAATTTAACCGCTCATCACCGGGTAAAACTTTTATTCTGCCGCCTTTGCCAATCATCATCTGCTTGCCACCGGGAGCCAACAAAGCAACACCGGGACGCAAGGTGTCGCCGTCTTTGGCTTCGACAACACTGATTTTGCACAGTGAATTTAAGCGCTCCGCAAAGGCTGCGGTAAAGGTTGAAGGCATATGCTGAATCAACACAATGGGCAACTGAAAACTTGCCGGCAACTGGGTTAATACATTTTGTAAGGCAACGGGGCCACCGGTCGAAGTCCCTATCGCTACCAACTCAAAATCCTGTCGCCGATTTCTGGGGGATACGGGTCTTGCAGGGGCTGCCGGTTTAGCCGCTGTCGCGGGTGTTGGTGACGGGGCTGGAGCCGGTGCAGCGGTTTTAGCAGCTGGTGCAGGGGCCATCGAGCTTTTTAAGGCATTGCCCTTACCAGCACCGGCTACTGTTAAAATTCTTTCCGCTAATTTTTTCTTGAGTACCGCCGAGCTTTTAGAGATTTCTTCAAAATTTTTGGGCAGGTAATCAACTGCGCCGGCCTCTAAGGAATCCAATGTAACCCTGGCACCTTCATAGGTTAGGGATGAGAACATTAAGATGGGGGTTGGGCACTGCTCCATAATATGCCGTACGGCGGTAATACCATCCATCACCGGCATTTCGTAATCCATAGTCACGACATCAGGTTTTAGTTTTAAAACCATATCTATCGCTTCACGGCCATTGCTGGCGGCGCCAACAACTTTTAAACCGTCAAACCCATTGATCATCTCACCCAGTCTGCGGCGAAAAAATCCGGAGTCATCAACCACTAAGACGGAAACCGTCATTCCTTACCTCTTAACTCAACTGTTAAATGATCTAGCCTGCATAGCGTTTTAGCATACTCGGCACATCAAGAATCAACGCAATACGACCATCACCAGTAATGGTTGCACCCGCCATGCCCGGCGTACCTTGCAACATTTTACCCAGAGGTTTGATAACCACTTCTTCCTGACCAATCAATTGGTCAACCACAAAACCGACTCGATGTGTGCCCACCGTCACAATAACCACATGGGCGCTTTCGGCAGGCTCAGTAGCATGAGCGCCATCAACCAGCCATTGCTTCAAATAAAATAGCGGCAGTGCTTTGTCCCTGACCGTCACCACTTCCTGACCGTCCACCACATTGGTGCGAGTCAGATCCATATGGAAAATTTCGTTGACGCTGACCAGTGGGAAAGCGAAGGTTTGATCACCTAACATCACCATTAAGGTCGGCATAATCGCCAGAGTTAATGGCACTTTAATTTCTAAACGGGTGCCCTCACCCACTTTCGAGGTAATTTCAACCGAGCCGTTTAATTGGGTGATTTTGGTTTTTACTACATCCATCCCCACGCCTCGTCCAGAGACATCGGAGATTTCGGTTTTGGTGGAAAAACCGGGCATAAAGATAATATTAAAACATTCGCTATCGCTTAAACGGGCTGCGGCATCTTCGTCAAAAAGGCCTTTTTCTATAGCCTTTTGGCGTAGCATATTCGGGTCCATACCGCCGCCATCATCAGTGATAGACAGTAAGATATGGTCCCCTTCCTGCTCCGCTGCCAATACAATTTTGCCCACTCGTGGCTTGCCAGCACTCTCACGATCATCCGGCATTTCAATACCGTGATCGACGGAGTTCCTAACCAGGTGAACCAGCGGATCGGCCAGCGCCTCAACCAGGTTTTTATCCAGATCAGTCTCTTCCCCTTCTAATTCAAGGGTAATTTCTTTTTTCAGGTTACGGGCCAAATCCCTGACCACGCGAGGAAAACGACCAAAGACTTTTTTGATCGGTTGCATACGGGTTTTCATGACTGCCGTTTGCAAATCAGCGGTTACAACATCGAGGTTGGAAACCGCTTTGGTCATGACTTCATCGCCGCTTTTCGCACCCAGACGAACCAGACGGTTACGCACCAGTACCAGCTCACCCACCATATTCATAATGTCATCAAGACGCTGGGTATCCACTCGGACCGTGGCTTCTGCGGCGGGGGCTCCATCTTTTGAGGCGGCCTTTTTCGCTGGAGCAGCTTTTTTCTCGGCAGGGGCTTTGGCCGCTGGGGCTTTTTTCTCTGCCGGGGGTTTTGTTGCAGGCGCCGGCTTTTTAGCCGCAGGTGGCGGTGTTGCTGCCGCAGCTTGTTCTGGAGCCGCAGCACCTGAGGCGGCAACCGTTGGGCCCTGACCCTTGCCATGTAGCTGATCTAGCAGCGCTTCAAATTCATTATCATCAATAAGGTCGCCACCACCAGCCCCACCAGCAGCTGGGGTTGGAGCCACTGAACCTTGTTTGGCGGCAGCAAATTCACTGGCCTTGGAGGAGCCGGGAGCGGCGCCGCCATGTAAGTCGTTCAGCAAGGCTTCAAATTCGTCATCAGTGATTTCATCACTATCGCTATTCTCAGCCGCGGCAGCTGGAGCAGCCGCCGGTGCTGGAGCGGCGGCAGCCTCGGCGGGAGTGCCACCATGCTTACCCTTGCCATGTATTTCGTCGAGTAGCGATTCAAACTCATCATCGGTGATTTCGTCACCGTCGCTGGCTGCGGCGGCCGGTGCTGGTGCTGGTGCAGCCGCTGATGCTGGCGCCTCACCCTCACCGGGCTCGGCAATAGCACTTAAAAATTGTTCAAATTCAGCATCGGTGATATCACCCTCAGGCTCAGCAGCTGCGGGGGCAGCAGCCGGTGCTGCGGCTGCAGCATCATCGCCTTTAACCAAAGCTTCAAGGCTGGCTAGTAATGCGGGGTCGGCGGCTTCGGGGTCTTCACCACCTTGCACCTGTTCAAACATAGCGTTAACAGCGTCTAACGCCTGCAGCACCACATCCATCAGTTCAGGGGTAACACTGCGCTGGCCGTTACGGAGAATATCAAACAGGTTTTCGGTAACGTGACAACAGTCCACCAGGGAATTGAGCTGTAGGAAACCGGCGCCACCCTTAACCGTATGAAAGCCACGGAAAATGGCATTGAGAAGATCAACGTCGTCGGGACGCTGTTCCAGGTCAACCAACTGTTCAGACAATTGCTCCAAAATTTCCCCGGCCTCAACCAGGAAATCCTGAAGTATCTCTTCGTCTTCACCGAACATTCACTACTCCCCAGCAAACCAAATGTTTCGTATTTAAAATAGTAGGTTGAGACTCTTGTTAGAAGCCCAAACTTGATAGCAGGTCATCAACATCATCCTGCCCGGAAACCACATCATCGCGCTTATCGGCATTCAGCTGCGGCCCTTCGGCCTCAGAGTCCAGCCCTTCTGGCACTGCGCCGTCAGCGGCTATTTCTTCAGCGCTGCGCACGATGCCGGTCAGTTCTTCAACTTGACCAGCCACCCGCATCAGCTCTACCAGACGCACTTCAACATCCTGCACCAGGCTAATCACTTTCTTGATCACCTGACCGGTTAGATCCTGAAAGTCCTGCGCCAGCAAGATGGTATTTAATTTTTCACTGAGCTGACTGGAGCTATCACCGGTCAGCGCTAAATACTGGTCGATACGGTGATAGAGGTCCTGAAGCTCTTCCTCATTCATCTCACCTTTCACTAAACGGCCCCAATCTTCACGCAGGGACACCGCTTTTTCGCCCATCTCGGTAGCCAGAGGGATACCCTCTTCTACCATGTCCATAGTCTTATCGGCAGAACTCTGCGTTAGATTAATCACATAATCCAGGCGATCCTGAGCATTGGCCATTTGTGACTCTTCGGTATCGCCATCAGCATTACTGGTGGAGGGCTCACCGATATCAAAATTGACAATGGCATCGTGCAGGCCACGGGTTAGTTTGCCGACTTCACGGTAGATGCTGCGGTCACGGGCTTCGTTTAGCTCTTCAATCGCGGTGGTGGCACCGGGTAAGTCACCGGATTCCAGCTTTTCGATAAGAGTACGGGCACGGCCTTTGAGCTCATCCCACATTTCATCAGGCGGATTGCTTTGATCTTGTCCCAACATGGAGTAGTTATACCTTGCGTCAGTGGCTTTTGGAGTGGTCTAGCGGGCTGGGCTAGCCATCAACTCGCTCAAAGATTTTCTCGATCTTTTCTTTCAGAACTGCCGCGGTGAAGGGCTTCACCACATAACCATTAACGCCCGCTTGTGCGGCCTCTACGATCTGGTCACGCTTGGCTTCTGCGGTAACCATCAAAATAGGCATATCTTTTAAGCGGTCATCGGCACGGACGGCCTTGAGTAGTTCAATACCCGTCATTCCCGGCATATTCCAGTCGGTCACCAGAAAGTCGAAATTGCCGTTTTGCAACATCGGTAATGCGGTCTGGCCATCGTCGGCTTCTGAGGTGTTGGTGAACCCCAAATCACGCAATAAGTTTTTGATGATTCGCCTCATTGTTGAAAAGTCATCAACAATAAGAATTTTCATATCTTTGTCCAAAGCTACCTCCAGCGTTATATTTGGCTCTGCTGTACAAATTTCACTACTTAGTTAGTCTAGCCCCAGATCTTGGGGTATCCAGTATTCTGGCGACTTTATCGCAACTTTTATTGCGATTTTCATAGAAAAATTATGTATTTATCTCACCAACTTAAAGCTTATCGGCCAATGGCCGGAAAACTGTATAGATTGGGTGTCGGGAATTTTAAATCGGCTCTTGAATCCACTTAGGCCGTTGCAGTCGGGGATTGCTGCCAATCGACCATTCTGCTGCGCAGGCGCAGGGCCGCCTGGCTATGAATTTGGCTCACTCTGGACTCACTTACCCCCAAAACATGGCCAATTTCTTTTAAATTCAGTTCTTCATCGTAGTACAGGGCCAATACCAGCCGCTCCCGCTCCGGCAAGGTGCCGATGGCCTTGGCCAAACCCTGGCGCATCGCGTCACTTTCGATACCCTCCAAGGGGTTGGCGGTGGCGCTGGGCAGCTGTTCCTCAGGGCGGTCATCACCACTGATCAGCTCGTCATAGCTAAATAGCTTGCTGGAGGCTGAGTCCTGTAACATGTGGTAGTAATCTTCTATCGGGATATCCAGCTCGGCGGCCACTTCCTGGTCGCTGGCATCACGGCCCAGCCGGGTCTCCACATTGCGCAGGGCTTCAGAGACGCGACGGGAGTTGCGGTGCACTGAGCGCGGCGCCCAATCTCCGCGTCGAACATCGTCGATCATCGAGCCACGGATACGAATACCGGCATAGGTTTCAAAGCTGGCGCCTTTGGAGGCATCGTAGTTACGGGCGGCTTCTAACAGGCCAATTAAGCCAGCCTGAATAAGGTCTTCAACCTGAACACTTGCGGGCATACGCGCCAATAGATGATGGGCAATACGTTTGACCAGTGGTCCGTATTGTTCAACAACATCATCCATGGAGGATTTTTCAACTGTGCTATACATGGCGAGCCCTTCAGACAACGGCATTATTGCTGCCCGGAAACACCCTGCACTAAACGCTCCACGAAGAATTCTAAATGTCCACGCGGCGTAGAGGGCAAAGGCCAAAGATCAACTTTTTCTGCTAATTGTTTATACGCTAGAGCAGCCTTGCTACGAGGAGAGAGTTCAACGACTGGACGCTGGCGTTGTACTGCCTTGCGCACCGATTCGTCAAAAGGGATATTACCCACATATTGCAGTGTCACATCGAGAAAGCGATCGGTGACCTGAGTGAGCTTATTATAGAGATTACGACCTTCCTGGGTCGAACGTGTCATATTGGCGATCACCCGAAAACGGTCAACGCCATAGTCTTTATTGAGTAATTTAATCAGAGCGTAGGCATCGGTGATCGATGAAGGCTCATCACAGACCACCACTAACACCTCTTGTGAGGCGCGAACAAAGCTGATGACCGAGTCGGAAATACCCGCCGCGGTGTCGATAACTAACACATCGATTTGTTCGCTGATTTCACTAAAGGCATGGATCAGGCCGGCATGCTCCATAGAACCCAGCATGGTCATACGCTGAGTACCGGAAGAAGCGGGAATAATACGAATACCACCGGGGCCGGTGAGCATAATATCGGTTAAGGAACACTCGCCAGCCAGTACATCTTCAAGGTTGCGCTTGGGACGTAAACCCAGCAATACATCGATATTGGCCAAACCTAAATCCGCATCCAGCAAGGCGACGCGACGTCCCATTCCTGCCAGACAGACACTTAAGTTAATAGAGACATTGGATTTACCAACGCCCCCCTTACCACCGGTAACAGCAATTACTTGTACGGGGTGAGTACTACTCATCGCCTGAACCTGCTCCTATTTATATTTTTATAGCTACTGCTTGTATCAGTCCTAGCATCGCTAGTTTGTCGCATTGTACACCAACAGCGCTGCATCTATACAAAAGTCTTGCCCAATAAGCTGATATTTAAAGCTTTTTTAGGTTTGCCACTGTGTTTATAGCTGCTAAGGCTGCAAAACTCCAGTAGCCCAGCGTTTACCGCCGAATTCGTGCACTGCGCTAGCTGGTCGCCATCAGCGCCTGGTTTTTCGATAAGGCTGACATTTCATCGGCCATGGCCTCATCATCGGTGCTGATATGCTTGGCCAACTCAATGGCTGAACGTACCAGGCTGCTTGGGTTAGCGACCGTAATATCATCAGGAATGCCCTGCCCATGGGTGCTATAGGCGACCGGCAAGGATTTATCAATAGCCAGATTTAATGACTCACCTAAATTGGCGGTTTCATCCAGTTTGGTCAGTACACAGCTGCTGAGGTTATCGGTTTTATAAGTATGGTAAGCCGCTTTAATCACTTCGGCCTGACTGGTGGTAGGAATCACCAGCACGGTTTTTAAGCGCTGGCCAATTTCATTCAGGCTGGCTAGCTGCGGTTTTAGCCGTGCATCCTGGCGGTTCAGACCGGCGGTATCCACCAGTACCAGAGCTTTGTGGCGCAATGAATACAAGACACGTTCCAGACTATTATTTTTATCGACGATACTCACCGGCACATTTAAGATACGACCAAATGTACGCAGCTGTTCATGGGCGGCAATACGCATAGTATCAGTGGTTACCAGAGCAACATCATCAGCCCCGTTTTCCAGCACATACCGGGCGGCCAGTTTACCAATGGTGGTGGTTTTACCGGCACCTGTCGGCCCAACAAAGGCAAAAACACCGCCGTCGCTGATTAAGTCATTATCTACCGTGGGTAGTTGCTGGCACAGGTCGGTCATCATCGACTGCCAGACACCGCCGCTATCACCCTCGCTGCCAATACGGGTCTGCTTGGCCAGTAATTGATCGGCGAGCACAGCGCCAACCCCCATACGTTTTAAGCGTTTCCACAAACTCGCCTGCTGCGGATTTTGCTGATTAAACTGCCCCCAGGCCATAGAGGATAATTGCTGTTCCAACAGGTCGCGCATGGACTGCAGTTCCTGACGCATCTGCACCAACTGTGGATCTTGCTCAGCCGTATTGACCGAGGAGGCTTGCGAGAAATTTGGCTGGGCGGTTTCTTCAGGGGTTTTAATTTGTTCGTCCACCGCCTGCGACATCATTTGCTCAAACGAAGATGACTCACTCGTCTGGCCGACCTCATCAAGTGCAGCCTCTGGAATTTGATCGGTGTTAATCGCCTGCGCTAGCATCTCACGGTTTTTCTCCGACAAGGTTGCCGCTAAAGCTTCTGCCCGCGCCTTGGCTTCGTTTTGCATACGCTCGACTTCAATCTCTAACTTGCTGGGTTTTTGCTCTGTCGGCTTAGCTTGTTGTGGCCGATAGTCCTGCGCTTGCTGAAAAGGATTGGCAGCAGTGGCTGACTCTGACGACTGCGAGGGAGCGATATCCGCAGAGTCAATAGCGGTTAAAATTTCCACCCCATCCGGCACCCGTTTATTGGATAAGATCACGGCTTCAGGGCCCATTTCTTCCCGCACCATATTCAGCGCCAGACGCATATTGGCTGCGACAAAACGTTTCACTTGCATTGTTTAAGACCCCTTCTTAACCCACTGTTGTTAGCCAACCGTACTTTCTATAGTAATTTGTTTGTCATCCGGTATTTCTGCATAAGACAACACCTGCATGTCAACCGCGCTGTAACGAATAAACTTAACCAATACATGGCGCAGAGGTGCCGATACCAATAACACCGAAGGCTTGCCCGCCATCTCTTGCTTTTGCGAGGCTTCAGCCAGTGCGGTCTGTAACTTCTCCGCCAGCCCCGGCTCTAAAATAATATCGTCAGTAATCCCGTTTTGTTGCGCCTGATGTACTGACTTAAGCAATAACTGTTCCATTGATGGATCCAGTGCTATAGCCGGCAGTACCGCGTCGTTTCCATAGATGTTTTGTACAATACTGCGACGCAAAGCCACCCGCACCGCACCGGTTAAAGCGCCAAGATCTTGACTGAGATTTACATTGGCCGAGACCGCGGCAGCAATCGTTCTTAAATCCCGAATGGGCACCTGCTCCATCAGCAAGTTCTTCATTACCCCCAGCAAGACATTCATCGGCACGATTTCCGGCGCCAGCTGCTCCACTAACTTGGGTGAATGCTTGGCCAGCATATCCAGCATCTGCTGCACTTCATCGTGGCCCAGTAATTCATGGGTGTGTTTGAGTAGCAGCTGGTTAATATGGGTGGCCACCACCGTACTGGCATCGACCACGGTATAACCCAAGGTCTGGGCCTGATCTTTTTGCGAGGGGTCAATCCAAAGGGCTTCTAAACCGAACGCCGGATCGACGGTTGGAATACCATCCAATTTGCCAAATACCTGCCCCGGGTTAATCGCCAAGTCACGGTCGGGATAAATTTCTGCCTCACCGGCAGTAACACCCGTTAAGGTAATCCGGTAAGCCGTTGGGGTTAAATCCAGATTGTCGCGAATATGCACCGAAGGAATTAAAAAACCCACTTCCTGCGACAGCTTTTTACGAATACCTTTAATTCGGCTGAGTAGCTCCCCACCCTGCGCTTTATCAACCATAGGAATTAATCGATAACCCACTTCCAAGCCAATAGCATCTACAGGCTGCACATCATCCCAACCAATTTCAGGCACTTGCGCCTGTTGAACCTGCTGCTCCTGTTGAGCCTGAACTTTCTCGGTGCGCTCTGCGGCAACCCGCTCAACTTCAACCTGCTCTTTACGCTGTGTAATCACATACGCTATGCCGCCAATAATGGCTGCCAGCGATAAAAAAGCGACATGAGGCATACCGGGGATAATACCCATAAAACCTAAAATAGACGCGGTGACGATCAAGGCTTTAGGTGAGCTAAACATTTGCCCAGTGATTTGCTCTCCCATATCTTTGGAGTCGCTCACACGGGTAACCATCATCGCCGCGGACGTAGAAAGCAATAAGCCTGGAATTTGCGCGACCAAACCATCACCGATGGTTAACAGCGAGTAAACTTCCATCGCACGGGAAAATTCTAATTCGTGCTGCACCATACCGATGGCCAAACCACCAATAATATTAATAAATAAAATCAATATACCGGCAACAGCATCACCACGAACAAATTTACTGGCACCATCCATCGAGCCATAAAAGTCGGCTTCGCTGGCAATTTCCTGACGGCGGTTTCTGGCCTGATCCTGATCGATCAGCCCTGAGTTTAAATCCGCATCGATAGCCATCTGCTTGCCGGGCATCGCATCCAGAGTAAATCGAGCACTCACCTCGGAGATTCGACCGGCACCTTTGGTGACCACCACAAAGTTGATAATCACCAGAATTAAAAACACCACCAGACCCACGGCATAATTACCGCCAATCACCACCTCACCAAAGGATTGGATAACTTTACCCGCGGCATCCCCCCCCTGATGGCCATCTAACAGCACCACTCGGGTAGAAGCGACATTCAACGCTAAGCGCAACAAGGTAGCCACTAAGAGCACCGTTGGGAAAACGGCAAAATCCAGCGGGCGCAAGGCATAAACAGCCACCAGCAAGACGACAATGGCCAGGGCAATATTAAACGAGAAAAACACATCCAATAGAAAGGGGGGAACAGGCAGAGTCAGCATGCCGAGAATGGTCAGCAGCAGCACAGGGACACCCAAATTACTTTGAGTTAACGCTTTAAGACTAAATGCCTGATTATTTGTGACGTTCATTATTGGTTGTTTACCACTGACTGTGAGGCATACTGCTAAACGTCGCTGCCATCACGGTATCTAAAGCGTTAATAAATTGTCGGTTTTGGCCAACAATCTCCCGGTTATTATCCTTATTGCAAGAATCCTTCCAGTTTTAACCCGGCGCTACGATTTATTGCTCCGGGGCCGGGTTACCCTCTACGTCATACTGAGCTTCGCGGGGTACCACAATCTCCGCCAGCGGCTTGGGCCTTCTGCCCTTGCCATCCTTATGCGCCTTAAGCTGGAATACATAGGCCAGAACCTGTGCCACCGCCAAATACAAGGCACTCGGAATCTCTTCGTCCAGTTCAGTGGTAAAGTAAATCGCCCTGGCCAGAGGTGGCGCTTCCAAAATCATAATGTCGTGAGCTTTGGCAATTTCACGGATTTTAATCGCCATAAAATCTACACCCTTGGCTAATACCATCGGCGCGCCCCCGCCATCTACATCGTATTTCAGGGCAATAGAGAAGTGCTCAGGGTTGGTGATAACCACATCCGCTTCGGGCACCGCTTCCATCATCCGCCGCTGGGCCATTTCCCGTTGCAACTGACGAATCTTGCCCTTCACTTCAGGCTTACCCTCGGTATCCTTCATTTCATCTTTGACTTCCTGAAGGGTCATTTTCATTTTTTTACTGTGGTCAAAAATCTGGTAGGGAACATCGATAGCGGCAATAAAAATCATGGAGGCACTGACCGCCAAAATCGACCAGGCAATAATGGTTAACATATGCTCCAGCGCAGGCTTAAGATTTTCCGTCGACAGACCCAGTATCTCGGAATAGAACAGCATCAACATGGCAATGGCTGCCGAGCCCACCAAAACCACTTTGCCAATCGATTTAATCAACTCCACCAGCGAGTTCATGGAGAACATGCGCTGAATGCCCTTAATCGGATTCATTCGGCTAAGTTTGGGAGCCAGCGCTTTACCACTAAACAAGAAGCCACCCAGTGCAGTAGGCCCCACCAAAGCGGCCACCACCACCACCCCAAAAAAAGGCAGCAAGGCTTCAATCGCCGCATAGGTGGTATCACTGAGATGCAGCATCATTAGCTGAGTATCAAAGACGGCTTCGCGGGAAACGGTAAAATTAAACCGCATAAAATTCATCAGCGCATGACCAAGATCACCGCCCAGCGTAATCAAGCCACCCACACCCGCCAATAATACCAGCGTCGTCGTTAACTCTTTGGAGCGAGCGACCTGCCCTTCGCCACGGGCCTTTTCCAACCGTTTGGGGGTCGCTTCTTCGGTTTTTTCCTGACCGTTCTCGTTCTCTGCCACGGTGGTCTCTGTAGTATTGGGTGGGCATGTGCCAAAAGGCTGCCGGTATATGAGCAGAGAGCAAGAGTTGTGCCATGGCTTATGGTGTGGCTAGTAGATACTGTTGGAACGAGCTGAGGTGGGGTGTCACATTTTCTATTTCTTTCAAAGTTTTTGGTTTACGAATACATTGAGTTTTTACACTCGAATAGCTACGTGAACATGAAGAGTGAGTGAGGGGGCTGGTTTCAGGGGCGTAAAAATGCAGGGATGCATTTTTCCGAGCGCCCAGGGATGGTTTACAGCGCCCCCTGAAACCAGCCCCCTCACTCACTCCTGCAACCAATCCAGACAACCAAACAACTAAGGCGTAACCAAAAACGCCATCAAATCCAAAGCCTCACGAGTAAAGCGATCAAATAAAGGCACATAACCCTGCAAAATAATATAAATAATGATCAAACCAATAATCAACATAGAAGGAAAACCCAGCGCAAAGATATTTAACTGGGGAGCCGCTCGGGTAACAATACCCAGGGAATAGTTAATCACCATCAATGAGGCAATCGCTGGCAGAGCCAATAACAAGGCACTGCTAAACATCCAACTGGCCCTGCCCGCTAATTCCATCAACATATTATCGCTAATAAACATACCGCCTACTGGCAGCGCATAAAAACTTTCTACCATCACATCAATCATCGCCAGATGACCGTTCATAGAGACAAACAACAAAGTCACCAACATCAGATGGAGCTGCGATAGTACCGTTACCGTAACACCATTACTGGGGTCCACCATCGAGGCAAAACCCAAGGCCATATGCATCGCAATAATTTGCCCGCCCACCACAAAAAGCTGCAACAGCAATTGCATAGAAAAACCCATAGCAATACCGATCAGCAATTGTTGCGCCACAATAATAAACGAAGGGATAGACAGCGCGTCCATCTCAGGCATAGCAGGCAAATTTGGCACCAATATCATCGTGACCAAAAACGCCAACACAATCCGTGTTCTAGCTGGGACCAACTGAGTACCAAAAATAGGCGCCGCCAAAAAAAAGCCGCCAATACGAAAAAACGGCCACAGCACCGAACTCATCCAACCACTGATTAATGCGCTTTCGAGAGCAAACATAAGCGCGCAATCAACCTATCAGCAGTGGCAAACTGGTTACCAGCTTGGTGGTAAAGTCGATAATTTCAGAAAGAATAAAAGGGCCGAATAAAATCAGCATAAAAATAGTGGTTAAAAGGCGGGGTAAAAAACTTAACGTTTGTTCATTAATTTGCGTAGCCGCCTGAAAAATACTAATCGCCAAACCCACCAACAAACTGGGCACCACCATCAGGCAGACAATCAGAATAACCAGCAACATCGCTTCACGAAATAAATCAACGACCGTATCAGGTGTCATTGCATACCACCTCGTCAATAGCCATAACTGGCAGCCAAAGTACCAATAATCATGGCCCAACCATCAACCAGTACAAACATCATAATCTTAAAGGGCAAGGAAATAATAATCGGCGACAGCATCATCATACCCATCGCCATTAACACACTGGCCACCACTAAATCGATAACCAGAAACGGAATAAACAAAACAAAACCCATCTGAAAAGCGGTTTTTAATTCACTGGTCAGAAAAGCCGGGGCCAAAACAAAAAACGGCGTATCTTTCGGGGTTTGAACATCCGTAGTATTGGAGATGCGCATAAACAAATCCAAATCCGTTTCACGGGTTTGAGACAACATAAACTTATGGAAAGGTCTGGAGGCCGCCTCTATCGCTTCCAGTGATCCCATCTGTTCATTCATATAAGGCTGCACAGCCGTTTCGTTAGCTTCTTCCAACACCGGCAGCATAATAAAAATGGTGAGAAAAATAGATAAGCCTAAAATAATCTGGTTCGATGGTGTGCTCTGCAGGCCGATCGCCTGACGAAGAATGGCAAATACAATAATCACGCGGGTAAAGGCCGTCATCATCATCAATACCGACGGCAGCAGCGTCAGCACGGTCATAATCGCTAGAATCTGGATAGTGACCGTGTAATCCTGACCACCGCTGGCATTGGTAGTCACGGTCATAGCGGGAATACCGGGCGCTACTTTCGCTGCTACATCGGTAATCGACTGTGCCGTCGCCGCCACCGATCCATCAACCTGGCCCAACGCCACCGCGGGCAACAACAAACAGAATAAGACGAAGGGGCGAAGCAAGGTCATCAACATCAAGACTGCCCTCCCCGCTTATTTTGCTGCAATAGATTTTTAATGGTTGAAGAAAAGTCTGCACTGCTTTCCGTGTTAACCGTGTTGCTAACAACAGGTTCATCAAAGCTCTGGATATGCGAGATACGGCCCGGAGCCACCCCCAACAATACCTGTTTATCACCTATATCAACCAATACCACCTTCTCACGAGTACCCAGCGATAATACGGCATTAACCTTCATTGCCTGGCCGCCCATCATCGGCACACCACCGACTCGACGAATCAACCAACCGATCGTGATAATTAAAAAGACAATTAATACTAAGCCGGCAATAGCCGTAACGGGGTCGGCATTGACCACACCGGCACCAACACCAGCCCCCTGATGAGCTTGTGCAGTAGCGGTCGCCGCAGGTGCCGCTTTTGAACTAAAGACTTCAGGATACGCTGGCACCGTTTCAGTAGCAGCCGGTATTGCCGTTGCCTCGTCGGCCATCAGGGGGAAGCTGATGAGCAGCACAAAAAGGCTAAGTATAGTTATTACTCTCTGTCGACACATCGGACAGCACCACATAATCATTACCGCAGTTTTTTAATACGTTCTGAAGGGCTGATAACATCCGTCATACGAATACCAAACTTTTCATTAACCACCACCACTTCACCATGGGCGATTAATGTGCCGTTTACCAACACATCCAATGGTTCACCTGCCAGACGGTCCAGTTCTATCACTGAGCCCTGATTAAGCTGCAACAGATTGCGAATACTGATTTCGGTATTACCCACTTCCATAGAAATATTGACCGGAATATCCATAATGACATCCAGGTCAGGGGCACCTTCTACTGCAGTTGCGGGCGTCGCCGCAAATTCATCCATTGGTGCAGGCTGAACATCAACATTGGCCTCGGCCAATACGGCATCAATATCATCCTGCCCTCCTTCATCGCCCTGTTCTGCCATTGCCGCAGCCCAGTCATCCGCCATGGCATCCTGATCTGTCTTATCATCATCACTCATTTTTTCCACCTACTGGCTTTAGCCAGCCACTCTCTGTTTATCAACGGATTTTGTATATTGTCAACGCTATAGACTAAACCTATGCCTTAGCTACATCGCGTTACGATCAATTTTATCGATAACCTGTAACGCCAAATTGCCTTTTGATTGGCCTAATTTGGCATCTAACATTGGTACGCCATTGGCCAACACCACCAGTTTTTCCGGCATATCAATAGGCACAACATCCCCTTCCTGTAGCTCTAGGATATCGCGCAAGGTAATTTCTTTTTCCACCAGGGTGCAGTCCAGATTCACAGTGGCACTCATAATATCTTCACGTAGCGACGTCACCCAACGCTCATCAATATCATCAACGTCCGTTTGCAAACCGGCATCGAGGGTTTCGCGAATCGGCTCAATCATGGAATAAGGCAAGGTGATATGCATATCACCACCACCGCCATCGAGTTCAACATGAAAAGTACTGACCACAACGACTTCACTAGGGCTAACAATATTGGCCATGGAGGGGTTAACTTCAGCATTTACAAATTCAAAGTCGATGGGAAGAATGGCTTTCCAGGCCTCGCGTAAATCGACAAAGGCTTCTTCCAGCACCATTTCAACCACACGTAATTCAGTAGGTGTAAATTCGCGCCCTTCAATTTTGGCATGACGGCCATCGCCACCAAAAAAGTTATCCACCAGCTTAAACACCAACTTGGCATCGAGAATAATCAGACCGGTACCACGCAGTGGCCGCAGCTTGACCATATTTAGGCTGGTCGGCACATACAGGGTGTGGACGTATTCACCAAATTTCTGGATTTGGATACCACCAACGGCAACATCGGCGGTACGACGTAATAAATTAAACAGGCTGATGCGGGTATAGCGGGCGAACCGCTCATTAACCATTTCAAGGGTGGGCATGCGACCGCGAACAATGCGGTCCTGACTGGTAAGGTCATAGGATTGCGCGCTGCCATCTTCGACATCCGACTCGGTATCGACATCGCCTTCGTCAACACCGTGTAATAAGGCATCGATTTCATCTTGAGATAACAGATCCTGCACGTTATATGGTTAACCTCTTCAATAATTGTTAGGCACTATTGCATCACAAAGTTGGTAAACAGTACTTCTTCGATACCCGGTTTGCCGATTTCGTCTTGCATCACTTGCTGCAAGGTTTCCAACGCTTTTTGACGCAGCAACTCTTTGCCTTCATCGGTTTGCAGTTCGTCGTATATTTCTCCGCCAAATAACATCACCAAGCGGTTTTTGATCAATGGCATATGTGTTTGCATCGCGTTAAACACGGCCATCTCACGGGTCAAAACGGTGACATCCACCTGCAGATAACGCTGCTTGCCCCGCGATGGAAAACTGACCACAAAAGCCGGCTTAATGGGGAAGTACATCGCAGGCTTGGGCTTGTTATCAATAACCTGCTCCACCGCCTCATCGCCATCACCCAGTTCAAGATCAACCTCATCACTATCAAAGAACCCCAGTGCAAACAGGGTTCCGCCAATCGATGCGGCTAAAACCAGCAGCCCCACCACGATCATAATGATCATTTTTGTCTTGCCACTCATCGGCTTTTTTTCTGCCGGTACTTCTTCTACGTCCTGATCTTCGTTTTCTTCAGCCATGCCAAACTTCCGTCGCTTTTTTGCGTACTAAACCACTGGCAGCAAAAGCTGTGCCAGCACCGTTATTTATATTAAATATTATTAAAAACAATCACTTAGATCGTTAATTGAACAGTGACAAGGTTCTGTCACTTATAGGGAAGTTTAGCTTATGGATTATTGATAGGAAAAAAGATTGCGGAGGAAAGTAGAGAGCCCGAGAACACACTGAGTTGAGCAGGCCTTGCAGGGACAGAGGTTTTGCCATCCCTGTGATTGTCAGGAGCGCTTGGGGTATAGGGATAAGCCTGTAAGCCCACCCTCCCTTAATCGCTCCTGCCCGAATTAAACGTACTGATCCACCAACGACAAGGGTTTAGACGCCAGCACGGTATCACCCTCAGCACGGTCTGCACCATCAGCCAATTCACCGTCACTGCCCTTTTCACCGCTGGCTTCTTCTGCATTGGCTTGCTCACGCTGCTGAGAAGCGCTTTGGTCCGAGACATCGACATCCGATAAGTTGACGCCCTGGTTTTCCATCATTTCCCGTAATCGTGGCAGGCCCTGATCAAGAGCATCACGAACAGCACCGTGGTTACTGGTAAAGACCACACTGGTCTGGTCACCACTGGTACTGATTTTCACATTCATCGGGCCAAGCTCTGGTGGGTCCAGGGCAATCTCAGCCTTGCTGATATTTTGCGCGCTCATCCACATGACACGCTGCATCACACCTTCACTCCAACCCGGCTTGCCTACCGGTACCGCCACTGCGGTTTGCAAACTGGTTTCGCTGGAGCTGCGATAAGCCTGTGGCGCCTCCGCACCCAATAGCGAGCCTACTGCGCTGGCAGCGGGGGCTGATGCTTCTTTCGCTTCGGTAAACGCGGTTTCAATAGTCGCAATACCCGAAGGGTTATTGGTCATTTGAGGCTTAATACGCAGACCCAGTGGTGATTCCTGCAACGATGACAATGTGGCCGACTTAACGCCCTCTGTGGTGGCCTCAACGCTGGCGCTTGCCACGGTTGCAGTGATAACCGGTTCTGCGGGGACTACTGGAACGGCAATACCTGAAGCATTGACCGTGGCGGGTTTACCGGCAGCAGCCGCTAAACCATGGTTCAGGCCCGCTGGGGTCTTGGTAACGTCCGCCTTCGCGGTATTCGTATTGGCTGCCACAACGGGAGCCACTGCCGCAGCGGTTGTGACTTGCGGAGTCGCTGTTGCAGCAGCGACGGGTGCCGCTGTTAGTTCAGCTGTAGGATTAAGCCCTGAGGGAGTATCAACCACTGCCGGTTTTACCGCGTCATTAGTTTGAGCCCCTGCTTGCAGCGGGCGACTCTCAGTGGTGGCCGCGACGGCTGCAGGGTTTGGCGGCGCCGGTGTATCCGCCATGGCCGGCGTATTTACTCCAGTGGTTAGCGGTATGTCTGGCTCTACTGCTGCGGTGGCCGCAGCTATCGCAGGTGTCACCACCTTAGCGGTCTCGCCAGACGGCAAACTCCTGCCATCGACGGGCAAAGGACTGCCACTATCGGCGGCAAATAATGTCTTCGGGCTGGCGGGTGCAGTGCTGAAGACTTCGTTGATATTGGCTAGCTCAAGTGCCGCCAATTCTTCAGCGGATGGCTCGGCTGCAGTGGTCAGCGCCGGTTGTGCAGGCTCCTGCTGGCCATCCATAATATCGGAAAAGCCTTGATTTTTTAATGACTTATCATCAGCTGGAAGTGTTGAAACCGACTTTGCAGCTTCGCTGCTTGCAACGGTATCGGTGACGCCCATCAGGGGGTTAACACCTAAATTCTGGCCCGTGGAGTTCATAGCAAATCCCAAATAAGTTAAACGATTAGCGCGACTTAAGCAGGTAATTGCAATTTAGTTGCCAACATTGAGTGGCACGGGAAAAGAATCAGGGAAATACTGATAGGTCGGAACAGCGACGGTAATATAGCGAGGGCAATTTACAGGGTTTCCAAAGCGGATTTAACCTGCTCATACTCGTCAATAATGCTCTGCTGCAATTGCTCGGCCCCCTCAGTGGAACCGTTATGGCCCAGGTCTTCAAGGCTGCGGCATAAATTGGTGAGGTTGGGGGCAGCCATATTGCTGGCACTGCCTTTAAAGCTGTGGGCTGCGCGACGAATAGCTTCGGCGTCCTGTGCGCTAATCGCTTCCCTGATACCGTCGATCCGTAGAATACTGTCGGTGGTAAAGGTCTCGACCAGTAAAGAAAACTCATCGCCCATCACTGCCTGGAGTTCTTTTAGTGCGTCCAGATCCAAATGCTGGTTAGCCTCCATCCTGTAAACCTCTTATAGTTGTTGTCATATCCTGATAGTACTCAGGGTAGACGAAATAGTGATATTCGTCGATGCGACTATTGATCACCCCAAACAAACACCACACGGACTTTATTACCGCTGCCAAGGTATTCGACGCTGTGGCAAATCGATTGCAACAAGGTAATGCCCCGCCCTGAGTAACCCTGACCAGAGCCATTCCCGGCTAATAAGCCGTGGTAGTCAAAACCGTCACCGCTATCTTCAACTGTAACGCTCAGCCTGCCTCCGGTCATCGTGCCTTTGTAGTCCAGCGCCATAACCACCCAGCCCTGGTCTAGCTGCTGCAAGCGTTTTTCCCGCTCTTGGTAGTAGCCAGCAAAACCTTCTGGCGAGTTCTTTAGCTCAGACGCAAGCTTTAGCACGCCATGCTCTAAGGCATTGGTATACAACTCGGTCATCGCAGTATAAATCTGCCCACCAAAACTGCGTAAAAATGGCACATGCATCAGCACATGTAGCAACATCGGCAAAGGATCAAAATCCCGCAGCGTTTCAGGGCGCAACTCATACTGCAAAGACCAATCTTTTGGGCCCGCCTGCTGGCCGCCAATAAACTGCGGCTGGTCAACGTTAAAGTCTTCTGGCGCTACAATCTCAACTTCGACTAAAGAAATATCATCGCCAACACTATCTTCAGAAATAAAGGAGTTCACCGCGATATTCACTTCGTGAAAGAGTTTCTCTGGCTCCTGATTGCGACTAAACACCTCATGCAAACGCTGCTCACCAAACATTTCATCCCGTTCATTGGCCGCCTCATGGATACCATCGGACCACAGATATAAACGGTCGCCAGGTTCAACCTCATAGGTTTCTACCGCATCACTAAAGTCGACATTGGCTTTGATACCCAGCGGCACATGCCGAGAGACCAGGCGCAACAACTCCTGGGTACGTGGACGGTAGATCACACAGTCAGGCAAGCCACCATTCCAGGTTCTTACGGTGCGGTTTTTAAAATCGATTTCGGCCACCAGCGCACAGCAAAAAACACCGACCGGTAAAATCTCATGCAGCTTAAGATTAATTTCACGCAAAATATTCTGCATGGAAAAACCTTTTTCCAACATACTGTAAAAGGATTGCGCCAAAGGCATGGCACCGATGGCCGCATCCAAACCGTGGCCGGTAAAATCCCCTAACAACACCATTAAGTCGCCAGCAGGGTTGACCCCAGCCAGAGCGACATCGCCATTAAACACGGCAATAGGCGATAGTGCATATTGGATATTGCTGGCATCCAGACAGCCGGCATGGGCAACTTTGTCGAAGACCCGCTTGGCCACCTCCTGCTCACGCAACAGGCGATTATTGTGCGCGTAGATTTCGTCCCGCTGATGTGCCAGTGTATGGTGCATCTCTCGCATGCGCTCAAAGGCATTGATCTTGGCTTTTAAAATAACGCTGTTATAGGGCTTGCTAAGAAAGTCATCACCGCCGGCATCGAGGCAACGAGCCAGTGAATCGGCTTCCTGTAATGAGGTTAAAAAGATCAGCGGGATAAATTCTTCACCCGCCAGTTGCTTGATTATTTCTGCCGCCTCAAAGCCATCCATACGGGGCATTAAGGCATCAAGTAAGACAATCCCCGGCCACTCTTGCTTAAAGACGTCTATCGCCTCAATACCGTCACTGGCTACCACAACGTCATGGCCCTGTTTTTTTAGGATCGTTTGCAGTACGAGACGGTCGGTATCGCTATCATCCGCAATAAGGATTTTGGCTTTTGCCAGCGGCGGGGCTTCTTCGGCAGGCATGACAGGCGTTTTCATAGTAAGTCAGTGTCAGGGGACACTGGCTGTGCCTAACTAATTTTAAACAACTGTTCAAAATTGGAGATAGACAGGATTTTCTTCACATCGTCATTGCAGTTAGCAATACTGATATTGGAGTTATCACCACCGGCGTAGTCGCGCAACAATAGCAACATCCCCAACGCTGAGCTATCCAGATAGGACGTGGCCTTCATATCAATGATATAGCTGGCGGGCTTATTGCTCACCACTTCATAAGAGCGGCGAAATTCCTGATGGGAACTAAAGTCAAAACGCCCTTCGATATTAATTGTCAGTTCACTGGCATCAGCAGAAGATGATGAAGAGATGGCCATGGTGTATCTCCGTGTAAGCGCTGGAAGCCTTGCCAGCAAGTATTGGACGTCGGAGCCTACATCAGGCACCCTTTTTGTTTGTTTTTAGAATAGACCATAGATTTAAAAATACATAATGTAATCAATAAATTATGGCGATAAGGTGAATTATTTCCAACGGCGTGGGGTTTTACTCTGCCGGAGGGACGGGGCGGCGGTCGTCCTGCTCGCGCTGCAGTTTATTATCGGCCTCCTGCTCTTCTTGTTGACGCTTGTTCTGCACCAACTTATCCATATTCTGCTGCCGGGAATATTGCTGCTGCCAAAGCGCCCTGGCCTGCTCCTGCTGCTGTGAGGCCAGTTCAACCCGCTCACGCTGGGTATTGCCCGCCGCTTCCAGATTGCCATAGAAACGCTGGTAGTTAGCCAGCCTGGCTGCACTCATACCCTGTTCAGCGACGGTTTTAAACTGCTCACTATACTCGCTCCGGTAAACGGTCAACTGCTGTTCTTGCTGCTGCTGGGTAGCGACTTCTCGCATACTCTGCGCCAGCTTTTCTGCGGCAGCCTGTTCTTTTAATTGCGCCAGTTTAAGGACGGTTTGTAAACGCTGGGAGGGCTTCTGTTTCATGCTAGCCACCTATCACCGGCCAATCGCCAAATCGCGACCCTGCTGACTAGCGGGGTCTGCCTGCATCGTTTTGGGGGGCGCCAATACGGTCTGTAGCTCTGCCACACTGGCCGCCATCGTAAATGACTCCCTTAAACCCTGCTGTAAGAAGTTTCTAATCGAGGGCAGCCGCTCAATCGCCAAATCGGTTTCAGGATCACTGCCGGCCACATAGGCACCCACGCTAATTAAGTCGCGACTCTGTTGATAGCGTGAATACAAATAACGAAGACGCTGGGCGGACTGTAAATGCTCAGGGCTAATAATATTGGGCATGGCCCGGCTAATAGAGCCTTCGATATCAATCGCCGGGTAATGCCCCTCATCAGCCAGAGCACGGGATAACACCACATGGCCATCCAGTATCGCCCTTGCCGCATCCGCTACCGGGTCTTGCAGGTCATCACCTTCAGTCAGCACGGTATAAAAGGCGGTGACCGAGCCTTTACCATCAACGTCATTACCGGCCCGCTCGACTAACTGGGGGATTTTGGCAAAGACCGAGGGCGGATAACCCTTGGTGGCCGGTGGCTCACCAATGGATAAAGCAATTTCCCGTTGCGCCTGAGCATAACGGGTGAGTGAATCCATTAGTAGCAATACATGTTTGCCTTGATCACGAAAGCTTTCCGCTAATCGCGTTGCCAGCATGGCGGCACGCATCCTCATCAAAGGCGCATCATCGGCCGGAGAAGCCACGACGACAGAGCGCGCCAAACCCTCTTCGTCTAACACCTGCTCAATAAATTCTTTAACTTCCCTGCCCCGCTCACCCACTAAACCGACAACAACAACATCCGCCTCGGTAAAGCGAGTCATCATACCCAGCAACACACTCTTACCCACGCCACTACCGGCAAATAAACCGAGGCGCTGGCCACGGCCAACGGTTAGTACAGAATTGATCGCGCGGATACCTACATCCAATACGGTGGAGATCGGCTTACGCTCCAAGGGATTGATTAAGTCGGCCTGCATATCAATGCTATCTTCACAGCCCAGCGCACCTTTGCCATCCAGCGGTCGACCCGCACCATCAATCACTCGGCCCAGTAACTGCATACCGACGGGTACACGATCTTCATAGGCCACAGGCACTACTGGCATACCGGGCTTTAAACCGGTCACCGGCTCAATCGGCATTAAAAACAATTTGCTCTCGGTAAAACCAACGACTTCTGCCTCGATCGAGCGCCCTTGCTCACCAAGCACCAGGCAGCGGCAACCAATAGCGAGTTCCAGACCGACGACTTCCAGCGTCATACCCACTACGCGAAGTAATTTGCCAGCAATAGAGGGCTGTGTAGGCAGGCCATCCTCTCCCGAATAATGGGCCAGGCGATCGCTAAAGGGTTGGCGTGAAGGCGCCATTAACTGGCGTCTTCCGGTGGTGTGGAGGCGGAGGCATTATGGTCAACCACCATCGCCTCGGCATGGGGTGATAATTGTGCAAAGCGCTTTTCAACCAGTGCGTTGACGGTCTGCTGGAACTGCTGTTCAAGGGTGTAATCAACCACACTGTGTTCGCTGGTTACACGGCAACCACCGGGCTTTAGAGTGCGGTCAATTTGCAGCGTCCATTGTTCGGGGATATCGGTCTCGCTGCCAAGAAACTGGTGGTCCTGCTCACTCAGGTGAACGGTTAGATTGGCAGCCGTGATCGGTAATAAGCGAATAGCATCCTGCACCACGGCACGAATATGTGAGGCATCGACCGTCAATTCCCGGCGCAATACGCTGCTGGCAATACAGGTGGCAACATTGACCAGTGCCTGCTCGACTTCATCATCCTGGCCTTGTAGATAACTAAAGATATTGGCTACGGCTGTATTGAGTTGCTGAGCCTGCTGCTTAATGGTTTGCGCCCCTTTATCAAGGCCCGCTTTAAAGCCGTCCTCTTGCCCTTGTTTAAGGCCATCCTGATAGGCTTGTTGCCGCACATCCTCATAGGCCTGGTTAGAGATTTCTTCTAACTGGGCGGCGGTTAATGAGCTATAGATAATTTCTTCTTTGTCGACATTGACCAGCTCACCGCGGGGGCCGCGATCTTTTAGCTTTTCAACTTTTACGATTTGCCCCTCTTTCACTTCTGGCATAGCCCAGGAAGAAAAAGTCGTGGTTTTATCGGCAGGAATTCGAGTCACACGGTGTTCCTTTTACAGCATTTCTTCGCCGCCACCGCCGAGAACAATCTCGCCAGCATCGGCCATACGACGAGCAATAATCAGAATTTCTTTTTGTGCCCCTTCTACTTCGCTCAGTTTGACCGGGCCTTTGGCCTCCAGATCATCACGCAGCAATTCAGCAGCACGTTTGGACATATTGCCAAATATTTTCTCTTTGAGCTCTTCGTCGGAGCCTTTGAGTGCAAGGATAAGCACCTCGGAAGAGACTTCGCGTAGCAGCGCCTGAATACCACGGTCGTCCACCGCCTTTAAGTTGTCGAAGACAAACATCAGGTCCTGAATAGTGGTACCCATATCTTCGTCGACTTCTTTGATTAACTCCATCAATTCCGCTTCGACACTGGTTTCCAGGTTATTCATAATCTCGGCGGCCACTTTGGTACCACCCATGGCTTTGGCTTGCGAACCGGCATTGCCAGAGAATTGTTTCTCAAGAATGGTATTAAGCTCTTGCAAGGCCGAGGGCTGGACGGCATCCAGAGAGGCCACTCGCATTACGATATCAAGGCGTACTTTATCGGGTAAATGGGTTAGTACTTCGGCGGATTGGTCTCCGTCGAGGTGGGCCATAACGATGGCTTGTATCTGTGGGTGTTCGTTGCGAATAATATCGGCGACGGAACGGGCATCCATCCATTTTAAGGTATCCAGGCCACTGGTATTACCGCCCAGTAAAATACGATCCACTAACGATCCGGCTTTATCTTCACCTAAAGCTTCCACCAGCATATTGCGAATATAACCGTCGGAGCCCATACCTAAACCAGTAATGGAGCGAGCCTCTTCCAAAAAGTTGGACATCACATGCTCAACATGTTCCTGCGGCACGTTTTCCAGCGCGGTCATGGCAGTACCAATACGCTGTACGTCTTTGGGGCCAAGATGCTTCAGCACTTCCGCCGCTTCTTTTTCGCCCATAGACATCATCAGGATGGCAGCCTGGTCCAGGGTACTTAAATTAATATTGGCGCTATCATTCACTGGCATTACTCACTGGCAACTACCCACTTCTTCACTACCTGAGCCACTCGACCGGGGTCTTCTGCGATCAAGCCTTTAACGGCATTCATTTGCTGTTCATAATTTTCATTGGGGCCGGCGAGTAATAAGCTGTCGCCCCCCGATAAGGTCACGGTTTCATCCACCAGGTCGGCACCTAAATCACCTGACAACTCACCCAAGGCGCGCTGTGCTTCCACTTCACGCAGGTCTTTGGCGGTGTCGGTCAGACCGCGCATCACCGGCCGCAGTACGCCGAAAAATAATAACATTACTACCAGGAAAGCACCCAGATATTTCACATAGCGAGCAATCGCAGGCTGCTCCCATAGGGGTAGCTCTTCCGCTGGCATTGGCTCGATTTCTTCCTTGGGTAAAAACGCTGAGTTAATAATATTAACGCTATCGCCCCGAGCCGGGTCAAAACCTACCGCATCTCTTACCAGTGTAGACAAACGGTCTAATTCCGCCTGCTCCATCGGGACCGAAGTCATTTCTCCGGTATCCGGGTCCGCTTTAGTCACATTATCGACCAGAACGGCGACGGATAAACGCTGTAAACGACCGACCTGATGACGGGTATGACTGATGGTTCGGTCCAACTCATAGTTACGCACTGATTGACGGCGGCTGGTACCGGCACTGGCCCCTGCGCCTTCGCCTTCAGCGGGCAAGGCTTCATCAGGCGCTTCTGCTTCCGCTGGCGGCTGGTTGCTTAATGCCCCCGGCACACCGCCAATAGTCCCACCGGCTCGGGCTTCTTCCACTGTTTGCTCACTGCGAATGGCGGGCAGGTCAGGGTTAAATAATTCATCGGTTTGTTCAATTTGAGTAAAGTCGACACTGGCTGACACTTCAGCACGGAAGTTATCTTCACCCAGCACTGGCTCCAGGATAGAACTAATGCGCTTAACGTAGTTGGCTTCCATCTGGCCGACATAGTCCAATTGTTTATTGGCCATGGCCATTTCCTGGTCGGCATCAAAATTCGATAGCAGATTGCCACGCTGGTCGACCACGGTCACATTTTGGACCGTCAGTTGCGGGATACTAAAAGCCACCATATTGGCAATGGCGCGGACCTGTTCGGTATTGATGCCATTGCCACTATAGATATCCAGAAAGACGGAGGCGGTAGGCTTACGGGGGTCGCGGATAAAGGCTGAGGCTTTGGGGATGGCCAGATGCACTCTGGCGGAGCGCACAGCCCGGATACTGGAAATGGTACGGGCCAATTCGCCCTCAAGTCCGCGCTTAAAACGGGCATTTTCCATAAACTGACTAGTGCCCAGAGGCTGCTCTTTATCGAGTAATTCAAAGCCAAAGCTGCCATCGGCAGAGATACCAGCACCCGCCAGTTTTAAGCGAGCATTATGAATTTGATTGGAGACCACCAACAAGGCACCCGATTGTTCATCCACCTTGTATTCAATTTGATTACTTTGCAGAACGTTAAGCACATCTTCGGGGTTCATTTTATCCAGATTGGTATACAGCGGCGCATAGTCCTCGCCGATGGACCACATCACCACCCAAAAACCAATAGCGATACTGACAGCCAGACCCACCATCAATAGCAACTGACGGAAAACCCCCAGGTTGCCCATACCATCCATTAAATCATTTTGGCGGGGAGATATTGAATCTCCTCCACTCTCAGCCGGTAATGCTGCCATTGCTACCCCTTACTTCAAAAGCATTGATGCCGCTTAGATCGGCATATTCATAACGTCCTGATAGGCTTCTACCAGCTTGTTACGCACCTGCGTTAAGGCCTGAAAAGACACACTGGCCTTTTGCGATGCCACCATCACCTGCGACAGGCTGACACCCGGGTCGCCCTGCTGATAGGCCGTGCCCAATGCGCTGGAGGTTTGCTGGGTTTCGTTCACCGCGTTAACGGCATTGGAAAACATCTCGGTAAAGTCCGGGCCGTAGCACTATTGGCTTTATTATCATTGCCAACCCGCAAGGCCGCTTCAATATCCGAACGCGCCTGCACCTCATTGGCACCACCGGCCTGCGCTTTCATATCACGCATTTGTGATAACAAGTTATTAATATCGGTTCGATTAGTGACCATCACTTCCCCCACACCCACTTCTCGCAGGCAATAATAAGATTCGCCCCCCAGTCAAACTAATGACACGCGCCTTTCACTTTCGCTAAGACTCGGGCTAATGCTGGCTGAATGTCGACGAACAATTGACAGAACGGCAAGCAAAGGCTGCTGCCTAGGGGAATTGCATATTTCGGGCCAACTTGCTGTAATGCGTCGATGAGCTTATCTGACAACCAACCACTCTCTATTGCCGATGCATTTAAGCTGGCAGCCCAACACCAGGCCCGGGGTCAATTGCAGGATGCGGAAATTCTGTTGCAGAAGATCTTGCAGCTTCACCCAACTCACGGGGCGGCCCTGCACTTATTGGGTTGTATTGCCCATCAAGTGCAAAAACTTGATATGGCGATTGGCTTAATTGAAAAATCTGTCGCCTCACAACCGGATACCGCCCTGTTCCACAGCAACCTTGCCGAAATGTACCGACAAGCAGGGCAAACGGAGAAGGCGATCAGCACAGGCCATCGCGCTATTGAATTAGACCCTCACTACGCCCCTGCCCTTAGCAACCTGGGGATTGCCTATTTTGACCAAGAGGATTATTCCAAGGCCAGCCATTACCAACAACAGGCACTGGCGATCAACGCCGGACTGCCGCAGGCACTCAACAATCTGGGGAGCATTGCCCGTCATCACAAAGAGATAGATGTGGCGATCGACTATTACCAACAGGCGGTAGCCAACGATGCTCACTATGCCGAAGCGCTGAATAATCTGGGGGCAGTATTAACCGAAAAAGACAGCCCGGAACAGGGGCTGCCACTGGTGTTAAAAGCGATAGAGCTGCAAGCGAATTACGCCGAAGCCTACCGCAATGCCGGTAGCAGCTATTTAATGCTGGAGGATTATCAGCAGGCGGAAATAGCGTTTAATCAGGCCCTGCACTTTAAACCCGGTTTTACCGAGGCCATGCTGGGGCTGGCCGCACTGAAGCAAGAAGCCAATCACTTTAACGCCGCTGAGGCGATCATTCAGCAAGTGATCGAACAGGATAAGCAGCTGGTTAACGCCCAGTCGCAGCTGGCTGGGCTGTATACGGTGATGGGCTTTCCCGATAAGGCCATGCAACACTATGAGCAGGCGCTATTACTAGAGCCAAAAGATATCGCCAGTCATATCGGTAAAAGCCACCTGCTCACGGAACTGGGCCAACTACAACTCGCTGAAGACTGCTTGCAGCAGGCTCTGCTATTGGACCCGGACTCTATTCCCTGCCGACTAAGTCTGGCGCAGTTAAAAAAGGTCAGGGCTGACGATAAGAACTTTGCCAAACTCAAACAAGCGGCCGAACAACAGGACCCACAGGCTAAAACCAAAGCCATTGCCCTGCATTTTGCGCTGGGTAAAAGCTACGGTGACTGTGAAGACTATCCACAAAGCTTTCAGCACTTTATCGAGGCCTGCCGCCTGAAACGAGAGAAGATCCACTATAGCAAAGCGGATAATACCCTTGCTGCGCTGAATATTATTACCACCTTCACTAAAGCTCGTGTGAACCAGTTTCGTGGCGGTGGTGACCCGTCGACCACGCCGATTTTTATTCTCGGCATGCCCCGCTCCGGCACCACACTGACCGAGCAAATTATTGCCAGCCATCCCCGTTGTTTTGGGGCTGGTGAATTACCCGATTTAAGTAATACCGTAGCTAACTACACGATCAGTGGCTCTAACGAAAGCTTTAAATACCCTGCCAATGTTGAGCAATTGCAGGCCGAGGACTTTCAGCAATTAGGCCAACGCTATGTAGCCTCATTGCGCAGCCGCAATAGCGATGCCGAATTGATCACGGACAAAATGCCAGCCAATTATTTTTATCTGGGTTTGATTCATCTGATGCTGCCCAATGCAAAAATTATTCATGTAAAACGCAGCCCGGTGGATACCTGTATTTCCGGTTTTTCCAAGCTATTTAAACAGGGCCAGAATCACAGCTATGACTTGGCCGAAATGGGCGCTTACTACCGCGACTATCATAATATTATGCAACACTGGCGCGAGGTATTACCCGACAATGCCTTTTACGAAATACAGTATGAGGATTTAGTCGCCAATACCGAAGCCGAGGCCAAAGCATTAATTCATTATTGCGGACTGGCATGGGACCCACAGTGCCTGGAATTTCATCACCATCAACGATCCGTTAAAACCGCCAGCGTGATACAGGTACGCCAGCCCATCTATACCTCGTCGCTGGAGCGCTGGCGTCGTTATGAAGATTTTTTGGAGCCGTTATTTGAGGCGCTGGGGGATTTGGCTCCAGAGCGGTAATCATGGTTAAAGATTACTTCAGTAACATTTCAAACTCATCCGCGGGTACTGGGCGGCTAAATAAATAGCCCTGCAATAAATCGCAACCCATATCCTGCAATTGATGCTGCTGCTCCTGGTATTCCACCCCTTCGGCGACCGAGGTTAAACCCAGCTCATTACAAATACTAAGAATACTGCGAACTATCGCCTGATCATTGCCCTCGGTGGTGCAGTGATCGATAAAGGACTTATCGATTTTTAAGACTTCGATAGGTAGTTTTTTCAGATAGGCCAGAGACGAATAGCCGGTACCAAAATCATCAATCGAAAAACTGATACCCAGTTCAGTAAGCTGTAACAAGACTTGGGTAATTCTTTCTGTATTTTCTACCAGCACATTTTCGGTGATTTCAAATTCAACCAGAGAAGCGGGAATATCATGCTTGGCCAATAGCACTTCCACCTGCTCAACAAAGCTTTTATCCAATAGCTGTTTTGGACTGATATTAATCGCCAGACCCATATCTTCTCGCCACTGGCCCGCACTATACCAGTATTTTAACTGGCTAAAAGCCTGATCCAACACCCAGTGACCCACTTGGGAAATCAGCGAAGAGCCTTCCAGCACTGGAATAAATTCAGCCGGAGAGACAAAACCAAAATCATTATTATTCCAGCGTAATAGCGCCTCAGCACCCATAATTTTATTGCTGTGCATATCCACTTTGGGCTGGTAAACCAATGACATTTCATTGTTGCTGACCGCACCACGTAAACTGTTTAACAATTGCAAATGACGGGAGGCCTGCTGACTCATTTCCTGCTCGAAGAAGGTATAGAGGTTACGTCCTTTCTCCTTGCTTTGATACAGGGCTAAATCCGCCTGTTTAAGCAATTCATCTTCACTGGCTGAGCTATCGTTAAATAGCGTAATGCCGATGCTACAGGTTAGCTGGTAATCCGTTTTATCCAGTACAAAGGGTTTTTGCAATAATAGCTGTAAGGAGCGAGCGACCTGAGCAGCCTGTAGCTGGGATTTTTCATAATCCAGGTCCAACTCTTCCAGCAACACCACAAATTCATCGCCACCAAAACGGGCCACGGTATCGTATTGGCGCAGGCGGTTTTGTAAACGTTCAGCAAACTGGCGCAATAATACATCGCCCATGGAATGCCCCATGGAGTCATTAATCGCTTTAAAATGATCAAAGTCGACAAAAAATACGGCGCTATAGGTTTTGTTACGGCTGGTTCGACTGATCTCCTGCTTTAGGCGATCGTGGAAATAATGCCGGTTGGGTAAATCGGTGACCGGGTCATAATAGGCCTGGTGGGTAATTAACTCATCACGCTCCAGTCGCTTGGTAATATCACGCACAAAGGAACTGTAACCGAGTAATTCACCATCGGGCAAACGCATAGTCGCGCTGGTCCATTCACAATAGATTTTATCACCGGAATGGGTGACATTTTTCAGGGTTCTGGATCTGGAACTATCCGCGTGATCGATTTTCAGAAAGTAATCACTATCGTCACCGGCTAATAAAGTGCTAAAGGACTCGCCCAGCATTTGCTCGGAGGTATAGCCAAAAATACTTTCTGCTGCGGGGTTCCAGCGGCTCACCTTTAGATCGATATCCCACTCAATAATACCCAGCGGGCTACGGTCAATATGCAGGTCCACCCGTTGATGAGCTTCGTTTAAGGCGGACTCCTTTTCATTCAGAATAAAGGACTTCTCTAAATTCTGTAACGCCGTTTCACTATTGCGGCGGCAGGTGGTCCACATAAAATACATATAGATATAGCACAGGCTAAATAGCAGCTCACTGTAATTGGATTCGATCATATACAGACGAACCGACATAGGCATCAGACAGGCAGCCAGAAAGAGAAAATACGCCAGTGGCGAAAACGCCAGCGTACTGGAAGCCCCAGAGCAGAGCCCGGCAATAGCGATAATCAATAGAAACTGGTGGGCAAGGGAATCATCAGGCATCAAGGCCATTAAGGCATAGCCCCAAATAACCGCTGAAAACAAAGTGATCAGGGTATGCAGGAACATCCAGACGGAATGGCTAAAGGCCTCTTCATCCCGACGAAAAATAGAGCTCAGGTAGTAGCGCACCAGAGAAATAACGGTGGCCACCATTAACCAGACAATTACTGTGGTTTTATCGGCGACATTCCATAGCGCAAAGCCATTCAGCAACACGAGCACATAGCTGCTGGTGATGGCAATGGTATAGAACTTGAAAACCGTTTGTAACTGCCCCCTTAATAGGCGAGGGTCTTGGGCTAACGGCATACTGAATCCAGGTTGTTAATACATTAATTCAACAAACTACATCCAATATAGATGATTTTCAGGATTCGGGTATGGAATTTGGCCAGATATGGCTACCACTGCTATTTTTTTCACGGTCCCGCAATCCCCTACCCAGCACAGCTCTGGCATCTCGTTCACGCTTTCTTTCAAGGGCTTAGCCCGTAGGGTGGATTATAATCCATCGGTTATAAAGACTTATGGTTGGGCTTGGTGGATTGCAATCCACCCTACGATACTCACAGGCTTTGACCATCACCCCAAAGAAATGGCATCAATAATCTGTACGCCTGTAGGGATATTAGACGACGAGACTTCGGCCTCTTGATATTCGTAGTCACTCCTTTCGCCTTCCCGATCTAATGGCAAATCAGTAAAGTTAAACAACGCCGTATCAGCCAACTGTGAAGGTTTGACATTCTGTAACGCGCCAAAAATACTTTGCACTCGGCCGGGGTTTTCTTTTTCCCACTGCTGCAACATCGCTTTAATATTCTGGCGTTGCAGATTTTCTTGAGAGCCACATAAATTACAGGGAATAATCGGAAACTGTTTAATGCTTGCGTAACGCTCTAAATCCGCCTCTTTGCAATAGGCCATCGGTCTAATGACCACATTGCGTTTGTCGTCGGATAAAAGTTTGGGCGGCATAGCTGAAAGTTTTGCGCCATAAAACATATTTAAGAACATCGTCTCAACAATATCATCGCGATGATGACCCAGGGCGATCTTGGTGCAATGTATTGTTTCGGCAAACGCATATAAGGTACCGCGACGTAACCGAGAGCATAGAGCACAGGTCGTTTTACCTTCAGGTACTTTTTGTTTGACGACGGAATAAGTATCTTTATCAACGATATAGTACTCAATATCCAATGTATCGAGATAGTTCGGCAACACCTGCTCAGGAAATCCCGGCTGCTTCTGATCCATATTGACCGCCACCAACTCAAAATTCACCGGGGCGCTTTTTTGCAAGTTCATCAAAATATCGAGCATGGCATAGGAGTCTTTACCACCCGATAAGCAAACCATCACCCGATCGCCCTCTTCTATCATTGTATAATCTTCGATAGCGCGGCCGACATAACGCCGCAGGCGTTTTTGCAGCTTGTTAGATTCGAGTTTGCTCTTTCTGGTATCCAGGTCACTCATGGCGTTACTACTTGCGGTTAAAGATAAGGTTTTGCCTGCGCCTGCATACTTTCCGTTAGCGGGATCGCTTTGCGGTTCAGGGTATCGAAATAAACACTGGTACTTTCCAATGTCGCGGCCAACTGGTTTTTGGCCAGATTAAACATGCTATAGCTAACGGTAATGGATTTATTACCGACTTTGACAAAGTTTGCCCGCAGCTCTAATAAATCCCCTGCGGCCACCTCGTCCTGGTACTCAATCACATGTTTAACATCTGCCCAACCGCGGTTATCGGTTTTTGCCTGTTCGCCACTCCAACCAAAGACGGTATATAAGAAATGGTAGGAGGCATCGTCAAACATGGCAATATAATGCCGGGTGGTCATATGGCCCATCACATCACATAATTCCGGATGGGCTACGCCTTTGTATACAATCAAGCTATCGGACATGACTTGGACCTTATGGCTTAAGTTTTAGCTGCAAGGTTTCACGGGCTTGAGCTGGCGTTTGCAAGCTGGCACCCATCAGGTTGAGAATATTACCAGCGCGCTCTACCAGTTGAGCATTGGTCGCGGGTACACCTTTTTCCAGATAGAGATTATCTTCCAGCCCTACTCTGACATGGCCACCTAACAGCGCCGCCTGGGCTACCATTGGCATTTCCATGCTACCCAAAGCAAAACCTGCCCAGCTGGCCTGGTCCGGTAAATTATCGACCATTGTTTGGAAGTTGCGGGTTTTTATGGGCAGCATCACCGGAACCAGTGACCGCACAGGTGATAATCACAGAACGGTTCATGGTTTGTTGGGCGGAATTCAAAATGGTTACCTCGATAATTAGTAGTAACCGGCGATTGTACCACTAAAATACCTTGCCCGGATTGAGAATATTTTGCGGATCCAACGCCTGCTTCAAGACTTTCATCAAGGCCAGTTCTTCGGGGCTGCGGCTATAGTGTAAAAAGGGCTTTTTCTCGGTGCCGATACCGTGCTCGGCGGACACACTGCCACCGATTTTATCCAGCCCCTGATACAATAAATCATCAAATTGATAGCGCTGCTCCGGATCATCACTGCCAATACCGGCGATAATATGGATATTGCCATCGCCAAGATGACCAAATACCGCCCACTGCATATCCGGCCACTGCTGCTTGAGGCGCTGCTCAGCCGCCGTCAGATAATCCGCCGCCTGCTCTATAGGCATACTGATATCGTAGAGAAAAATCGGGCCAAGGATATTCATGGCTTCTATGTTATCCCGAATAGCCCAGAGGGCGTCTCGCTCACCCTGTGACTGTGGCAGGATGGCATCGATCACAGAACCCTGCTCCATAAGGTCCGCTAGAACCTGCTGAAACTGCTCTTCATCCCGTTGCTGGTGAGTGCCTTGTGTTTCTATGAGTACATAAAAGGGGTAGTCGCGGGACATGGGAGCAGTTTTGCCATAGCTGTTATCCGCCGTCGTAAACTGAAAATAATTATTCCACATCACTTCAAAGGAGCTCAGGCTGCCGCCAAATTCCCGGTCACAGTGATGCAGCAAGGCAATCACCTCATTAAAACTGTTTAAAGCCAGCAAAGCAGTATTTTCACTATTCATGGCCGGACTTAAACGCAGTACCGCTTTAGTCACAATCCCCAGCGTACCTTCCGTGCCAATAAATAATTGCTTAAGATCGTAGCCGGCATTATTTTTTAACACTTTATTCAGAGAGGAAATAACTGTGCCGTCTGCTAATACCGCCTCAAGACCGAGCACCAAATTACGCGCCATACCATAGCGAATAACACGATTACCTCCGGCGTTAGTGGCAATATTTCCGCCAATCGTTGCACTCCCTCTAGCACCCAAATCCAGCGGAAACTGCAACTGCATCTCTGCTGCTTTTTCCTGTACGACTTGTAAAGGCACACCGGCCTGAACCGTCATGGTGCGATTGGTGCTGTCACACTCTTCAATCGCATTCATCCGCTCAAGAGAAATCGCGATCTCTTGCTGTGAGCTAACAGCGCCATCCACCAAACCTGTTTTACCGCCCTGTAAGACCACGGCCTGACGATGCTCAGAACACAGTTTGATAATGGCGGAGAGTTCCTCAGTATGGCGCGGTCTTAGCACAGCCAACGCTTGCGTATCGCCGCCCTTCCAACCGGCAGAACGACTGCTAACATCATCACCCAGCAACACATTGTCTGCGCCAAGTAATTGCTGTAACTGTTGCACAATGTTATTCATGATTGACTCTCTGATATTTCGCCAATAAAAAAGGGGAGCCTCGACAGACTCCCCTTTTTTGTTTTAACCGGGTTTACCACTTGCCTTCGACATCACCCACGCGGTCGTAGCTATTGCCAACAATCACACCTAATTCACGCACTTCACCCTCCGCAAGGTGTACTTCAGGGCGACCGTGAGCAAAACGGTAATTACAGATCACCGCAACATCCCCTTTTTCCCATTTAATCGGCGCACCGTGACGATCATAGATATCGACAAATAATTGCAATTCCTCACGACTCATTGGTGTATCGTCACCAAAGGTCAGGTTAAGTGGGCGATCTTCATAGGGCAGATGCTGTACCAGCGGCCAGGTATCAAACCACATACCATGGTCGGCCACACTGCTATACAACAGATTGCGATCCAGCGGCTTAAAATATTCAAACGCTGAAATATAGTAACGGGTTTTTAATAAGCGGTCCGGCCCCCAGGAGGTTTGCAAACCACGACTCTCTGCAATCGCCACCGCTTCTTCCGGGTCTTCTGTAAGAAAAGATTTTTGCCAGTGATTATAAACACCGATTTCCTGGCGGCCCTTAAAGGCTTCACGGTCGGTCAGGTTACGGTGATAGCATAAACCTTTTTCTTTTAACTTTTGGCCAAACTCTGTCGCCAAAATATCATCGGTCGCTTTTAAGTTATCAGAGACAAAAGTCCAACCGCGATCACCCAAGGTGTGGTGACCTAAAAAACCCAACATTTCTGTGCTGCTGCCGACATAGGCCATTTCATGGTGGTAATGTAACCAGGCCGATAAGGGCGCACCCACTTCATAAACATTGGGCTGTAATTCACTGCGGGGGTTGGAGCCGCCTTTGTATTCGACCTGCTTTTTAATCACCAGCATGGCCGCCTTGTGCATCAGCTGCATATCGGTAAAACCGGTGTTGATTAAATGTACCAAGCCGACACGGTCAAATACCTCATTGATACGACGGTCGAGCTCGCCACCCGGTTGCAGGGCAGCCTCATCCAGAGCCATATCCGCACAATCAATTTGATAGCGTTCGGGGGCCACAGCAGGCTTACCCGTCCACCAGACTGGCTTGATAATATCCGGCAATGTAGTCTCTAGTTGTTCAGCGGCATTCATGATAATTGCTTGTTTACCTGTATTTAAACCCCGGCATTTTTCCGGCCGGCAATTCTACCTTAAACTTTTGTAATAGCTCAATATTTTCCTGCTGATTAATTGGGCGAATTACGGGTATTGACCAGATCGGTATCGGCGGCGATTTCCGCCAGCATCCACTCCCGGAATATCCGGACTTTTTCCTGCTCGGCCCGGTCCTGGCGGCAGACCAGATACCACTCCCCCGCGGCTTTAATGCGCTGTCCGGGGAATATCTCCATCAGTAGACCAGAGGCAATATCCCGCTCTACATAAGGCTGCATACCCAGCGCCCTCAACAGGGCTTGTCTATTAAAGGCACCCTACTGGTACTACCGGGCATTAAAGGCAGCACTGCCGGCCCCGGCGCCCTGCTGGAATGCCTCTACGCCGGTAATGGGCCCGCAGCCCTGCTGCTCTGTGAGGTGGAGAGCAGTGCCATCATCGCGGTGACCGCCTATGAGGCCTTGACCGAAGCTTCGATTCCTGTGGTTGAAATCAGTACCCGGACCGCCACGGCACTGGAATCGGGGTCATATTGGTGCATAGCGCCTCCCCAACTAAAAGCCGCCAGCAAATCTTAGGTTTTGGTGGAAATTTACCCGCTAAATCACTAGAATGGGCGCCCTAAATTTTGAGCCCCTAATCCGTTACAAACTATCAGCAAACGATAGCCAAACCATAGGAAACTACAATGAAACAACCCGTACGCGTTACCGTTACTGGTGCAGCTGGCCAAATTGGCTATGCACTTCTTTTCCGCATTGCTTCTGGCGCCATGTTAGGCGAAGACCAGCCTGTAATCCTGCAATTACTGGATATCACCCCTGCAATGGACGCCCTTGAAGGCGTTAAGATGGAATTGGACGATTGTGCCTTCCCTCTATTGGCCGGTGTTGTTTGCACTGACGACCCTGATGTTGGCTTTAAAGACAGCGACTATGCCCTATTGGTTGGTGCACGTCCTCGTGGCCCAGGTATGGAGCGTAAAGACTTGCTAGAAGCCAACGCTGCTATCTTCTCTGTTCAGGGTAAAGCCATTGACCAGAATGCCAGCAAAGACATCAAAGTATTGGTTGTAGGCAACCCTGCCAACACTAACGCTCTGATTACTCAGCGCAATGCACCGAGCATTCCTAAAGAGAACTTCACTGCCATGATGCGTTTGGACCACAACCGCGCCAAGTCGCAATTAGCGACTAAAACGGGCAAGGCTGTTACCGACGTTAAAAACATGATCGTTTGGGGCAACCACTCAGCGACTCAGTACCCTGATCTTTCAAACACCACAGTTGCGGGTACCCCTGCTCTGGATCTGGTTGAGCAAGACTGGTACGAAAACGACTATATCCCAACTGTTGCACAACGTGGCGCGGCTATCATTAAAGCCCGTGGCGCTTCTTCTGCCGCTTCTGCTGCTAACGCCGCTATCGACCACGTTCGCAGCTGGGCGCTGGGCACGACGGATGGCGACTATGTGTCTATGGGGGTTTACTCAGATGGCTCTTACGGTATTGAAGAAGGTTTGATCTACTCATTTCCTTGTACTTGTGAGAATGGCGAGTGGACGATTGTTCAAGGCTTGTCAGTTAGCGAATTCAGCCAGGGCAGAATGAAAGCCACTGAAGCTGAACTCACTGAAGAGCGTGATGGCGTGGCGCACTTGCTACCTTAAGCTAAACGCTTAGCTCAAAAAAAATGCCGCATTGATTGCGGCATTTTTTTTGGCTGATATCAGCTAGAAAAAGATCAGATAGATAAGCCCGATATACAGTAGATACTGCAAACTATAATAGAGCTTGCGGTTATAAGCTTTGAGCTTTTTGCCCTGAATTCTAATCTGGTAGAGATGGGAGAACAGTCTGTTTAAAAATCCCACCTTGTCCCCCGCTATATTTTTGGTCGCAGAGGCCGATAATACCAACGCAGAAAACCATCGATTAAAACCATCAATCAGCCTGGACTTAACCGGTCGCTTGATATCCAAAAATAAAATAATACGATTGGTATCAGTTTTATTTTCCGCATAGTGAATAAAGGTCTCATCAAAAATAACCGCCTCGCCATCTTTCCAGGCATATTTCTCACCATCAACCGTAATAAAACAATCCTCTGAATTAGGCGTTACCAGCCCAAGATGATAACGCAGCGAACCGGCATAAGGGTCACGGTGTTTGACCAGTCTGGCCCCGGGAGGCAGCATCGCAAACATAGCCCCTTTGACCTGAGGAATGGTATTCAGTAATGCCACGGTTTTAGGGCAGAGTTGATTGGCCGATAGTAATGATGAGCCATACCACTTTAAATAAAAGCGTTTCCAACCGGTACGAAAAAAGGAGTTAAAACCGATATCATCGAGATCATCCGATGATTTAATCTGCTGTTGCTGATTGAGGGCAACCGCCTCATCGCGGATCATTTCCCAGTTATCTTCCAAGACTCTTAAGTCTGGAAAATCGTCGACGTCAATATAAGCGGAATTAGCCACCTCGGATGAGGCATAAAAAAGACAATTAATCGGTGCTAAAAAGTTGGAATGATCGGTGATTTTTCTGGACAATTTTTCATGCTGTACCGCCCCTCGTCCTTGCACATAAATAGCGCAGGCAATAAAAACACATAATACGAATATTCCCATAGTTTCCATGCCCAATGTCATTATTATTTTGTAACGCGCAGGGTTTGCCAATGCGCTGCGAGATCTTAGCGATAACCTCTTATTATTACTTGAGTTTCCCTGTTTTTTAATCGCCCGTCAAATAAGCATCCGGCTTTATAATAAAGGCTCGATATACTCCACCATCAGTTGTAGCGTCTGATTGCCCCTAAACTCATTAACATCCAGTTTATAGACCAGCCTGACTTTATCGATCGACTGATCTTTCCATAACGCCATATCAACATTAAACGCGATCGCATCCAAAGGCTGCTGCGGCTGTTCTTCCAGAGCCAGCACCAGTTTTAAATGTTTATCTTGCAGAATCCGCTGCTGCACGAGTAGAAACTCACCATCAAATAAGGGCTCAGGAAAGTGCTGTCCCCAAGGGCCCGCATCACGCAGTAACTGGGCCAACTCCAGATTAAAGGAGTCTGCCGCCAAGGCACCATCACTGGCTAATACTGCCTGCAAATCGTCGTCGCTTAACTGTCGGCGTACCTCCTCGTCAAAGGCCTGCTCAAATAGCGGGTATTGATCTTTAGCCAGACTCATACCGGCAGCCATGGCATGGCCGCCAAATTTACTGAGTAGCCCCGGATGCCGGGAGGCTACCGCATCTAAAGCATCACGGATATGTAAACCGCTGATCGAGCGAGCAGAGCCTTTAATCACACCCTCTTCATCGGCATCGGCAAAAACAATAACAGGGCGGTGATAGCGATCTTTAATGCGCGAAGCCAGAATACCAATAACACCCTGATGCCAATTAGCATCATAGAGGCATAAGCCATAGGGCATATTGCCCTCTTCCACCTTAAGCGCCTTTAAGCTCTGCATGGCTTCACGCTGCATACTGCCTTCAATCGATTTACGGTCCTGGTTTAACTCATCCATCTGGCGGGCAATCTCACCGGCCTGATAAGGGTCATCGCTTAATAAACACTGAATCCCCAGTGTCATATCATCCAGCCGCCCAGCTGCATTTAAACGCGGCCCAACCGCAAAGCCTAAATCACTGCTGACCAGGCGCTCCGCATTGCGCTTACCGACCGCCAGTAAAGCCTTAATACCCGGACGGGTTCTACCGGCGCGAATACGGCGAATACCCTGCGCGACCAAAATACGGTTGTTTTTATCCAGAGGAACAACATCCGCGACGGTACCCAGAGCCACTAAATCCAAATAATCCGCCATCGCGGGTTCTTGAATCTGACGCTGCGCAAACCACTGCCGCTCCCTTAAGGCTGAACGCAGTGCTGACATCAGATAAAAAATAACACCGACTCCGGCCAGGTTTTTACTGTCAAAGTGACAGCCGGGCTGGTTAGGGTTAACAATAGCCGCTGCGGCGGGCAAGGTTGTGCCCGGTAAATGATGGTCAGTTACCAAGACCTTAATACCGGCATCATTGGCCGCTTTAACCCCGTCGATACTTGAGATACCGTTGTCCACGGTAATAATTAAGTCCGGTGAAAACTGTGTGGCAACCGCAACAATTTCCGGTGTTAGGCCATAGCCATATTCAAAACGGTTAGGCACTAAGAAGTTAACTGACTCAGCCCCCATTGCCGTTAAGGCCAATACCGCCAATGCGCTACTGGTGGCGCCGTCAGCATCAAAATCACCCACCACCAGCAGGCGTTGCTGTTGCTCTAGGGCGGTGACTAAAAGATCAATAGCTTCAGGCAAGCCCTTTAAGGATTGCGGTGTTAACAGGCCCGATAAATCCGTTTGTATGTCTTCATCAGAGGCTATACCTCTGGCGGAGTAGATTTGTTGCAGCAAGGGGGGTAATACATCAGAAAAGCGATTTTCTGCTTTGGGTCGGCGTTTTATTATTTTTTGCATAGCTTATCCGTACGCCGGGACAAGGTGGATCGCGATCCACCCTACGCAGGGTGGATTATAATCCACCAGAATCACGCAGTGATATTATCCACTACAAACTGCTGTACGCTGCTCAACTCATTATCAAGCACCGTACAACGCTCTTCATCATCAAACAAAGTGGCCATATGGTGCGGCAACTCAGGCTCATGGGGATAACCCGCCTTCATCACCGCTTCAGGGAACTTGGCTGGATGCGCTGTAGCTAAAGTAATCATTGGAATATCATCACGGCGACGCACCTTACGTGCAGCCTCCACACCGATGGCCGAATGCGGATCTAATAAATATTCCGTCGTGTCATACACATCGGCAATCGTTTTCACGGTTTGCTCGTCATCGACTTTATAGCTATCAAATAAGCTGCGCACATTAGCAAAAGCCGCATCGGTTAACGCCACATCTTCGGTTTGGAAGCGGGTCATTAAATCGTTAATCGCCGCACCATCACGATCATAACAATCAAATAACAGGCGCTCGAAGTTACTGGAGATAACGATATCCATACTGGGCGATAAGGTATGCGCCAATGCATGTTTGGCAAAATCGTTATTGCTAATACAGCGATGTAAAATATCATTGGTATTGGTGGCAACCACTAATTGATCAATGGGCAAACCCATTTTGGAGGCCAGGTAGCCCGCGTAAATATCGCCAAAGTTGCCGGTAGGCACGGAGAACGCCACGGGACGCAGTGGGCCACCCAAGGATAAAGACGCATAAAAGTAGTAGACAATCTGGGCCATAATTCTAGCCCAGTTAATAGAGTTTACAGCGACCAATTGCCGGTCTTCTGGCAAAAAGCTTTTATCATTAAAGCTGGCCTTAACCATAGACTGGCAGTCATCAAAATTACCTTTAACGGCAATGTTATGAATATTGTCCGCCAGTACGGTTGTCATCTGGCGACGCTGAACATCGGATACACGCTGATGGGGATGCAAAATAAAGATATCGATATTGCTGCATCGCTTACAACCCTGGATAGCCGCAGAACCGGTATCGCCGGACGTGGCTCCCATAATCACTACTTTTTGATGACGACGCTCCAGCACATAATCCAACAAACGCCCCAACATTTGTAATGCAAAATCTTTAAACGCTAACGTCGGGCCTTGAAATAGCTCTAATACCCATTCGTTTTTATCTAACTGCACTAACGGCGCAACGGAGGGGTGACGAAAGTCCACATAGGTATCATCAATAATCGCTTTTAAATCATCAGCGGGAATACAGTCATCCACGAAGGGCTGCACAATCTTAAAAGCCAAATCGGTATAGCTTAAGCCAGCCCAGGAAGCGATGTCTTGCTGAGAAAAAGTTGGCAAGCTTTCTGGTACATATAAGCCACCATCCGGTGCCAGACCGGTTAGCAAAACCTCTTCAAAATTTAACGCAGGAGCTTGTCCGCGAGTACTGATATATTTCATTTTTTAAACCAATAATAATCTGTTAATCATTAACCCAGTGACTCCACCCGAATACGGGTGACTTCGCCAGCTATGGAATCCAGCGCTTCTATGTCAGTGATCGCGGAAACCAATTTATTTTCAATCGAGCGACTGGTCAGGATAATCATCGGAACATGGTCCTGACCTTCGGCGGGTTCTTTTTGGGTAATCGCTTCGACACTGATACCCGCATTAGAAAGAATTTGCGCCACGCTGGATAGCACTCCCGGCTTATCCTGAGCAGACATACGCAGGTAGTAAGCGGTTTCGATATCGTTAATATCAACAATTGGGGTATTGCTTAAAGCATCTGGCTGGAACGCCAGATAGGGAACGCGATGACCCGGTTCAGCACTTAAGGTACGGGCCACATCCACAATATCAGCCACCACGGCCGAGGCAGTGGGTTCTGCACCAGCACCGGCTCCGTAGTAAAGGGTTGGGCCAACGGCATCACCCTGTACCAGCACTGCATTCATCACCCCATCGACATTGGCGATTAAACGCTTTTCTGGAATCATGGTCGGGTGAACCCGAAGTTCTACACCGCTATCGGTTTGGCGAGCCACACCCAAATGTTTAATGCGATAACCTAACTGCTCCGCATACTCCACATCATCCCGGGAAATTTTGGTAATACCTTCGGTATAGGCTTTATCAAACTGCAGCGGTATACCAAAAGCCAGAGAGGCAAGAATCACTAGCTTATGGGCGGCATCAATACCTTCGACATCAAAGGTAGGGTCTGCTTCGGCGTAACCCAACTCCTGTGCTTCTTGAAGCACATCGTGAAAGTCACGGCCTTTGTCACGCATTTCCGTCAGGATAAAATTACCGGTGCCATTGATAATACCCGCCAACCACTCAATACGGTTACCGGCCAAACCTTCACGAATCGCTTTGATAATCGGGATGCCACCGGCCACTGCCGCTTCAAAGGCAATGCTGACGCCCTGCTTGGCAGCCGCGGCAAAGAGTTCGTTGCCATGCTCGGCAATCAGCGCTTTATTGGCGGTAACTACATGCTTGCCATTGGCCACGGCTTTTAGCACCAGGTCTTTAGCCACCGTGGTGCCACCAATCAGTTCAACTACAATATCGACAGCAGGATCTTCAGCCACCGCAAAAATATCAGTGCTAATGGTAATACCTTCAATATCAGACCCGCGTCGGGCACCAATATGACTGACTTCAATACTGCAACCTGCACGGGCTGCAATCTCTGCACAATTACGAGTTAAGACATCGAATGTGCCTTTGCCAACGGTCCCTAGACCACAGATACCTACTTTTACGGGGTTCAAACTACCCTCTCCTGCTTATTGGTGAAAATGTCGATAAATTTTGAAGCAGCATTGTATTTCAGGAGCGCCTGCAAAGCCATCTAGAATGGGGGTATTTGTGTGGGTATTTGAGCGAGAGACACCCTTGCTGCTGGGTTAGCCGTTATTCCCGCATGGTCAGGGGCAACGGCCTAAAATAAGGCCAAGCGTATTGTAGCGCCAGCGCTTTAAGCCTATCAGGGCTTTCCAGCCTCAACTAACGGCCTGAGATTGTAGGGTGGATTATAATCCACCAATCCAGGCCCGAAACCTTGATAGCCGGTGGATGATAACTCACCCTACGGGACAACGTATTTTTCCCGGGCAGCAAAGTGCTTGCACGGGAATCACGGTTAAGGTCGGCGATTACTTCTTGTTGGCAGCCGCTTGTTTTTTCTGTAATTCAGCTGCTAAAGCAGGCTCTACCGCAATACCTAAAGCACTGGCTAACTGCAGCGCAGGCATATAACCCGGCATGAGACGACCTTCAGTGGTGACCAGCGCTGGCGTACCGCTAACACCCACCTGCTGACCTAATTTAAATTGCGCTTCCACCGGATTGCCCGGGCAGACATTGGTGGGGATGCGCTGTCGGGTTTTTAGCTTGGTCATCGCCGTTTGCTTGTCAGCAGCACACCAGGCACTGGCGATTTTCTTATAGGAATCGGAACCTATACCTGCACGGGGATACGCCAGATAGCGCACTTCAATGCCCAGTCTGTTCAAGTCAGGCACTTCCTGATGCAATTTCTGGCAGTAAAAACAATCAACATCGGTAAAGACCATAATGGCTGCTTTTGCGGGCTGCTGCTCAGGAGCGAAGATAATCATATCCTCGGTTTTAAGGGTGGCCATCAGTTCAGCGCGACCGCCTTCACGGGCCTTTTCAGCCAGATTGATAAAGCCACCGGGAGCGGCCTGGTAAAGATCACCCAAGACAAAGTACTTACCATCGGCCGTTGAGTAGAGCACAGGGCCATTGGCAACCTGCACGGCATAAAGCCCGTCAATCTCACTCACCATAATCGACTGCAAACCCAAGCCAGGACGACTGGCTTTAAAACTGGCCCTAATAGCACTGCTCACTTCAGCGGGCACAGCAGCAGGGGCTGGATCAGCTTGCTCCTGGGCAGTACTTAAGCTGGATACTGCCAGCATTAACAACGCTGCCGTTATGGTCGATAAACTCGCAAACACTTTCATGGAACTCTCTCTTTTCTGAATGGGTCATTAGGATTATTAGTATGCCGAACACCAGCATAGTTCATTTTACCTTAGCCGCGCGGGTGATGCTGTGCATGTAAATCTTTCATTCGCTCCCGGGCGACATGAGTATATATTTGTGTGGTGCTCAGGTCACTGTGTCCAAGCAGTAATTGCACAACCCGTAAATCAGCGCCGTGGTTAATCAAGTGTGTCGCAAAGGCATGTCGCAGCGTGTGGGGTGATAGCGGGCTACTAATGGCTGCCCGTTGGGCATAGACTTTAATACGGTGCCAGAAGGTTTGCCGGGTCATCATTGTGCCCCGCTTTGACGGGAACATAACATCACTCATGGTATTACCCAGCAGTAACGGCCTGCCCTTTTGCATATAGCGCTGCAACCATAGCAGGGCCTCTTCACCAGTGGGCACCAAGCGCTCTTTACTGCCCTTGCCCATCACTCTGACGACCCCTTGCGTTAAACTTAGCTGGCCTACTTGCAAGGATACCAATTCCGTTACCCGCAACCCTGAAGCATAGAGTAACTCCAACATAGCCCGGTCGCGCAGCTCTAAGGGCTCATCCGTATCAGGTGCGGCCAGCAAGGCTTCAACGTCTTCTTCGCTAATGGATTTGGGCAAGGGGCGACCGATAGCCGGGCTTTCTATATCGAGGCTAGGGTCCAGTGAAATCTGTGACTCCCGTAATTGGTATCGATAAAACCCCCGCAGACAGGACAGCAGCCTTGCCGCTGAGCGTCTTTTTGCTATCGGCGTTGATGATTGGCTTTTTTCCAGACGATAGGCCAGATATTCCTGGATATCACTGCCCTGCGCCCTTAATAGCTGCACCGAGCGCGGCAATAGCCAGCGGTCGAAATGGATTAAATCACTGCGGTAGGACGACAGCGTATTCTGGCTTAGGCCCTTTTCCATCCACAGGGCATCCAAATAACGGTCGATAACAGGGTTGTCGTGTTGTGTGTTTGTCATTATGGCAAGTAGATTGCCGCTGTTGGCCAACAATAACAATCTTTAAATACAAAAAAAGGCAGCCAATGGCTGCCTTTTAGTAGAGTGGTTGCTAAATTACTTAGCCAACTTCTCTTTGATACGTGCTGCACGGCCAGAAAGCTCACGCAAGTAGTAAAGTTTGGCCTGGCGAACATCACCGCGACGCTTCACTTCAATGCTATCAACCAGCGGGCTGTATGTCTGGAAAGTACGCTCAACACCCACACCGTGAGAAATTTTACGGACGGTAAATGCAGAGTTAAGGGCGCGATTGCGAACACCAATAACAACACCTTCAAACGCCTGTAGACGCTCGCGGTTACCTTCTTTTACTTTTACCTGGACTACAACGGTATCACCGGGACCAAAAGAAGGGACTTCTTTGGTCATCTGTTCCGCTTCTAGTTCAGCGATAATTTTGTTCTTGCTCATGGTTGACTCCTAAAGTCTTGCTGCCTGGCTTCACAGCCAGTATGTACTCTGTACTTATCGACTCCTTATGAGCCTACATTGGTCCAGACGAATATGTATCAAAGGCTCTACTTACTGCTCGGCTAACCCAGCGATAAATTCAGCCAATAATGCTTTTTCCTCGGCGTTTAACTCGCGATTATCAATTAACTCGCGCCGTCTCAGCCAGGTACGCCCTAACGCTTGTTGTAAGCGCCAGCGACGAATATTCTCGTGATCACCACTCATCAGTACCTCGGGTACTGGCCGGCCTTCAAACTCTTCAGGCCGCGTATAGTGCGGGCAATCTAATAAACCCTCGGCAAATGAATCTTCCTGTGCCGATTGGTCATGGCCTAATGCACCGGGGATTTGCCGGACTACGGTATCAATCAATACCATCGCCGCTAACTCACCACCACTTAATACATAGTCACCAATGGACCATTCTTCGTCAATCTCCGTATCGACTAAACGCTCGTCGATACCTTCGTAGCGACCCGCGACTAAAATCAAATTTTCTCGGCTGGCGAGTTCTTCTACGCCAGCCTGATCCAGTTGACGGCCCTGGGGAGACAGATAAATCACTGTGGTCTCTGACCCAAGCTTTTCCTTTGCGGCTTGTATCGCTCCTCGCAAAGGCTCAACCTTCATAACCATCCCCGGACCTCCGCCGTAGGGACGATCATCAACAGTACGATGCTTGTCCTCGGTAAAGTCGCGAGGGTTCCAATGCTGTACTGTGACTAAATCCTGTTTTACAGCTCGACCACTAATACCGTGCTCGGTAATGGCTGCAAACATGTCAGGAAACAGAGTGATAACACCAATTTGCATCAACCTGAACCCTTCTAACCGTAGGGTGGATTATAATCCACCAGCTTTGCCGGATTACGCTGCGCTAATCCAGCCTACAAAACCTATGCTAAAACTCAGCGTCCCAATCAACCCGCATCAACCCCGCTTCTATATCAACGGTTTTAATCACCTGATCCGGTATCCAGGGAATTAAGCGCTCCCGCTTATCGATACTGCCCTGGCACTTTTTAACAACAAGCACATCATTGGCGCCAGTTTCCATCATTTGCTTAACTTCCCCTAGTAGCTGCTCATCACCTTCTTCGTTGGTGGTAAACACTTTCAGGCCGTCAAGCTGGTGCCAGTAAAAATCACCTTGCGTTAATACCGGCATCTCGGACACCGGGATTGCTATATCACGCTGACAATAACCGCGAGCCTGCTCGCGATCATTGACGCCATCAATCAAAGCAATTAAACCTTTGCCGTGGCGCTTTGCTGCCTCAAAATCAATCGGCTCCCATTGGTCACCCTGATCGAGATAGCAAGACTTATAGCCCATTAAATTTTCCATGGGCTGGGTATAAGAGTGAATTTTGACCCAGCCTTTAATACCGTAAACCGATGTAATCTTACCGATTACAACAAGCTCGGAGGCTTCAGTCATCACCCTGTCTCAATAGCTTGCGCTATTAAGCTGCCGCTTTAGCCTGAGCGACCAAATTAGCAACGCGGTCAGACAACTGAGCGCCTTTGCTTACCCAGTAATCGATGCGTTCCTGATCAACACGCAGACGCTCTTCAGCACCGCTGGCGATTGGGTTAAAGATACCCACGCGCTCAATAAAACGGCCATCGCGAGAGGTGCGGCTGTCACTAACATTCAAGTGATAAAATGGGCGCTTCTTAGAGCCACCACGAGATAAACGAATAGTTACCATTACGTTATATTTCCTAACAATTACGCCCTGACAACTGGCCAGAGCTTGAAAATTTATACCCTGTTGCCAGCTAATCTTCGCAGGCAATAGGAAACCGAGAGACAATAGGTCCCCCGGAAAGGCGCGGTATTCTACGACATAGCCCTTCGATTTGGAACCGTTTAAGGAAGTTTTTTAACCCTATTTCAGGTACTTAGCCACAATATCTGGTGTTTTCGCAGCCATCATGGCCCAAATGCCCCAATAGCAGGGAATTACTGGCCCGGGAAGCCTCCGCCACCGGGTGGCATCATCCCCTGTAGGCCACGCATCATATTGGCCATACCACCCTTGGACTTCATTTTCTTCATCATCTTGGCCATCTGCTTATGTTGCTTGAGCAGACGGTTAAGGTCCTGGATTTCAGTACCGGAACCGAGAGTAATTCGGCGTTTACGGGAGCCGTTGAGCAGATCCGGGTTGCGGCGCTCAGCGGGGGTCATGGAGTTAATTAGCGCCTCCATGCGGGTAAACATTTTATTGTCGATCTGTGATTGAGCCATCTGGGCCATATTGCCCATGCCCGGCAGCTTATCCAGCATATCGCCGATACCGCCCATATTTTGCATTTGCTGGAGCTGGTCGCGCAGGTCGTTAAGGTCAAACTTCTTACCCTTTTTGATCTTCTTGGCCAATTTCTCAGCTTTTTTCCGGTCCAGCTTTTGCTCGGCTTCTTCAATCAGCGAAAGCATATCGCCCATACCCAAAATACGGGAGGCGATACGGTCGGGATGGAAAGGGTCAAGGGCATCGGTCTTCTCACCCATACCCATAAATTTAATTGGCTTGCCGGTAATATGGCGCACCGATAAGGCGGCACCGCCACGGGTATCGGCATCGGCTTTGGTCAGTACCACACCGGTTAAAGGCAGCGCATCGTTAAAGGCCTTGGCGGTATTGGCGGCATCCTGACCCGTCATGGCATCCACCACAAATAAGGTTTCAGCCGGGGTAATAGCCGCATGCAACTGCTTAATCTCGGCCATCATTTCTTCGTCGATAGCCAGACGACCGGCGGTATCGACAATCAGCACATCGGCAAATTGCACTTTCGCTTCAGCAATAGCGCCGTTAACGATATCGATAGGCTTTTGTTCAATGGTCGACGGATAAAAGATAGCTTCGACTTCAGTGGCCAGAGTTTCCAGCTGTTTAATCGCCGCTGGGCGGTAGACGTCGGCACTGACCACCATCACCTTTTTCTTTTCTTTTTCTTTTAGAAAGCGGGCTAGCTTGGCTACCGAGGTGGTTTTACCCGCCCCCTGCAAACCGGCCATCAATACCACCGCGGGTGGCTGGGTTGCCAGGTTCAGGCTTTCATTGGCCTTACCCATTAATGCTTCTAACTCGTCATTAACAATCTTGACGAACATTTGGCCGGGGCTAAGGCTTTTGCTAACCTCCTGCCCAACGGCTCGAACCTTAACCGCCTCGACAAAATCCTTGACCACTGGCAGGGCAACATCGGCCTCCAGCAGTGCCATACGCACTTCGCGCAGGGTATCTTTGATATTGTCTTCCGTCAGTCGCGCCTGACCAGTGATGCTTTTCAGGGAGTGTGATAGACGATCTGTTAGGTTCTCGAACATAATATTGTTAATCTCTGACGACGAGTTGTATTGAATTGATTCAATTAGTGTAAACTGGCGAAGTATAACCGAGCTGATAGCTCGAACCAATATATTCAATAACCAATATATTTAATCGACAATGCTTAACGGATAAGACCCAAAACGATAACGATGATCATCGCTGCCAATATCTTAGCTATTTGCCTCTATCTGCTAGCCGCAGGGCTGCAGGCTGCCTATCTGTTAAACAAAATCAAACAGCCCAAAACCTCCATCCTGTTAGGTATAGGGATTATTGCTGTGCTCGCCCACACTTATAGCGCAGTGCATACCATTTACTCTGAACAGCAAATCGATTTGGGCTTTTTCCGGGTCTCATCCTTAATATTCTGCTGTATAGCGGCTATTAACCTGATCAGTATTTTACGCCGCCCCACTAGTAATTTATTAGTGGCGCTATTTCCACTGGCGGCCCTGTCCATCGTTGTGTCCAGCCTCGCCTCACCGGTGCGCGGCATTTCGGTGGCTTCGCCAGGCTTATTTAGCCATATCCTGATTTCTATTCTGGCTTATAGCCTAATGACCATTGCGACTATTCAGGCGATTGCCCTGGCCTTACAGGAACGCCATCTTAAAGGACATCATATGGGCGGTATTTTAAAAGCCCTACCGCCGCTGCAAACCATGGAGCAAATCCTGTTTGAGTTGATCTGGATCGGCATGGGACTGCTGACCCTGTCACTGGTTACCGGCTTTATCTTTATTGATGACCTGTTCGCTCAGCACCTGGTCCACAAAACCTTTTTCAGTATTCTTGCCTGGGTCATCTTTGCCATCTTGTTATGGGGCCGACACCAACTAGGCTGGCGCAGCCAAACAGCGGCCCGCTGGACCTTTGTAGGCTTTGCCGCATTGATGCTGGCCTACTACGGCAGCAAATTTGTGCTGGAGCTGATCCTGTCGTAAGGCGGATTACAATCCACTGCTGTTTCATAGTTCTTTATGGGCTGGGATCGAGCTGCACTGGGTAGGGGGTTGCGGGACACGCTGCAAGCCATCCTTGTACCCAAAGCACTCCCTTCGGTCATGGGGCAGGCTCGGCGCTCATGAAAATACGTCCCTGTATTTTCAAGGTCCCGCAACCCCCTACCCAGCACATCTCTGGCATCACGTTTACACTTTCTTTCCGTAGGGTGGATTATAATCCACCGGTATATGGATGCTCATGGTTAGGCTTGGTGGATTGTAATCCACCCTACGATACTGGTTTCAACAAACTTGAAAGAATGCATGATCTTAAGGCAGTGAGGGGTCTGTTTTCAGGGGCGTCAAAATGCATGAATGCATTTTGTCGAGCGCCGAGCCTGCCCCATGACCGAAGGGAGTGCTTTGGGTACATGGATGGTTTACAGCGTCCCCTGAAAAAAGACCCCTTACTGCCGGACGTTTATCGCAAAGCCTATTAACATTCGTGAACCTGTGAGACAGCAGTGGATTATAATCCACCCTACATAGTAGTTGCTTATAACCCCATTATTCTTCAAGATATGCAGCCCTGAATAATAAAAGGAACATCACTCGTTGAACGAGTTATCCCTGGAAGTACTATTCGCCATTCTGGCGGTTTTACTACTACTCTCTGCCTTCTTCTCCAGTACCGAAACTGGCATGATGTCACTCAACCGTTATCGACTGAAACATCTGCGCAAAAAAGGCCATAAAGGGGCACGCCGCGCCTCTCGCTTGCTCAAACGCCCCGACCGTTTAATTAGCCTGATCCTGATTGGCAATAATTTAGTAAACTTTGTTGCCGCCTCCTTATTTACGGTGATTGTGATTCGCTTATGGGGCGAAGCCGCTTCCGTGGTGATTGGCCCGGTTATTTTAACGCTGGTATTTTTGATCTTTGCTGAGATCACCCCAAAAACCATCGCTGCCTTTTACCCAGAAAAAATCGCCTTCCCTGCCAGCGCAGTCTTAGTGCCACTATTAAAAGTTCTCTACCCGCTGGTATGGTTTATTAACAATATCACCAACAACCTGTTAAAACTGGTAGGTATAGATACTCGCAAACAAAACGATGAAAACCTAAGCCATGATGAACTACGCACCATTGTTGATGATGCAGGCCCTCATATCCCACAGCGCCACCAGGGCATGCTGTTAAATATTCTCGATCTTGAACAGGCGACGGTTGAAGATATTATGATCCCCCGCAATGAGGTGGTCGGGATAGACCTCGATGATGATGATGACACTTTGCTGGAACAACTGCGCTCGATAGAATTTACCCGTATCCCTGTGTTTGAAGAGGATATTAATAATGTGATTGGTATTTTCCACCAACGCAATGTTAGCCGGGTTATTGATGAGCAAGGCAATATCGACCGCAGCAGTTTAATGAACCAAATTCGCGAGCCTTACTTCACACCGGAAGCCACACCACTGCACACCCAACTGGTTAATTTCCAACAAGCCAAGCGCCGCCTGGGCATTGTAGTAGATGAATATGGCGTGGTTCAGGGTGTCGTAACACTGGAAGATATTCTGGAAGAAATTGTTGGTGAATTTACGTCCAATATGACGGACCAAATTAAGGACATTCATGCCCAGCCTGACGGTTCCTTTATTATCCATGGCACCGCCACTATTCGCGATATCAATAAAGGACTGGACTGGGAACTGCCCGCGGATGGGCCAAAAACCTTAAACGGCTTATTACTGGAACAATTGGAATCTTTCCCGGATGGCTCTGCCTGCGTTGCCGTTGAGAATTACTATTTTGAGATTCTGGAAATCAAGGACAATATTGCGACGACGGTGAGGTCGGTAAAAGCCGAAGAAAGTAGTACCGAGGAAGAAGAATAAAATGTCATTCCCGCGAAGAGGGAAGCTAGCACTAGTGAATGACTGTCTGGGGAAAATACTTTAGAGAAACTCAGGCCCGTAGGGTGGATTACAATCCACCAATCCCAGCCGTAAGCTAGCCTATACCGGTGGATTATAATCCACCCTACGGGCTAGCTAGAATTTTAACACCGACGTGTACCGCGGAAACGACTGAATTAAGGCATCTCGTCGATCTCGGCCCCTTCCTTAACGGGCAAGATCAAATCTTCTTTGGCAATACCCATCACCAATAGAATATTCGCAGCGACATAAATAGAAGAATAAGTACCCACTAAAACACCGATAATCAACGCCATAGCAAAGCCATGGATTAACTCACCGCCGTAAATAAATAGTGCCAGCAATACCAACAAGGTAGTTAATGAGGTCACTAAAGTACGAGCCAGTGTTTCTGTTAAGGAGGTATCAATCACTTTTTCCGCATCGGCTTTGCGAATCTTACGGAAGTTTTCCCGGATACGATCCGACACCACAATGGTATCGTTAAGGGAATAACCAATCACGGCTAATACCGCTGCCAGTACCGTCAGGTCAAAATCCAATTGCAGGATAGAGAAGACACCCAGCACAATAATCACATCGTGAGCCAAAGCGGATACCGCACCCACCGAGAACTTAAACTGGAAACGAAAAGCGATATAAACCATCACCATGCCCAGGGCCATCAGCATCGCCAAACCGCCCTGCTCTTTTAATTCATCACCCACCTGCGGCCCCACAAACTCAATACGCCGCAAATCAATACTGCCATCAAAGTCCTGCTGTAATACGGCAACCAGCTCGGCACCCAACTTATCACTATAACCTTCTGGCAGGCGTACCAAAATATCGGTCTCAGAACCAAAGTGCACCACCACGGCATTGTTATAGCCAGCCTCAGCAATGGTATTACGGATATTGGTTAGCGGTTCAACCTTGCTATAACCCACTTCCACCAGCGTGCCACCGGTAAAGTCCAAACCAAAATTTAACCCCTTAGTCGCCAGAGAACCCAGCGAGGCGAGGAGCAAGACCAGCGAAAAAATCATCGCCAATTTGCGCTGCGCCATAAAAGGAATAATCTTCTGCGTAACTGTTTCTTGTTGTTCTGACATAAAACTTTTTCGCCTCAGCGAGCTTGCAAATGTGTTCAATAATTAAATGGATAACTGCTTAACTTTACGGCCACCGTAAACCAGGTTGATCATCGCTCTTGAAACCACAATCGCAGTAAACATCGATGTGATAATACCCAGCGATAAAGTGACCGCAAAACCGCGCACCGGACCTGCACCCACAGCATATAAAATAACCGCTACTAACAAGGTCGTAATATTGGCATCCATAATGGTAACGAAGGCACGGTCATAGCCAGCACTGATCGCTTGCTGCGGCGACATACGATTCCTTAGTTCTTCGCGAATACGTGCAAAAATCAAGACATTGGCATCCACCGCCATACCCACAGTCAACACAATACCGGCAATACCCGGCAGGGTTAATGTCGCCGAAAGTATCGACATCAAAGCAATCAGTAAGATCAGGTTAAAGCTCAAACCAACAACCGCCACGACACCAAACAACCGATAATAAATCACCATAAACACGGCAACCAAGGCCAAGCCTATTTGTACTGAAATAACACCCAATTGAATATTTTCAGCACCGAGTGACGGACCGACGGTGCGCTCCTCAACAAAGTCGATGGGCGCAGCCAGAGCACCGGCACGTAATAACAGGGCCAGCTCTGCCGCTTCCGCGGGATTGTCCAGACCGGTAATTCTAAATTGCACACCCAGAGCATCCTGAATAGTGGCCAGGCTGATAATTCTCTTTTCATCAAAGGGGACTTTGATGGTAATTTCTTCACCCGCTTCATTGGTTTCATAGCGAGTTCGACTTTTACGCTCAATAAATAACACCCCAAACGGCGCTGGATATTATGCCGGGTCACCCGGTGCATCATGGCACCCCCTTCGCTATCCAATGTGATATTCACTTGTGGCTGACTACTCTGGGCATCAAACCCCGCCGAAGCACTGGCAACACGTTCACCGGTAATAACAACATCGCGCTCAAGAAAAGCACTGCCTTCGAGTCGGCCTTGATCACGGAATTTAAATTCTTCTTTGGATGAACTGGCCGCATCAAATTTGGCCTCTAGACGAAATTCCATATTGGCGGTTTTACCCAGAATACGTTTAGCCTCAGCAGTATCCTGAATACCGGGTAATTCAACCACAATACGGTTGCGACCCTGGCGCTGTACCAGCGGCTCAGACACGCCCAATTCATTAACTCGATTACGCAGCGTTATTAAGTTTTGATCCACCGCGTAGTCTTCGATTTCTTTAATTTTGGCGGGGAGTATCGCCAGATAGAGAAAGAAACCGTCTTCATTATCAACGGCCTGACGTTGCAGTTCGCTATATTCACTGCGCAATTTACTGCTAGCCCGATCACGGAGCTCTTCAGTTTTAAATTTACCGCGAATACGACCATCGTCTTCCAAGCGAATAAACCCGCGAATTTTGTCTTCCCGAAGTACCCGTTTGACGCCATTGCTGTAGTTTTCCATCCGTTTGGCAATCGCCGCGGCGGTATCCACCTCTAACAGAAAGTGCACCCCCCACTTAAATCAAGACCAAGCTTCATCGGCTGGGCACCCCAGTCGGCAAGCCAGTCAGGGGTTGTTGAGGCCAGATTCAGGGCAACAATATACCCATCACCCATAGCGCGCTGAATAGCCTTTTGTGCCGGCAGCTGCTGCTCACGATCTTTTAAACGAATTAATGCATTGCTGCCTTTTTCATTAACCTCACCACCAAAGAACTCAATATTAGCCGCCGTTAGGGACTTGGTGGCAATCGCCAGGGCCTTGTCATCAATCACCGTAGCACTGCTCTCACCGGATATTTGCACGGCGGGGTCTGGCGCATACAGGTTGGGGGCGGCATAGAAAAAGCCAAAACAGACCACTAACAGTATGAGTATGTATTTCCAAAGAGGGTATTGATTTAGCATAGGGGTTCCATAAAATTGGCGTTCTTTGCCGCCGTTATATCACGCTCATTGTACTTTTGTTATTGTGCGCTGCTTTTTCGTTTTGTCATTATATAGCAGCCAGTATGAAGACTATATGGGGACGGCCGGATTTAAAACAAGCACTATTCACTTTCTAGTTATCCAACCCAGACCCGCCCATTGCGGAATAAGCGCATCCAGGCACCATCTTCATCCCAATCACTGGGCTGCCATGAGTTTTGTACGGCTCTAAATACTCGCTCAGGGTGTGGCATCATAATAGTGACGCGGCCATCATCGCTGCTCACAGCACTAATCCCCATCGGCGAACCGTTAGGGTTGGCAGGATATTGCTCGGTGGTAGCCAGATGATTATCGACATAGCGCATAGCAATCGCACCGCTATCCAGCAAAGCCTGCTGATGTGCCGCATCGGCAAATTCAGCACGACCTTCACCATGGGCAACGGCAACGGGCATATGTGAGCCAGCCATGCCCTGAAACAGGATCGAAGGCGTTTCCTCGACTTTAACCAGTGCTACACGCGCTTCAAACTGATCGGACCGGTTGCGCACAAAGCGTGGCCAGTGATCAGCACCCGGGATCAGTGATTTAAGGTTGGACATCATCTGGCAGCCATTACACACACCCAGACTGAAGGTATCATCGCGATGGAAGAACTGCTGGAACTGGTCTTTGGCACGGCTATTAAACAGGATGGTTTTGGACCAACCTTCACCGGCACCTAACACATCCCCATAGGAGAAGCCGCCACAGGCCGCCAGCGCTTTAAAGGATTCCAGCTCAACCCGGCCGGAGAGAATATCACTCATATGTACATCGACCGCTTCAAAACCGGCACGGTCAAAGGCAGCGGCCATTTCCAGCTGCCCATTAACACCCTGCTCTCGCAATATGGCAGCTTTGGGGCGAGCACCCTTAGCAATATAAGGAGCGGCAATATCCTCATTCTGATCAAAGCTTAAGTGGGTGGATAAACCTGGATTGTCAGCCAATAAACCATCAAACTCTTGCTGTGCGCAATCGGGGTTATCTCTTAATGCCTGAATACGGTAACTGGTCTCACTCCATAGACGCTGGTAGTAGCTGCGATCATTCTCAACCAATGTAGTATCGCCGGAGCGAATTCGCACGGTATCTTCAGTATGCAGGCTACCTATAGCGTGAACGGCATCAGCCAGCCCCGCATCGGCCAATACTTTCATTACCGAGGCTTTATCAGCCGCTTTAATTTGAATCGCTGCACCCAACTCTTCATTAAACAAAGCAGCTACAGCATCTTCCCCCAGCCCCTGAATATCAATATCAATACCACAGTGACCGGCAAAGGCCATTTCAGTTAACGTCGCTAACAAACCACCGTCGGAGCGGTCGTGATAAGCCAATAGTAAATCCGCTTCCAGTAAACTCTGGATAGCCTTAAAGAAGCCCTTTAAATGCTCAGCATTATCAACATCCGCCGCCTGATTACCAATTTGGTTGTAAACCTGAGTCAGGCAACTGGCCCCCATACGGTTTTGACCAAAACCCAAATCAATCAGGACAATCTCAGTATCCCCCTGATCGGTATGCAATTGTGGCGTGACGGTTTTACGCACATCCAGCACCGGCGAGAAGGCAGTGATAATTAACGACATCGGTGATGTCACTGATTTCTCTTTGCCTTTATCTTCCCAGGCGGTGCGCATCGACATAGAGTCTTTCCCGACAGGAATGGTGATACCCAGGGCGGGACATAACTCCATACCCACGGCTTTTACCGTGTCATAGAGTGCTTCATCTTCACCGGGGTGGCCTGCAGCACACATCCAGTTGGCGGATAATTTGATATCGGATAAGGAGCCTATACGCGTGGCTGCAATATTGGTGATCGCCTCACCGATAGCCATCCGTCCGGAGGCTGGACCATCGATCAATGCCATCGGCGTACGCTCACCCATAGCCATCGCTTCACCGGCATTGCTATCAAAAGCGACGGTGGTTACGGCACAATCAGCTACCGGCACCTGCCAGGGGCCAACCATCTGGTCGCGGGCAACCATACCGGTAATCGAGCGGTCACCAATGGTAATCAGAAAGTTTTTACTGGCGACAGTGGGCAGTTGCAAGATGCGTTCTACCGCATCATTCAGGTCAATTCTTGCGGTGCTAAAGCCGGGCTTTTCATAGCGAATACGCTCAATTTCCCGGTGCATTTTGGGCGGCTTGCCAAACAGCACAGACATCGGTAAGTCAACCGGGTTATTGTCAAAGTGGCTATCACCGACTCTGAGATGATGCTCATCAGTAGCCTCACCAACAACCGCATAAGGGCAACGCTCACGCTCACAAATAGCTTCAAACACAGCCAGGTCTTCAGGTTTGACCGCCATCACATAGCGTTCCTGAGATTCGTTGCACCAAATGGCCAGCGGCGACATACTGGGTTCGTCATTGGGCACATTGCGCAATTCAAAGTTACCGCCACGGTTGCCATCTTTAACCAATTCAGGAAAGGCGTTAGATAAACCACCGGCACCCACATCGTGGATAAAGGCAATCGGGTTGTTCTCAGCCATACCCCAGCAGCGGTCAATGACTTCCTGACAGCGGCGTTCAATTTCAGGGTTTTGACGCTGTACCGACGCAAAATCCAAATCTTCACTGGAGCTACCAGAGGCCATACTGGAAGCTGCACCACCACCCAGACCAATCAACATGGCCGGGCCACCCAGAGCAATCAATTTACAACCGGCATCAAACTCCGGCTTATCGACATGTTCGGCTTTTATATTGCCGTAGCCACCCGCTATCATAATGGGCTTGTGATAGCCGCGGCGCTCTATACCGGCCGGGCCATTCACAGTCTCTTCATAAGTACGGAAATAACCATTCAGGTTAGGTCGACCAAATTCGTTATTAAATGCGGCGCCGCCAATAGGGCCTTCCAGCATAATATCCAATGCGGTGACGATACGGTCAGGCTTGCCGTAGTTTAATTCCCAGGGCTGCTGGTAGCCGTCAATTTGCAGGTTAGAGACGGAAAAACCGGTTAAGCCCACTTTGGGTTTGGAGCCTCGACCAACGGCACCTTCATCGCGAATCTCACCACCAGAGCCGGTTCCTGCTCCCGGAAAAGGCGCAATGGCTGTTGGGTGGTTATGGGTTTCAACCTTCATCAACAGATGAATATCTTCCTGGTGATAGGTATAGGTATGGGAATCCGGGTCCGGGTAAAAGCGGCCCGCTTTGCTACCGGCAACCACGGCTGCGTTGTCCGAATAGGCAGACAGGACATTGTCACCACCCAGCTCATTGGTATTTCTAATCATCTTAAACAGGGAGTCATCCTGTTCTTCGCCATCAATGGTCCAGCTGGCGTTAAAGATTTTATGCCGGCAATGCTCTGAGTTGGCCTGGGCAAACATCATCAACTCAACATCGGTTGGGTTGCGCCCCAGCTCAGTGAAGCTGGCAACCAGATACTCAATTTCATCCTCAGCCAGAGCCAGACCTAAATTCACATTGGCCTCAGCCAGAGCGTCTGTGCCACCGCCCATCACGTCCACCAAGGTCATAGGCGTAGGTTCATCATGCGCAAACAAGACCTCAACCTCTTCCAAAGTGTGCATCACTGCATCCACCATGCGGTCATGAATCAACTCGGCAACGGTAGCCAACTGCTCGGCTGACAAGTCCGCACTGGCCGTTATGTAATAAGCAACACCCCGCTCCACCCGGGTGATTTGATCAAGACCTGCGTTATGGGCGATATCGGTGGCCTTGCTGGACCAGGGAGAAATGGTGCCGGGACGCGGCACCACTAATAATAGCTGCCCTTCGGTATTCACCGGGTCGGCTTTGGGGCCATACTGAAGTAATTGAGCCAGCACTTGCTGCTGCTCTTCACTCAGCGCTGAGGCCGAGTCAGTAAAGTGCACAAACTCTGCACTAACACCTGTCAGGCTGGAAATGGAAGACTTAAGCGTATTCAGGAGTTTTTGAATACGAAAATCGGAAAGAGCAGGTGCGCCACGATTAATCAGCATTTTGCGTGAAGGCCTTCTATGAACAAGTGATGGAATGGTCAAGGGCCGCTATTCTACTGGAAGTTGGCGGCAGACTTAAGCCCAGCCAGACGATAATTTCACCCTTTATACTAACTATTGCCAAGACGGCGGCACTATCTGCCTATACACTTAGCCTATGTCACGTAAAACCCCCTTATTATTCAGCGCCCTGCTTCTGCTCAGCTCACTCTGGCTACTCAGCGCCTGTGCAGAAAAAGACCAGCCCAAATCCATTAAAGAGCAAGGCACCCTGCGCATTGTTTCGAGAAATGGCCCAACCACCTACTTTGAAGACCGCACCGGGCCAACCGGCTTTGAATATGAATTGGCGCGCCTGTTTGCCGATTATCTGGAGGTTGAACTGGAGGTCACGGTCTTACACAGCCTGGAAGAAATTTTTGAGTCATTGGAAGAAAACAATGTGCATCTTGCCGCAGCCGGCCTGACGATTACCGAAGAGCGGCAAAAGCGGCTAAATTTCTCCCCGAGTTATATGGAAATTAAACAATATGTGCTGTACCGCTCAGGTACTAACAGACCGAGAAGCCCGGAGGATCTTAGCAACCGTAAAATCACCGTGATGGCAGAAAGCAGCCATAGTGAAATCCTGACGCGGCTAAAGCCAGACTACCCCAAGCTGCAATGGCGCACCGCCACTGATGTTGAAACGGTAGATTTGTTAGATATGCTCACCTCGGGCGAAATCGACTACACCATTCTCGACTCCAATGAATATATCGCCAATCGCGGTTTTTATCCGCGTCTGAATATTGCTTTTGAAATTGGCCAACCTGGCGAACTCGCCTGGGCTTTACCGGGCCAGATTATGACGCCGGGGCTTACCGATGAACTGCAGGCCTTTTTTAAAGTCATCAAAGACAATGGCACCTTGCGGCAACTGGAAGAACGTTTTTATAGCCACAGCGAACAGGTCAACCGGGTTGGCTCACTAACCTTTAATCAGGCCGTTGAACAGCGCCTGCCAAAGTATAAGGAACTGATTGAAGAAATAGCGGAGGAATATGGTATTGATTGGCGTTTACTAGCCTCTATCAGCTATCAGGAGTCGCACTGGAACCCCAGAGCCAGGTCCCCTACCGGGGTCCGCGGTATGATGATGCTAACCCTACCCACCGCAAAAGAAATGAATATTAAAAACCGTCTGGATGCGGAGCAAAGCCTGCGCGGCGGTGCCCGATACTTTAATAAAATTTTGCAACGGCTGCCGGAGCGGGTTAAAGAACCTGACCGCACCTGGTTTGCACTGGCGGCCTACAATGTTGGAACAGGACATTTAGAAGACGCCAGAAAAATTACCGAACGCCGCGGCGGCAACCCGAGTAAATGGGCCGATGTAAAAGATAGCTTACCGCTGCTTAGCAAGCGTCGATGGTATAAGGGAACCAAACATGGCTATGCACGGGGTAATGAACCGGTCACCTATGTGCAGAATATCCGCCATTTTTATAATGTATTAAATTGGACGGATGTATCGAAGAACCGGACGCCACCGCCCCAACAAGTGGAGCAGTATTTACCGGAGTCCTTAAGGACAAATATTAAGACGTTATAGGAAAAAAATGCAACAACGCAGGGAAGGCGCTTAGTGACGTCTTCTACCTATCAAACCCAAACCGGTAAGAGCTGATAAGAATAACCAGGCAGTAGCCGGTACAGGGACAGCTGTCGGTGGTACTGGTGAAAAAGCGAAACCGGGAAGGCCGTTAGTCTCAACACCAGTTCTATTGATCGTACGAATAGAAAACCCGGTACCGTTTTCCCAAACACCGGTTAAAAACCGACCGTCAAACTCAAGCTCAGAAGCCATTATCTCGATAGCGGCATTGCCTCGTAGTACCAAACGGTCAAGGTTTGCCACATTACTCAAACTGACACGGCTGTCTTTTTTAGCAACGATTCTAGTAAAGGAGCCGGTGATAACATTTAATTGACCGGCGCCAGAAACCACAATTTTATCCACTGAGCCACCGTCAACCGTCAGCGTAGCATTATGGCGAACAATAGCCTGCTGCAATACACCGCCTGAGATAATATCCACAGAGCTATCACGTTTGGCTAACAAAAAATCTTCAAGTGCATCATCGATGGTCAGGGTGTTACTGCCTTTCACCACCACCGCATTCGCCAGCGACGGCAGCAGAATTAACACCAGTAGCAAAAAACGTGGGGCAGCCAACAGGGGCCTAAGAGCGGATAAGTTCAAAGTAAAAGTAGTCATCAACATACCTGTCATACAAAAAGTCACTATCAATAATACGCTGGCCAGATAACATGTCAGCCATAAAGTATTGACGGATATTTAATCAGAAGAATAAACAGCGAGAGCTGTGACAAAAAAGCGACGCTGAAAATAGCCGGCGCAATTATAATGATTTATCTGCTTTTAGATCAATCACTTAACAATGCCAACTATTCACACTTTTGCAGTTACAAAGTATGATTTATGACCAAAGAAGCAGAATCATCAATCGATGCAAAATAATAAATCTAAGGGAATCCTGCCAGAGGCTAGTTGAGTGTATCTAAACCCGCCTGAGAGCAAGCAATATCCTGTTCTTGAGAACCGCCACCCACACCAATGGCACCCACTACTTCGCCATCAATAATAATCGGCAGACCACCGCCCAGCATCACCACTCGATCAAAACTGATTAGACTGGTCATTTGCGGCGCCTGGTCTTTCATTGCTTCCGCCAACTCGCCACTACCCAGTCCCATAAGTGCCGTATAAGCCTTGGCCTGACTGGCTCCCATAGCCACATGCACCGCACCATCCATACAACCATAGGCTTTCAGTGAACCCTGACGATCAAGTACAGAGACCACGGCATTGATACCCGCCGCTTCAGCTTGTTTGATGGCAGCAGCTACCATGGTGGCGGCTGCGCTATAAGAAATTTGTTTGCTTTGAAATATTGCCGACATACAGGCTTAACCTCTCATTATTATTAATATCACGGCGGAGCCCTTAGCGGTCCGCTTTACTACCACCCAGGCAATCAGGTGACTCTGGCGCTAAAGCCTCACGCTGCTGCCACTCGTCCGGGGTATAAGTATGCAGCGCTAAAGCATGAACAGGGCCGGCCAACTCTTCAGCCACCACTTTGTAAATCATTTGATGCCGAGCCACGCTGCGCTTACCGTTAAAATCATTCGAGATGGCGGTCACTTTAAAATGCGTTTCTGAATTTGCGGGCACATTGTGCATATGACTTTCGTTGACCACCTCAAGATGCTCAACTGACAATTGCGCCAATAGTTTCTCTTCAATATCCGATTGAATACTCATATCACTCCAGCCAGGCCCGTTTACGATAGCGGCGACAGTATAAATTCGATCCCGTGGATTTAATAGCCTTAAATCCATGTACATATCGCCACAAAAAATGATTAAAAAGTGAGCGGCTTATCAACTTCGCCCGTATATACACTAATCACGATTGCCACTGGGTTTTAGCCATGAAGAACTCACCTTTGTTAACACTGTCTTTCTTTTTTGTCTTTCTTTTAGCGGGAGCTACAACGATGGCCAGCAATACTGAGCAACCCAAGTATCAGACTCTGGAAAAAAACGGCAATATTGAAATCCGCCGCTACCAACCGATGATTATGGCGGTGACTTACTCTAGCCGTGGCGGTGGTTTCCAACAGTTGGCCGGCTATATTTTTGGCGGCAATGAAAGTAATCAAAAGATTGCCATGACCGCCCCCGTCGCCAACCAGGCCACCGATGAAGGCTGGCAGACAGCCTTTATGATGCCCAGCCAATACCAGCTCACTGACCTGCCTGAACCGGAATCGGATAATATTCAATTTATTGAAGTCCCTGCCAGAACAATGGCCGTGATTGTTTTCCCCGGCTGGGTCAACCGCAGCTCCGTGAACAAAAACCGGCAAGCGCTACAAGACTATTTGCAAGAGCAAGGGATAGAGACCGAGGGTGAGCCCATCATCAACCAATATAATGACCCCTGGACACCTGCAGCCAGACGAACCAATGAAATCCAGTTACAGTTAAGTGGCGAAGCACATTGGGCCCCTGCCAGCACAGACGCTCGCCAGGAAACCGCCGCAGCAATGTGACCTGGTAGTGACTTTTAGCGGCTAACAGCTCTATTCAGGCCCTGATTAGCCCCTTAATAGCCGTATTGTATAAAATCTCTTCTATACTCAATATCAGTATAAACTGGTCACAGAGTGATAAAGAGCCGAACCATGGATCAACCCCTTTTCGATATTATATTCACCGGGCAACTGGTGGAAGGCACCGATACCGATAGCGCTAAAAGCAATCTGGCGACCTTGTTTAAAACGTCAGCAGACAATGTTGAAAAAATCTTTAATGGTAAACCCCAGGCCTTAAAACGCGGCGTGGATAAAGCCCAGGCCCTAAAATATAAGGCAGCACTGCACAAGGCGGGTTTGCTGGTTGCTTTTAAAGCGCATCAGGCCGCTAGCGAGGCTCCGGCAGCTAAGCCTCAAGCCCCTGAACAAAGCCAATATCAACCCCCACAACAGGCCCCACAACACCCCTCACAACAAGCAGAAACAGCCGCAGCCCCTGCACAGAAGGCTGAGGATGATTGGTCGTTGGCGCCTGCGGGCAGTGATTTACTCAAGGACAATGAGCGACAGCAGAGCCCAGAGGTAGCCGTCGATACCAGTAATATTAAAATGGTATCGGCCTTTATGGAGCCAGAGCCGGAAGTAAAAGCCGTGCCCCCGGCACCGGATACTCGCCATCTTTCAGCGGCAGCCGTCGGCGAAGACCTGTTGACTGAAAAACCTGAAGCCCCACCCCCTCTTCCCCTTAATCTGGATAACATCAGCCTGGCCCCTGCTGGCACCGAGCTGGAACAACTGCAAGATCAACGGCCTCCGTTAGACCCTGATATCAGCGGTATTAGCATCGCCGAGGCCGGTGCCGATCTGCTCGAAGGCCAGGTCAAGCCACCCCCACCTCCCGCACCAAATACGGACCATATGTCGGTCGCTGGCGATAAATAACCCAAAGCTATTTTCTGCCCCTATTACGACCTGTCGTGCATAAATACTACTTAAGTCTTATTGGCCATTGCGCCAAGTGAGTGTAGGCTTACCTGTAAACGCACCAGAATATGCAGGCTTTCGCCATGTTTCACAAGGGCATACTTCAACCCTTGAATATAGCGAATAAGAATAATGAAATAGCTATGATTAGTCGGGTATTTTGTCTAAGTTTATAGGCCAGACTAATCATTAAGGAGAAGTAATGGAGCCAATGGGTCGGCGGCTTTTTATCACGGTTTATCGTCTATTGAGCACCTTGGTGCTCAGAGCTAACTCTGTACCTAAACTGTCCATCGGATTTGTTATCACTCTGGCTTTGGCTGCCATCAGCACTAGCGCCACCGCCGTGGCCGAGGGGCTTTATCTTGCCCCTGATCAAGCGACATCCACCGCATTTTACCAACAATTTCGCCAGACCTCGTCCAATAGAGCCAACAACGGCAGCAAGAGTTTGTTAGAACAGGTTATGCCCAAACGGGTTTTACTTGAACCACTGGTAGACACCCATGATCAGGAAGATGACCTGGCCTTTAATTATCTGTGGCTGCAACAACATCAGCAGGGCTACTCTCGTCGAGAGGGCGGGGCTGCCGCCGGTAAATTACTGCGTATGGGGATTAAATCCTTGTATAAAAGCTACTCCGGCAGTGGCACGATTAATACCAATAACCACGATGATTCCGATTTTAAAAGCAAGGCCGCCGACGTTGATTACCGACTACGGCTTTCAAGTGACAAAGTGAAGCTCAAGGTAGAGTACGAATTTTAGCAGCCTGTTGGCTGGCCCCTAACCGCAATTGTACTCAGCAGGGGTTCTGCTAGAATAGCGCCAAAATTCATTGCCCTGCCCTGTTATGTCTGATCCCCAAACTGAATTACCCACCGCTGGCGTTATCAAACGACTGGCCGCTATGGTTTACGACTCGCTATTAATCTTTGGCCTGTTATTTACGGCAACTATCCCTACCCTGTTTTTTCAAAGCGATCAAGCGCTGGATAAAAATAACGAACAGGTAGTCCATGAATTACCCACGCTGGTTGATGGCTGGCCCTTCCAGCTCTATTTGCTGCTGGTTTATATCAGCTTTTTCTGCTGGTTCTGGAGAAAGAATGGCCAGACTCTGGGTATGCAGGCCTGGCGTTTACATGTGGTAGATAAGCAGGGGCAACGTATTTCACTCAAACAATGCCTACAGCGAATTGCGGGGGCCTTTATCTCTGCTGCTTGTCTGGGAGCGGGTTACTGGTGGATATGGTTCGATAAAGATAATTTGGCCTGGCATGATCACTGGTCGCAGTCGCGCATTGTGGTTCGCCCGAAACAGAAATAGCCCGTAAGCGGCTAATCAGCGAGCCTTGCGTAAAAACCAAAAGCCGATCACCAGGCAAATCATAATGGGAACTAAAGAAGCGTAGATCGGCTGAAAACCATAGACCATACTGGCCGGTGCCAACATATCCTGGGCAGTTTTAAACACGATACCTACCAGTACGCCAATAAAAATCCGAAAACCCATTGTCACTTCTCGCAATGGGCCAAACACAAAAGAAATAGCAATCAATACCAGAGTGACAGCTGACAAGGGCTGCAATACCTTTTTCCAAAACGCCAATCGATAAGGGCCATTATTTAAGCCCTGCCCCGCCAAATAATTTGAGTACTGCCACAAACCGGAAATCGATAAATGGGCGGGATCCAGAATCAACAAATTCAGTAATTTAGGGGAGAGATCGGTACGCCATTCTTTTGAGGCAATCGCACCGCTGTCGATACGGTCCTCCTGCAGACGGCTTTCCAACACATCTTCCAGCAGCCAATGATCACGCTGATAAATCGCTCGTTCGGCATAAAGGGTATTTAGCAGACGACGTTTATCGTCAAAACTATAGATGGTAACGCCGTACAAAATACCGTTGGGCTGCACCACACTAAAATGCATAAATTGATTGCCTTCACGGTGCCAAAGGCCCTGACGGCTGACCACATTTTCAGATTTACGCAGCGCAATAGCGCGCTCACTCTGTGCAATACTTTCGCTATAGGGAGCCACATACTCACTGATTAGCATACCCACCACCATAATCATCAGCGCGGGGCGCATCACCATCCACACCACCCGCCCGGTCGAGACACCCGCACTGCGCATCACGACCAGTTCACTGTTATTGGCCAGCGCCCCCAAACCGGCCAGACAGCCAACCAGGGTGGCAAAGGGCAGTAATTCAAAGATAAAACCTGGCACTGAATAAATAACAAACCAAAGTGCTGCTGCAAAGTCATACTGCTGCTGCAAGTCGCCGGTTTCATCAATGATAGCGGCGATCACATAAAAACCTAATAACACCATCAACACCAGCAAGATACTGGCGGCAATCACTGACGAAATATAACGGCTTAACTTAGTCATCAATTATTGCCCCGCGACTGTATCAACGGGTTTGGCGGCTGATGCTCGCAACCGCCGCCAACCATCAGCACCAAACAGCAAACCCAGGGCAATCAGTAAAAAGATACCATGCACCCACCACATGCCAAGCTCTAAAGGAATTTTTTCTTTCTCAATACCATCCCTCGCCGCATTTAATGACACCACATAAACAATATAAATCAGAAAAGCCGGTAACATTTTTACATAGCGGCCACGACGATGACTGGTTTTACTTAAGGCCTGTGCGATCAGTGCAATAATCGGCACCAAAATACCCAAGGAGATGCGCCATTGCAGCGTGGCCTTGTCTTCCAAATCATCCGAGGCCATCAGTTGCTCGGTACTGCGGGCATCGGCTTTTTTATAACTGTTGCGCTGCAGTTCAGGCTCTTTAACTAACTGGCCAAACTGTTCAAAGGCGGTCACTCTGAACTCCTGACTGCCGGGCTTGCCGGTATATTGAAAGCCATTTTCCAACACCAGGTAGCGCGCATTATGTTGCTCAACATTTTGTATGGTGCCGCGTTCGGCCAGTACCACCGAGAGTTTTTTACCCCCTTCGCGGGCGCGTGATTGCTCAGCGGAAAACACCTCTTCCATCACCTGCCTGCCGTCATCCATACGTTCGATATAAGTCACTCGCCCTGATTTTTCATCCAGCCTGAACCTGCCGGCCACTAATAATTCTAAACCGCTGGAGTTTTTAGCATCTTCAAAAATCTCCTGCACCTTGGCGATACCCGCAGGGCTAACTGATAGGCTAAGCCAGGCAACTAACAGTGCAACAAAGGCGGAAGGCACCAGAGTATAAAGCGCAAGACGACGGGTAGATAAACCACAGGCCGACATCACCGTCATTTCGCTTTCAACATAGAGCCGGCCATAGGCCAGTAAGATGGCGATAAACAAGCCCAAAGGTAATACCAGCTCCAGAAAGCTGGGCAGACGGTAAGCCATAATGCTAAACACCACATCCGGGGCCAAATCCCCGGAGGCTGCTTGAGCCAGATATTTAACAAAACGTCCGCTCATAACAATCACCAATAAGGTAGCTGTCACAGCAACCATGGTGATAAAGATTTCTCTCGCTAGATAGCGGAAAAGAATCATGGATAAATAAGTCCCTGAATTATTTTTTTGGAGCCTTTTAACCTCAACGGCGAGCCAGTACACTATGGCGCCATCAGGAGTGCGAAAGCATTATCTATTAAACTTTTTATTTAAGCCAATCAAGTATCAAAGGAAGCCCTATGGATGTCATCGTCAAAGCTGTTACCGAGCCCGAAGCACTGCGCAGTCAATGCATCATTACCCCTGTCTTTGCTGATGGAAAATTATCCAAAGCGGCCAAACGTTTAAACAAAGCCAGTGGTGGCGTTATTCAGGCCATGGTTAAACGGGGCGATATCTCCGGTAAAGCCGGTGAAACACTGTTATTGCCAGCTATCTCCGGGGTCAAGGCAGACCGCGTACTCTTACTCGGTTGCGGCACCGGCAAACAACTGGCCGAAGCGGATTTCCGCAAACTCATTAGCGCCGGACTTAAGGGCGCTAGCAGCAACAAGCTGAAAGACAGCTGCCTGCTGTTGGACGAGATTTCTGTGCAGGGCCGTGATGCGGCATGGATGGCAGGCCAGGTAGCTATAGCCGGTGGCAGCGCCAACTACCGCTACAGCGAAACCCTGAGCAAGCCAAAGCCCGCAGCCACCCTGAAACGAGTGACGCTCTCCAGCAAAACCGATAAGCAGAGCAAAGCCTCAGCCGCCCAGGGTAAAGCGATTGCCCTGGGGATGAATGTCGCCAAAGAACTGGGTAATCTACCGGGTAATATTTGTACACCCAGCTACTTAGCCAAGCAGGCCAAGGCCTTGGGCAGAAAGCATAAGAACCTTTCCGTAACCGTGGTAGAAGAAAAGAAAATGCGTGAGCTTGGCATGGGCTCTTTGTTATCGGTCACCGCCGGTACCGACCAACCCGCCAAGCTGATTGTGATGGAATATAAAGGCGCCGCCAAAAGCCAAAAGCCCCATGCACTGGTTGGCAAAGGCATCACCTTTGATAGCGGCGGTATCAGCCTTAAGCCTGGCGCGGCCATGGACGAAATGAAATACGATATGTGCGGTGCAGCCAGTGTGATGGGCACCATGACCGCCATCACCGCGCTGAAACTGCCCATCAATGTCGTCGCGGTTATCGCCGCTGCGGAAAATCTGCCCAACGGCAATGCCACCAAGCCCGGTGATGTGGTCACCAGCATGTCTGGCCAGACCATCGAAGTATTAAATACCGATGCCGAAGGCCGACTGGTGCTTTGTGACGCCCTCACCTATGTGGAAAAATTTAAACCGCAATCGGTAATTGATATTGCTACCCTGACCGGTGCCTGCGTGGTTGCACTGGGTAAACATGCTTCAGGGCTTTACAGCAACGAAGATGATTTTGCTGAAGAGCTACTGGACGCCGGTAAGCATATTGGTGACAAAGCCTGGCATATGCCGCTGTGGGATGAATACCAATCCCAACTCAACAGTAATTTTGCCGATATTGCTAATATTGGCGGTCCCGGTGGTGGCAGCATCACTGCCGCTTGCTTCCTGTCCCGCTTTGCAAAAAATATGCGCTGGGCGCATATGGATATTGCAGGCACAGCCTGGAACTCTGGCGGTAACAAAGGCGCTACCGGTCGCCCGGTTGGCCTGTTAACTCAATATTTGATCAACAAAAGCGGTAAGTAAGGCGGATGACCAAGGTCAAGTTTTATATCTTGCCCGGAGACAGTAGCGAACAGCGACAGCTGTTTGCCTGCCGCCTGGCTGAAAAAGCCTTTAAGATGGGCCACTCCATTTATATCCATAGCAGCGACAAGGCCGAGGCTGAGGCTATCGATCAATTAATGTGGTCCTGGCGCAATAGCAGTTTTATGCCACACCAACTTGAAGCCGAACAGGCCAGCGCTCACCCGGTGGTCAATATCGGTTATCAACAGGGCCAGGGCTCTTCTGCGCAATTAAATGGCTTGCTGATCAATCTATCCCAGACCGTGCCTGATTTTTTTAGTCGCTTTGAGACGGTCTCGGAAATTGTGGTGCAATCCCCCGCCGTTACCGAGGCCACCCGCAGCCATTACCGTTTCTACCGGGATCGGGGTTACCCTTTGGAAAACCACGATATGCGACAATAATCTATGCTTATTAATCCATGACCATCAACAGTAGCCATCAGTACCGGACCGCAACATGAGTAGTAACAAAGACCCACAGTCATCCTCTGCAAAAACCTCAAAAGGCGATTTACTCGACGAGCTGGAATCGATTAAAGGCTTGCTGGATGACGATCTGGATATTGATATCCCCATCCTTGATGATGTGGTGAATGACGACAGCCAACTGCACACTGAGGCCAGCCAAACAGACGCAGACACCGGCCTGCTGGATATCGACCGTATCTTTGATGACGGACTTGAGCATAACCAGGAGGCCACCCTGGCCGGCAGTTTAAACCTGGACCAACTCAACCCAAATATCACCATCCCCGACTTTAAATTGGAAACCAGCACTGTCGATGACACAGAAAACACTGCACCAACCACTGAGCCGCTAAACCCTGAAGACCCCGACTACGAGGAAGAACAGGAAGAAATGTTTGCCGAGTTTGAAATGGCCCGGCACCGGCTCACACTGAGGAAGCCTCTAACGAGGTGGATATAGATCTTCTGATACAGGAGATCGTTGATGAATTTATCCCCGCGATTGAGGATGAATTACGCCAGCGTTTGTCACAATGCTCCCCCGCCGTTATTAAAAGCCTCGCACAGAAGCATCTGAGTGAATAAGTACAGAACCCAGTAACAATTACAGCCCGTAGGGTGGATTATAATCCACCGTTTATAGCAGCCCATGGCTGGGTTTGGTGGATTGTAATCCACCCTACGATGACGAGAACTTGAAGAGTGGCGGCTTGAGCGTATCCTGCCACCAATACTCAGCCACTTCTTCCACCCCATATCCACCTTAATTCCCCCTTTAGTGCGTATTCCCACCCTCTGGCGGTTTTCTGACTAGCGATAACTCTTTATACTAGCGTCCCCTTTTTATACGAAGAAGCCCGACACTGATGGATAAAACATTCCAACCCTCTGATATCGAAACCAAGTGGTACCAAAACTGGGAACAAAAAGGCTATTTTGCCCCCAGCGGTGAAGGTGAGCCCTACTGCATTATGATCCCGCCGCCGAATGTCACCGGCAGCCTGCATATGGGGCATGGTTTTCAAGAAACCATTATGGATGTGTTAATCCGTTACAACCGGATGAAAGGCAACAACACCCTCTGGCAGGTAGGCACCGACCATGCCGGTATTGCCACCCAAATGGTGGTAGAACGCCAACTGGAAGCACAGGGCATCAAACGCAAAGAACTGGGCCGGGATAAGTTTATTGAGAAAGTTTGGGAGTGGAAGGAAGAAAGCGGCGGCAATATCACCCAGCAGCTGCGCCGTATGGCCGCCTCAGCGGATTGGTCACGGGAACGCTTCACCATGGACGAAGGCCTGTCTAACGCCGTACAGGAAGTGTTTGTGCGCCTCTATGAAGAAGACCTGATTTACCGTGGCACCCGGCTGGTTAACTGGGACCCGGTACTGCATACCGCCGTCTCAGATCTTGAAGTCATCTCCGAAGAAGAGAATGGCTTCCTCTGGCACCTGCATTACCCACTAGCTGACGGCTCTGGCCAATTAACCGTCGCAACCACACGCCCCGAAACCATGTTGGGCGACTCCGCTGTAGCGGTTAACCCCAATGATGAGCGTTATCAGGGCCTGATCGGCAAAATGATCAAACTGCCCTTAACAGACCGTGAAATTCCCATTATCGCCGATGACTATGTCGATATGGAATTTGGCACCGGCTGCGTCAAAATCACCCCCGCCCATGACTTCAATGACTACGAAATGGGTAAGCGCCACAACCTGCCGATGATTAACGTCCTGACCGACAATGCCGCCATGAATAAAAACGTTCCCGAAGCCTATCAGGGCATGGACCGTTTTGATTGCCGCAAACAAGTGGTAGCGGATTTAGACGCTCAGGGGCTGCTGGACAAAATTGATGACCATAAACTCAAAGTACCCCGCGGTGATCGCTCGGGTGTTGTTATCGAGCCTTATCTGACAGATCAATGGTATGTCGATGCCAAGACACTGGCTAAACCAGCCATTGCCGCAGTTGAAAATGGCGATATCGAATTTGTGCCCAAGCAGTATGAAAATATCTACTTCTCCTGGATGCGGGATATTCAGGATTGGTGTATTTCACGGCAACTGTGGTGGGGCCACCGTATCCCAGCCTGGTATGACGAAGACGGTAAAGTCTATGTGGGCCGCAATGAAGCAGAAGTGCGGGCCAAACATGGCCTGGGCGATCAAACTCTGCGTCAGGATGATGATGTACTGGATACCTGGTTTTCTTCCGCACTGTGGACATTCTCCACTCTGGGCTGGCCAGAAGACACCAAAGAACTCGCCACTTTCCACCCAACCAATGTGTTAGTGACCGGCTTTGATATTATTTTCTTCTGGGTCGCCAGAATGATTATGATGACACTGCACTTTAAAGAAGAAGTGCCCTTTAAGCAGGTTTATGTTCACGGTTTGGTCAGGGATGCCGAAGGGCAGAAAATGTCCAAGTCCAAAGGTAACGTGTTAGACCCCATCGATCTGATTGATGGTATCGACCTTGAACAACTGGTTAGCAAACGCACCAGCGGCATGATGCAACCGCAACTGGCCAAAAAAGTTGAAAAATCAACGCGCAAGCAGTTTCCTGAAGGTATTGCCGCTTATGGTACCGATGCCCTGCGTTTTACCTACTACTCGTTGGCTTCTACCGGCCGCGATATTAAGTTTGATATGGGCCGTATTGAAGGCTACCGCAACTTTTGTAATAAAATCTGGAACGCCGCCCGCTATGTGCTGATGAATACTGAAGATCAGGATTGTGGTCAGGATGGCAGCAGCGATCACGAAGTCACACTGGCTGATCGCTGGATTATTTCCCGCTTACAACGTACCGAGCAGGAAGTAGCGGAAGCGATTGCACAATACCGCTTTGATTTGGCCTCACAGGCGCTCTACGAGTTTATCTGGAACGAGTACTGTGATTGGTACCTTGAGCTGTCTAAACCCGTGCTATGGGACGACAATGCCTCTGCGGCACTGAAAAAAGGCACACGCCGCACATTAATCAGAGTATTAGAAACCACGCTGCGCCTGTTGCACCCTTTTATGCCATTTATCACTGAAGAAATCTGGCAGCGTGTTGCACCCTTGGCAGGTAAAACCAACAGCGGCGATGACGCCACTGTGATGTTGCAACCCTACCCTGAGCTAAACGAAAACTATGTTGACCCTCAGGCAGAAGCCGATATTGAATGGGTCAAAGGCGTGATTGAAGGCGTGCGTAATATTCGCGGTGAGATGAATATCTCCCCCGCCAAAGCCATTCCCATTTTAATCAACAATGGTAACGATGAAGACCAGAGAAGATTAGAAGAAAACCGCCAGTTCCTCATGACTCTGGCCAAATTGGAAACGATCACCTGGCTAGCCGACGGTGATCAAGCGCCTATGTCCGCTACATCGCTGGTCGAGCAAATGGAAATTTTGGTACCGATGGCCGGGCTGATTGATAAAGCTGCGGAAACAGCTCGTCTCGGCAAAGAGATTGAAAAATTGCAGAAGGATCTGGACCGCATCACCGGCAAGTTGAGCAACCCCAAGTTTGTCGATAAAGCACCCGCAGATGTCGTCAATAAAGAGAAAGAAAAACAAGCGGCCCAGCAGCAATCTCTGGATAAGTTACAACAGCAGTTAGAGCAGATCAATGCGCTTTAATTGTTCTTCCCAAGCTTTGCTAGACAACTGTCTCGCAAGGCTTACGGGAAAGTTTTTCAGCAAATAGCTAGACAAGTCTGATTGTCTGGCGGTACTATTTGACTCAAGTTTTTTGCAGTTGATTAATAGACTAATAACAATAATTAAATCCAGACTGATTAGCACAAGTGATTTAAGTCATGTTGTAAACAGTAGTCGTCAACAGTAGCAACAATAACAACAATAACAACAATAACAACAGGCTATGGCTGACAAAGAAAACAACTCGACCCAAACCCCAATAAGGCCGTTTTTCTTTTAATACCCAATAGCCAAAGAATATTCAAACCGGGTTTGTTAAGCCAGCGTACTCGCTTGCTAGCAACCGCCCTGTTTGCTTATAGAAGGTAGTATAACTGCCTGCTTTCCCTCGGGACACGCTTTTCGTTTACAAAGCTTGCCCCAACATCAGTACGGCGCAATATTGTCGCAGAACAATAGCAGTACTGTTATTAGCAACTAACAATAAAAATTGAATACTGCAAAGAGGATTAATTTAATGTCAGATCGTGTAACCGGGACGGTAAAATGGTTTAACAACGCTAAAGGCTTTGGGTTTATCACTCAGGAGCAAGGCGACGATGTTTTTGTTCACTTTCGCTCAATTACTGGCGAAGGTTATAAGACATTGGATGAAGGCCAGCAAGTAGAATTTGCTCTATCAGAAGGGCCAAAAGGTTTTCAGGCTGAAGAAGTGTGCAAGGTATAAGCAACGTCTGCCAGCGACTATAAAAAAGGCCAACTAGTGTTGGCCTTTTTCCGTTATACAGTGCGCTGATATCACAATTTCGGCTTTACAACTTAAAGGCTTTTACCATATCCCGCAGCGAGGCTCCCAGCTGAGCCAACTCGGCACTGGCCTCCGAAGTCTGCTCGGTTTGAGCCTTAGTGCCTTCCGATAAATCAGATACCCGGGTGACGTTGCTACTTATTTCTTCCGCTGTGGCACCTTGCTCTTCTGCCGCCGCAGCAATTTGAATATTCATATCATTAATCTGGCTAACCATCGTCGAGATATCGGTTAATATCTCTGAAGAGCGCGTCACTTTGGCAATACCTGATTCAGCACGCTGATTAGAGTTACTAACCGTAGCTACCACCTGATTGGTGCCTTGCTGGAACTCAGTAATCGTTTTACGAATCGTCTCAGTCGATTCCTGGGTGCGCTGTGCCAGAGTCCTAACCTCATCAGCTACCACGGCAAAGCCCCTACCCTGCTCTCCCGCACGGGCCGCCTCAATGGCAGCATTTAAGGCTAACAGATTGGTTTGCTCGGCCACATTTTGAATCGCATCTAACACCTGACCAATATTTTCACTGTTTTTCTCCAGCTCTTTAATCGCATTGGCCGCATCTTGCACTTCATGGGTCAACTGTTCAATTTCCTCTCTGGCTTCCTGCGAAACCTCAACCCCTTCTTTTAACTGTACATCGACTTCGCTAACACTGTCAGCAGCGGATGACGCATTGCGGGCAATTTCATGGGCGGTGGCACTCATTTCATTCACCGCTACGGCGGCATGTTGGACTTCACTGGTTTGGGTATCTGATGACTGCTTGACTTCCAGCGTTACCATCGACATTTCTTCAGCCGAGCTGGCCACCATCATTGAAGCATCGTTTATCTTGCCGATCATTTCATGCAGGGCTTCCAGCAAACTATTAAAGGCAGTAGCCACCGCAGTGATCTCATCATTGCCGCTGACAGTGAGACGCACCGACAAATCTTTATCGGTGATAATATTGGTGATTTCTTCGGTAAAGGTTTCCAACGGTTTGAAAATGGAGAAAGCGACTAACAGAGCCAAAACAGTAATCACCAAACCGACAATAGCAATAGCGCCAATTAAAAATTGCTGATTGCTTTTGGTTGATGCGGCAATCGTGGTATTTAATTGCGACTTTAAGCCCTTAAACAGTTTTTCTGCTTCATGCACGGTGGCTCTCAATTCTCCCAGTGCTCCGGAGTTTGGACCCAGACCGATATTTTTCTCTGCACTCACCAGTGATTTAAACTGACTGGCATAGCTATTGATTGAGCGATTAATCGCATCGCTTTCATCGGCACCCATAAAGGCAGAACTTAGTGCAGTAAAATTCTCAACCTCGTTGTTAAATCGAGCTAAATATTTGGTATCCCGGCGCAACATAAAATCTTTTTCATGGCGGCGTAGCATTAACATCGAGGCTTTTAATTCGGGAGCATCAGATAGTTTTTCTTCGACTGAATGTACGGTCGATCGCAGTGCGCCATAGAGACCGGATTTGGGGTCATAGCCAATCTCACGTTGCAACTCAACCACCGTATTAAAACGGCTACCATACTCCGTTAAGTGCCCGCCCATCTTATCAAGGTCTGTGTGGTCAAGCCCGGCGATATCCAGCTCGGTAGAGAGCGCCTTCACATCCGCCAGATTTTGCTTTAATGCGTTATTAAAACGCTCCACATATTTATCATCTTTACGGGCCAAAAAGTCCTTTTCATGCCGGCGCAATGTCAACATGCCGCTGTTAATATTACTCAGCTGGGTATCACTGCTCTGTAAGTGCTGCAAATTGGCCATGCCACTTGCAACCATAACACCCACAAAAATCAAGCCAACCACAGCAATAGCAGCCAGTAATAACAGACGACGCTTAATCGACAAGTTAAATAAATTCATTAAAAACCCCAAATGAGTAATCCAGTAGAGGACATATCGGCAGTGTAGTCAAAAAACTTAAAACAAACACATAAAAGCTTTTAGATCAGGCAGAGCCCCAATAGCGAAAGGAAAAACTTATCTTAGCTTCCTAAGCCAGATAAAATAAACCCACTACCATTGCCACAATCAGCATAACCGCGATTGAAAGAGCGGGGATATTAAGTACCACAAAATCGACAACAGATTCCCATAAGCCCTGAGCATTCAGAGTCTCATCAGTGTCATCATAGAGAGGGGCTGAGCCGCCCATACGGGTGATATCAGCACTGGGAGCCGGACGTGGCTGCGTCGGTTGCTCTGGCTGCTGGTTAAGGTTGGTGGTTCGGATAACCTCAGGCTCAATAGCTGGCTGACTGCCATCGGCATCCTCTTGCACGGTGGCAATAACCACAGTGATATTGTCATGCCCACCGGCAACCACGGCGGCTCTAACTAAGCTATTCAAGGCCTCATCAGGGGTTTGCGCCTGAGCCATGAGTTTAGCGATATCATAATCCAGCACTTCATCAACTAAACCATCGCTGCAAATCATAAGTTGCTGACCCGGAGCCAGGCGACCACTGGCAACACCAATCTCAAGACCATCTTCGCCGGAAACACCCACAGCTTGAGTAATCAGATTACGGTTGGGGTGATTTATGGCCTCTTCATAGCTGATCGTGCCAGAAGCCAACAGGTTTTCTACATAGGAGTGATCACGGGTTATTTGCTTTAGCATCGCCTTGCCATCCCAAAGATAAGCACGGCTATCGCCAACCCAGGCGATATCATAATCCAGCCCCTGTAATTTAAAGGCGATGGCCGTTGAGCCCATACCCTGTTTGTCAGGGTCCGCCTCTGCTGTTGCTTTAACAACGGCATGAGCTCTTGCCAGCGCTTCTCGCAGGCCTTCATTATTTGCTGCAGCGGCCTCTACGGTGGTTTTAACCAGTTCACTCGCCACTTCGCCACATGCATAACCGCCCATACCATCGGCAACCAGACCGAGCCCCAGCTGCATATCCACAGCAAAGCAGTCTTCATTGTGTTCACGCTGACCTGGATGCGTGGCTCCGATAATATTGATCATAGCTGTGATTTCAATCCAGTCTCTGGCTATCCATTCATCTAAGCGCCGCTACAAGCTCGTTGCCAGCGGGTTCTCCATCGGTATTTTATTCTTACCAGGTCTCCACCCAGCGTTAATCCTTAAGCAGCTTAGCAACAGAGATTGAATATCGCCACTTATCACTGCGATTAGTGCTAAACTTGCCGACGGCCAGTACCGCAAACAGCTGGCTTTAATTTATGATTTCTTCCACCTTACAAAAAGAAGACAACAATGAACCTACTATATCGAATCATTTTAAGTGCCGTCGTTGCCGCAGCTACCGCAGCGATACTGACTAGCGTTACCGGCTCACAAGAGAACGGCGTTATTAACCCTACAGCTTTCGTTATTATTTTTATCGGCTGCGTTATCGTCGCATTGGCCAGCCCAGCCATGACAAGCTCTGCCCCTTCCCCTGCAAACAAAGGCAAAAAATCAGCGCCTGCAGCCAAGAAAAGCAAGCCATCAGCAAAGGGGCGTGAACAGGGTGAGGTTAAATGGTTTAACGTCAGCAAAGGCTATGGTTTTGTGACCCGCTCAAACGGTGAAGATATATTTGTTCACTTTCGCTCTATCCGTGGCGAAGGCCGCAGAGTATTACGTGAAGGCCAGCAAGTTGAATTTACCGTCACTGACGGTGATAAAGGTCCACAGGCTGAAGATGTAGAAGCACTATAAACACGTTGTTGCCGCTAAGGCGGCATGCTTGGCCCCCGCTTCCGCGGGGGTAAGGCAACATTAGCTAACCGTCATATCCCCAGCTTGATTAAATACCTCTAACACGCGAAACAAACTATACGCATCCTGGCTACCCGCCAACTCCCTGATCGAATGCATCGCAAAAGTCGGCACCCCAATATCCACGGTTTTTACACCTAATTCACCGGCGGTGATCGGGCCAATGGTGCTGCCGCAGCCCATATCTGACCTCACCACAAAAGCTTGTACCGGTTGACCTGCCGCTTCGGACCAGTGGCGAAATAGCGACGAGGTCTCGCTATTGCTGGCATAGCGTTGATTGGCATTGATTTTAATCACTGCCCCCTGGTTGAGTATGGGGCCATGATTACCATCGTGCTTATCAGAAAAATTCGGATGTACACCATGGGCATTATCCACTGAAATCATCACGGAGCTATCCATGGCACGGACAAAATCGGACTCTGAAGCCAATAGGCGACGCAACACCGATTTTAACATCGGGCCCTGCGCTCCCGCCGATGACTGGCTACCGACTTCTTCATGGTCATTGCAGACTAATACACAGTTTTGCTCACCCGCTGTCAGCAAGGCCTGTAAGCCGATATAGCAGGACAGTAAATTATCCAACCGTGCGCTGGCAATAAATTCGTCTTTTAAGCCAATCACCGCCGGTGGCTGCACATCGTAAAAGCTTAATTCGTAGTCGAGTATTTTTGTTGCCTTTACGGCCGGATGCTGCAACGTCAGTTGCGCCAGCAATAATTCCCGAAAGTCGGTCGATGGCTCATCGCTACGCATTAATAACGGGGGGATATCTTTTTGCGCATTGACTGCACGCTTACTATTAGCTTCCCGGTCCAGATGAATCGCCAAACTGGGGATAACGGCAATCGCCCGCTCAAAATCAATCAGGGCACTACATAGCTGCCCCTGGTCATTCTGGTAACTCACTCTTCCTGCCAGTGAGAGATCACGATCAAACCACGGGTTCAGCAAAGCACCGCCATAAACTTCAACTCCTAGTTGGAAGTAACCCTTATTATTGAGCTCTGGCTGGGGCTTTACTTTTAAACAGGGGCTGTCGGTATGGGCACCCACCATTCTAAAACCACTGCTTACCGGTGATTGGCCACCGCCATTGACCGCCACAATGGATGAATCATTGCGCACAATATAATATTTATAGGCACTGCCAGCCTGCGGTACCGGCCAATCATCTCCCTCCTGCAATGGGCTAAAGCCTGCCGCCTGCAAGTGCTTGGTCATGGTTTCAACGGCGTGAAAAGGTGTGGGGGATGATTGTAAAAACGTTAATAGATCGGTATTAAACTGCTGCAAATCCATCGATGGGGGTTCCTTTGAGGCGGATATAGTCGGGGGGCGGTTAGGCGAAGGTATCAACACCCACCAATTCAATGCCCAGTTGCTGCTCGGGTGAGGGGCTATTCTCAGCAAAGGTCTGCAAGGCTCGCTGCGTATTTAGCGGTAAGCCATCTTCCTGGGCCTGTTGCCGGGCCTGCACGCCACTACTGGCGCCACTGGATTCTATACGCTGTTGCAGGATTTCTTCACTGCGTGCCCGCAGTTCTTCCAGGGAATCGTTATCATCGTTGCGGGTGGGGTCACGCTGCACATCTTTTTGCACGCGCTCAGTAATATCAGGCCGCTGGGTCTGCGCTGGAGGCTGCGAAATGATAGGTAGACTGGATATTTGCACGGAGTATGCTCTGTATTCACCCGGTAAGTTGCTGGCCCATTATAAGCAGCTAAAGCCGCTTAGTGAATAGCCATTTTAGAGAATCTGCCTATTAATCCAGCAGCCTTTTACAGTGGTTGCTTTTGCCAGGCCACCTCATCACGGAGGTAGGTAGGCAGGGCCTCATCAGCCTGGCACGTCTTGCCCTGCAGATAGTCCCGCTGGGCCAATTGAGCGATGGCCGCCGCACTGGGCAATAGCGCGCCATCCCAGAGCTTAAATTGGCTCGCGACGGCAATCCTGTCACGGTAGTGATAACCGCTGCCTACTGCGATGGTTGCGCCAAGGTCAGCAGAGTGGCGATCCAATAGCTGCTCCGGTGCGCTTAGACGCTCTTGGCCCAGTAGCTCAACGCCCTGCTCCTGAACACGGTAAAGTGCCCAGTAAATTTCATCCATGCGTGCATCCAGCGTACTTAAAATCGTTGGGCTGCTATGGCCAGCATTGACTGCGGTTTGCGCCAATGCGGCCAGTGTCGATACTGGTACTACCGGCACATCAGCGCCAAAGGCCAAACCTTGTACTGCGCCCAGGCAAATTCTCAAACCCGTAAAGGAACCAGGGCCACGGCCAAAAGCAATCGCGTCCAACTGCGCCAATGACACACCAGTCTCTGTCAATAAGTCATCCACTAGAGGCAGCAGGCGCTGGGTATGTTGACGAGCGGCTGGTTCCGTTTTTTCAACCAGCTCAATACCTGCACTAGTATCCAGCAAGGCGACCGAACAGGCTTCGGTGGAACAATCCAGGGCTAATAATTTCATTCACTCTCACTTGTGCTGTTATTACTGTGTTGTAAAAAGGGTTTAAGCTCTGCCAGATTACTTAGCGGTTCCATCGCAGGCAAACTTTGCATAAAGACGTCACCATAGGCTTTGCTGCGAAGCCTCGGGTCGGCAATCATTATAACCCCTCGGTCAGAAATACGCCGCAATAGTCGGCCACAGCCTTGTCTTAGTCGAATCACCGCATCCGGTAATATCGCTTGCTCAAAACTATTAATGCCATGCTTTTCCAATTCATTGGTGCGCCACTCGATAAAGGGGTCGCTAGGTGGGGCAAAAGGGAGTTTATCGATCACCACTGCCGCCAGAGGTATGCCGGATAAGTCCAGGCCCTCCCAAAAACTGCCAGTCCCCAGCAAGACACTGTTAGGGACAGCCTTAAAGCGCTCTATCAAGCGGTAGTTGTCCCCCGCCGACTGATCATTGGCCGAACGTTGTATCAACAAAGGGCGGTCAATAAAACCCCGTAAGCCCTGCCCCACCTCGTTTAAATTGCGGTAGCTGGTAAACAGACATAATACTCGACCATCGACGGCTGCCAGCAACGGCATTAATTGTTCAAGCAGTTGCAAACAATACTCAGCATGGTCCGGCGTCACGGTTATCTGTGGGGTAAATAAACGTGCTTGTCGCTGATAATCAATCGCGCTATCCACCTGTTGGAAGTGAGTGTCTTCCAGCCCCAGGGATTGCAAAAAACGTTGTGCGCTGCCCGCCACTGATAATGTTGCCGAGGTAAAAACCCAGCTACCCGCGGCTTCTTTAAACAGGGGCTTTAATGCCATCGCCAGATGGGACGGAATAGTCTGCAACATAAACCCGTGTTGATTGCCGTGTACGCAACATAATTGCTCCGTTGACGACATGACTCGCAGTTTGTCGCGCAACAGCTGACACCTCACTAACACATCTGATAAATGCTGGTGACGATCCTTAAACGGTAATAGATTTTTCCCTACACGTTCAAAGGCAGTTATTAACTGTTCGATAATCTGGCTGTGCTGTTCAGGCCGGTAATTTTCCATTGAGGGCAGCTGGCTTGATAAGGCCACCAGAGCGCTTTCGAGTTGTTGAATAAAAGCGAGTAACTGCCGCTGCTCGGGAGCATGGTCATGCACCGCCTTGCTGGCATCCACTAAAAATTGTTTGAGCTTTCGGCTGGATAGACGCTGACCTACGATGCCCTGGGCAAAATCAGCGACCCGGTGAGCCTCATCGACCACAACAATATCAGCCTCCGGCAGTAAGTCTCCCAACTGCTCGCGCCGCATCACGGCATCGGTAAACAAAACACTGTGATTCACCACCACAATATCCGCTGTTTGGGCCTTTTGCCGAACACTCATTAGCGGGCAGCGGGCGTAATGCGGACACTGCTTTGCCAGGCAGTCATCGCGGCTGCTGGTGACATAGCGGCGCATAGCACTACTCAGATCTGGAGCCAGGGTGTCTAAATCACCGCTACCGGTTTGTCGATATCGCTGCGCCAGCTGAGCCAAAGCCACCTGCTGCTGTTTGCCTAAAGCAGCATCGGCCTGTAGGTTTTTTTCTAAATAATAGGGGCATAGATAATGATTGCGTCCCTGCAATAAAGCCACGCTATGGCTGGTGCCCATTATCTTTTGCACCCTCGGGATATCCTGACGGTATAGCTGCTGCTGCAAATAGCGGCTGGCCGTGGAAATAATAGCCCTGTGGCCCTGGGCAATAATCGGTGTCAGGTAGGCAATGGTTTTGCCTGACCCGGATGCAGCCTCAATAACTACGGAGTCTTTGTTGGCCATGGCACTATCGACAAGGCCAGCCATCTGCTGCTGACCAGGCCTTGGAGTAAAAGCTGGCCATTGCTGCTCAAACAGACCATCGCTGGATAATAAATCGGCACTGGGGGTCAGGCTAAGGGACATTATTCTTTTTCTTCAACGTTTTTCTTTAACCTGTTGTTGCAACATTTACTGTAAAAAGCTGTTCGACCTTAAAGCAGTGAGTATAATCACTACGATTACACGAACGGTAGCGGTTCAAAGGAGTCTTAGCCAAGTGAAAGCCAGCATTAGCACGGTCATTTTAGCCGGAGGGCAAAGCCGCCGGTTTGATTATGATGACAAGGGCTTGCTGGAATGGCAAGGCATGCCACTGATCAACCATGTTATTTCAAAATTAGCACCCCAAAGCGATGAAATACTGATTAACTGTCATCAACATACAGCGCGCTATGCTGAACTCGGTTACCCCACATTCAAGGACTCCCTTGAAGGCTTTCAAGGGCCACTGGCGGGCATTGCGGCGGCAATACCCTTGGTACAGTATGACTATGTATTGATTAGCCCCTGTGATACCCCATTGCTGCCTGACAATCTGGTAGAACGCCTGCAGGAGGCAATGGCACAGCAATCCGCGGATATTGCCTACCCCGAATGCGAGGGCAGGCAGCATTATTTACCGGTACTGTTAAAAAAGACCCTGTTACCCTCAATCAACCAGTACTTACTGGGTGAAGATCGAAGTATGAAAGGCTGGTATCGCTTAAACCAGAGTATTGCCGTGCCTTTTTCTAACCCGGCCAGAGTTTTTAGCAACTTTAATTGCCGCGAAGACCTACTCGATTAAAGCACTCTCCACCGCCCTACTCCCTATGTCCTTATCGACAGGCATAAAAAAACCGCCAACGGCTAACATTGGCGGTTTTTTTGTTCGAAAAATCGAACCAAACGTGACTACTTAGCGATTACTTCTTCTTCGCTTTACGCTTGGCTGGCTTTTTCTTGGCGGCTTTTTTCTTAGGAGCTGCCTTTTTCTTAGGTGCTGCCTTTTTCTTGGCCGCGGCCTTCTTCTTGGGTGCTGCTTTTTTCTTAGCTGCTTTTTTAACGACCTTTTTCTTAGCTACCTTCTTCTTGGCAGGCTTTTTCTTGGCGGCGGCCTTCTTCTTAGGGGCAGCCTTCTTCTTGGCTACCTTCTTTTTGGCCTTTTTAGCCGCTGGCTTTTTCTTAGCGGCCTTTTTCTTTGGAGCAGCTTTCTTTTTGCTAGCCTTTTTAGCTTTGGCAGCGGCCTTTTTGGCAGCGGCTTTGGCTTTGGCAGCAGCTTTCTTCTCTGCAGCTTTGGCTTTGGCAGCGGCTTTCTTCTCCGCAGCTTTGGCTTTGGCAGCCGCTTTAGCAGCCGCTTTCTTGGCAGCAGCTGCCGCTTTCTTCTCGGCAGCAGCTACTTTAGCAGCCGCTTTCTTGGCATCAGCTTTCGCTTTAGCCATCATTTTCTTCTCTGCAGCCTTTAACTTCTTGGCGTTGGCAGCGGCGCGCTTGGCACTCCACTTAGCAGCAAATGCAGCAGTCGCTTTAGCCAGAGCCGCATCATCAGCAGCCGCTTGAGCCGCAGCACGGGCCGCAATCTTATCTTTTACCGCATCCTGAGCCGCTTTGGCCTTGGCTGCAACTGAAGCTTTAGACAGTCTTAGGTTGGCCGCTGAAACCTTGCCACGTAAAGCTGCTACTTTAGCGCCGGACTTGCTAGCCGCTGCACGAGCACGCTTGGCAGCATTCTTATCAGCCGCTTTTTTAGACTTGGCAGCCTTTTTCTTGGCAGCCGCAGACTTCTTCTTAAGCCCTGCTTGTGATTTCTTTTCAGCAGCAATGGATTTCTGAAGCTTGGCTAGTGCCGCTTCAGCCTTTGCTACTGCCGGTGCTGCAACAGCCTTCTTAGCCGGTGCCTTCTTGGCCACCTTCTTCTTAGCTGGTGCTTTCTTTTTAGCTTTTGCTTTCGCCATTAGGTTTCTCCTCAAAGTGGCCAGGTAGTGCTACCGCGGTTCCTTAAATAGATACTGCATTGCTACAAATAAGAAAACTAACACTGATTATTAAAAAATCATTTTAATTTTTAGACCAAAAACCGGAAATAAAAAAGGTTTTTTACGACTTTAAGTGGTTTTTTTGAGATTTTTCTATCATTTTTTTAAAAAAATGGACAATTTTGAGTAAATCGGCAATTTTTTTTAATTTTTGGCAAAAAAACTTAAGAAGGGATATTTTTTTAGCTTGGGGCAAAATCCTACGAAGATGTCAGAATTTTTCATAGAATTTTGCTGTCAGGGAATCATTTGGGTAAATATTTATCCGCAATCGCAGCCATCATGGCAATATGCTGTTCATCTTCATTTAAACAGGGAATCAAATTAAAATTCTCACCGCCAGAGGCCATAAACAGCTCACGGTTTTCATCTTCGATTTCCTCCAATGTCTCCAGGCAATCTGCAGCAAAAGCGGGGCAAACCACATCAACATGCTTAATATTTTCCTGGCCCCACTTTTTTAAGGTTTCACTGGTATACGGGGACAGCCATTTAGCAAACCCCAAGCGGGACTGAAAACTGATGCTCCAATCTTCTTTTTGTAATTCCAGAGCCTCTGCCAATAAATCCGCCGTAGCTAAACACTGCTGATAGTAAGGATCTCCAGCATCGCTGTAACTTTGCGGAATACTGTGGAATGACATTAATAATTTATCGGGTTTACCGGTGGTCTGCCACTGTTGGCGAATGCTATTCGCTAATGCACCTATATAGAGAGGATGATCAAAGTACTGCTTAACCACATGGATCTGTGGAATATTGCGACGCTGCTGATTGATCTGGCTGATTTGATCGTAGATGCTGCCGGTAGTGGTGGCAGAGAACTGGGGATAGAGCGGTAGTACCAGAATATGCTCAAAACCGTCCTGCTCTAATTGTTTTACTGTGGCAGCCAGGGATGGGCCCGAATAGGTCATCGCATAATGAGCCTGGGGCACCATTTCTGCATTGGCATAGGTGTTATTGAATAATAGTTGCAGTTTACTCGCCTGACCGCGGGTAATTTTACGCAACGGTGATTCATTCCCTGCCCAGATTTTTTGATAGGCTTTGGTCACCCGAGGTACACGAAAATTAAGAATAATCATGTATAAGATAACCATCCATATTACTTTGGGGATCTCAACAACCCGGCGATCACTAAGGAACTCTTTTAAAAAAGCCCTGACCGCTTTTTTGGTCGGTTCAGTGGGTGTTCCCAGGTTCATTAGCACAACGGCTGACTTCATTGTTTGATCCAACTCTTTGCAGGTTTTAAAACAGACTATTGATTTTACGCTGAGCAAACGTCAATAGATTGGAAATTATAAGGGATATTAGTGCCAATAGGTTAATGGCAACCCTTTTCTATAGACAAAATAAAAGCCTCACTGGGAGGCCTTTATCGGAAAGCTTGATTAGCCTTATGCATCTAATGCGGCAAAGACTTTATCACGAATATCATCTACTGAGCCGGTACCTTCTACCGCACGGTAGTTTGGGCCGTCGCCATTGGCCAAGGCCTGGTAGAAACCCACCAGCGGTTTGGTTTGCTCATGGTACACATTTAAGCGATGACGAACGGTTTCTTCTTTATCATCCTCACGCTGCAATAAAGTATCACCGGTTTCATCATCAATACCCTCTTGCTTGGGGGGATTGAAAACCACATGGTAAACACGGCCAGAGGCTTCGTGAACACGGCGGCCACTCATACGGGTGACAATTTCTTCATCATCTACAGAGATTTCAAGCACGGTATCGATGGGTACACCAGCGGCTTGCAGGGCTTCTGCCTGTGGGATGGTTCTTGGAAAGCCATCAAATAGAAATCCATTGGCACAATCGGCTTCAGCAATACGCTCTTTAACAATACCAATAATAATTTCGTCAGAGACCAAACCGCCTGAATCCATCACGGCTTTTACCTGAAGTCCCATTTCTGTCTCAGCTTTGACCGCTGCGCGGAGCATATCTCCAGTGGAAATCTGCGGAATACTATATTTCTCGCAAATAAACTGTGCTTGTGTGCCTTTACCTGCACCTGGAGGACCTAACAAAATAACCCGCATATTTCATGCTCCTGACAAAAACGAATTCTGGGTGTAGTTCTATAGAGAGACCTGCCACACCCTTAAGTGGCGCCACACAATACACAGGTCACTGGCTAAGCTCAAGTTCAGAGACGGCCATATTGGCTATTAACGCCAAAAATAAGACATTGATCTTAACATTAGTTCTTTACTATCAATAACTTATAACAGGATTAGACTCCCAGCACGACAGCGTTGAATGCTTAATTATGCCGGTTAATGGTATCTATTGACCCGCTGAGTGTGACAAGCAGCAAAAGTAACACTATTTATTCAGCAGTCAGGCCACAATCCTTCTATTATTAGAAAGAAGCATGTTTTTAATCACAATGGAAACAGCACTATGAGTAGCATGAAGGTTAAAGAGTTACTTCAATTGTGGGAAACCACCGCCAGTGGTCAATTAACTCGTGAAGAGCAGAGTATTCGACTACCGGTTGAGGACGCTGCCAAACTGCAGGCCTTAGCAGAAATGTACCCTCGCCGCTCGGTCACCGAGATAGTGACTGATCTGTTATCCGCGGCACTGGATGATGTTGAGTCCAGTATGCCCTATGTCAGCGGTAAGACAGTGGTGGCCAGAGATGAGCAAGGTGATCCTTTATTTGAGGATGTGGGGCCAACCCCCAAATACCTGTCGCTCACCAAAAAGCATCTAAACGATTATTTGTTGGCCCAGAAAGACTCGCATTGAGCTAGCACTGTTATTCCCGCGAAGGCGGGAAGCTGGACCGCCTTTTAATCGCTGAGTCCCTCCGCTGTAGAGGATAAATATCTTTAGTCGTTAGAGGTATGTCAGGGGACGCTACAAGTTGCCCCCTTTACCCAAAGCACTCCCTTCGGTCGCGGGCAGGCCCAAGGCTCGTGAAACCCAAGCCCTCACCCATTCATCTGTAGGGTGGATTAAAATCCACCAAGCCCAGCCAGGAGCCGTTATCACCGGTGGATTAAAATCCACCCTACGAACTAAACGTCTTGGAAGAAAGCAAAAAACGACACAGTCGTTTATTCGGTACGGCCATGCACGAAGGCGGGAATGACTTATATACCTTTTTTCTTGGCCTCATCCCACAGCGCATCCATCTCCGCCAGGGAGCTCTGCTCTGGTGTTACTCCCCTGCGCTCTAAAACCCTTTCAATATATTTAAAACGGTTTTCAAATTTCTTATTGGTTGCCCGCAACGATGATTCTGCATCGACGTTTAGATACCGGGATAAATTAACCACTGAAAATAAAACATCGCCCAGCTCCGCTTCAATCTGTTGTTGCGACTGTTGCTCACGGGCTTCAATTAATTCATCCACTTCTTCTTTAAGCTTGGCCAGAGCGCCATCGATATGTTCCCAATCAAAGCCGGTTTGAGCGGCACGCTTTTGTAATTTCGTAGCGCGAATTAGCGCGGGGAAAGCAGCGGGCACATCATCAAGTACGCTTTGTTGCTGCTTGCCGGCTCGCTCTGTGGACTTAATGGCTTCCCAGGTTTGTTTAATGGCTTCGGTATCTTTGGTTTGCTCACCGACTCTGCTGCTTAAAGTGCCTTCGGGAAATACATGGGGGTGACGGCGCACCAGCTTTGCCACTAGATCAGAGGTCACTGAGGCAAAATCAAAACGCTCTTGCTCCTTGCCTAGCTGGGAATAAAACACCACCTGAAACAGTACATCCCCCAACTCTTCCCGGATATGCTGCATATCACCCTGCTCAATCGCGTCAGCAAGCTCATAGCTTTCTTCAATGGTATGGGGAACGATAGTGCTAAAGTCCTGCACTCTATCCCAGGGACAACCGTCTTCAGGGTCGCGCAAACGGCTCATTAGATATAACAAATCATCCAGTGAGTATTCCGGCTTTTCCTCGGCCACCTAATTGCCCTCTCTGACTCGCTCAGCCGATAGCACATTGGGTAAGCGGGTAATTTTTGCCAGCAGATTACCTAAAGCTTCCAACCCGGTAATTTCCACTGTCAGCCGCATGGTCGCTGTATGGGTGTCTTTGTCCGACAGGGTATTCACCGCGATCACATCGATACGGGCGTTGGCCAGCATCGTGGTAATATCCCGCAGCAAACCACTGCGGTCAAAGGCTTTAATCTCAATTTCAACCGGGTAAGTATCCTGTGGGGCATCACCCCAGCTGACTTCAATAATACGATCGGGTTCTGTGTACTGAAGCTGAAGCACGTTGGCACAATCCTGGCGGTGTACACTGACACCGCGCCCCAGGGTGACATAACCAATAATCACATCGCCCGGTAGCGGCTTACAGCAACTGGCGAATTGCGTCAGCATATTACCCACACCACGGACACTGATATCATCCGGGTTGGTTTTGGCAGACTGTTCTTTGGTGGGTTTTAGCTCAGGTTCTTTCTCAGGCACATCATCAAAGAGATGTTGCGTGGCGCTGATAACTTGCGCCGCTGTAATATCTCCTGCTCCCACCGCGGCATACATATCATCGACCGCCTGATAACCAAAGTAGGTAGAAATACTTTTGTAATCCAGACTACTAACCGCAAGGCGTTTAAAGATTTTTTCAATAAGGGCCCGGCCCGCTGCCACATTATCTTCCCGTGCCTGCTGCTTAAACCAATGCTGAACTTTGGCTCTGGCCCGGGTCGACTTTAGATAGCCCAAAGAGGTTTGTAGCCAATCACGGCGCGGGGCATTTTCTTTGCCCGTCAGGATTTCAACCTGCTCACCGGTCATTAGTTGATAAGTTAGCTGCACAATGCGGCCGTTGACTTTGGCACCGCGACAGCGATGCCCCACTTCGGTATGAATATGGTAGGCAAAGTCTAACGGTGTAGAACCTTGGGCGAGATTGACGACATGGCCTTCCGGGGTAAAGACATAAACCCGGTCCTGGGCTCGGGAGAAATGCTCCATCACTTCGGTAGCACCGCCGTCGGTTTCTTCCTGCCAGTCCAGCACCTGTCTTAGCCAGGCTATTTTATCTTCGTAGCTATTACCACCCTGATTATCACTGCCTTTATAGCGCCAGTGGGCACAGACGCCAAACTCCGCTTCTTCATGCATGGTGAAGGTACGGATTTGTATCTCTAGCACCTTACCTTCAGGACCAATAACCGCGGTATGCAATGAGCGATAACCATTATCTTTAGGGTTGGCAATATAGTCATCAAATTCATTGGGAATATTGCGCCACAGACCGTGTACCAAACCCAGCACGGCATAGCAGTCTTTGATTTCTGGCACTAAAATGCGCACCGCGCGAATATCATAGACCTGGGAAAAACCAATTCCCTTGCGCTGCATTTTTCGCCAGATACTAAAGATATGTTTTGCCCGGCCAGTTAACTCGCCTTCTATACCCTGACGGTTAATCACTTCAGTTAAAGAGGTAATGACTTCGTCAATATAGCTTTGCCGATATAGGCGTTTTTCATCTAATAACTTGGCAATTTTTTTGTAAGCCACCGGTTGCAGATAACGGAAAGATAAATCTTCAAGCTCCCACTTAATATGACCAATACCCAGACGATGAGCCAGGGGGGCATAAACATCATGAACTTCTCTGGCAACTCGATATCGTTTGGTGGGGTTATTTTTAACAATTCGAATCGCACAGGTACGCTCTGACAATTTGATCAGCGCCACACGCACATCATCTACCAGAGCCACTAGCATCTTGCGGATATTATCTTTTTGCGCCTCGGCCTGTCCTAGCACCGGGCTATCACTAGAGACAACACGGCTCATCGCCGCCATCCGCATAACCCCTTTGATCATGCGAACAATATCTTCACCAAATTGCTCTTCAACGGTCTCAAGGGAGAGTTTTTCTTCACGCACAGCGCGGTATAAGATCGCGGCGACTAAGGTAGGTTGATCCAGATGCAGATCGGCAAGAATTTCTGCCATTTCCAGACCAATACGGAAGCTGCTGGTAGTTTCGTCCCAGGCTTTATCGGAAATAGCCATAGCCTGTTGCTCAGCATCGTAGCTGACTTCACAAGCGGTTTTTAATTGCTCAGCGTCAAAGCCGGCATCCACGGGTAGCCGCGCCAGCCATTGCTCGATATCGACGGAGCCATCGGCCTTTTCAGGCTGTTGTTTACGAACTGTAACCATTGCTTTTATTATCCTTCTTTACCGGTCGACCCTGACACAGTTATGCAATGTTATCTCAAACGGCAGCGTATACCGTTAAAGACACGTTGGTTATTTCAGTGCTGAATCAAATACCCCAGTTGATAAATAGCGATCGCCACGGTCACAAATAATCGCGACAATAACAGCATTCTCAACCTCAGCAGAAACTTGCAAAGCCCCCGCTACAGCACCACCCGAAGACACACCACAAAAGATACCCTCTTCCGCAGCCAGTCTCTTCATTGTTTGTTCAGCCAGCTCCTGATCAATATCCAATACGGTATCGACTCTGGCACTATCAAAAATACTGGGCAAATACTCTTCTGGCCAACGACGTATACCGGGAATACTTGAACCATCCTGAGGCTGTAGACCTACGATCTCGATATCAGGATTTTGTTCCTTTAAATATCGGGAGACGCCCATAATGGTACCGGTGGTTCCCATTGAGCTGACAAAGTGGGTAATTTTCTGCTCACTTTGGCGCCAAATTTCCGGGCCTGTGCCCTCATAGTGGGCAACGGGGTTATCACTATTGGCAAATTGGTCCAATACAATACCCTCACCCTTTCTTTGCATATCTAATGCCAGATCCCGGGCTCCCTCCATACCGGACTCCTGAGAGACCTCGATCAGCTCTGCCCCATAAGCGGCCATTGCCAATTTACGCTCCATACTCATATGACTGGGCATAATCAGGGTCATTTTATAGCCCTTAATAGCGGCAGCCATGGCCAATGCTATACCGGTATTGCCGCTGGTCGCTTCAATCAGGGTATCGCCCGGTTTGATATCACCGCGGGACTCAGCGCGATTGATCATGCTTAAGGCTGGCCGATCTTTTACCGAACCCGCCGGGTTATTGCCCTCCAGCTTTAACAAGATGGTATTGCTGCTATTACCTGCCAGTCGCTGCAAGCGCACCAGGGGGGTTGACCCTACATAATCTTCAATGGTCGGAAATGCCATATATCACTACAACCTGATCAAAAAATAAACTACTTTAGCCGTATGCAACAGCCATAAAATCGAGGGCTGATCATACACTGACAGAGAGCTAGCGACTAGTTGGATATCATGCCCCAGAGCGGCATTACTGGTTTTTGGGGGTGGGACTGAATAGTTCGCGGCTGCGCAAGGGCTTGTTGCCCAAATGGGCCTGAAGGGCCTGACGACAGAGTAATTTTGCGGCTCGGCGAGCGGGCTCGTTAAAATCACCACTGGCAATAGCAAGAATATCTTCGCCCCTAAATACTGAAGCGGTTATCGGCCCATTGGGCTCCAATAAGACAAAACCACGATCTGGGTAGAAACGGTATTGCTGATCAGCCTTCAGAGCTGCACCACTCTCGCTATCTGCTGATAAATCAAAACCATAGCCCAATTCTGATAGCAGGCTTAATTCAAAATGCCGTAACACCACATCGATGGTCGCATTATCTAACAGGCTCTTGCTAACCCATTCATACAGCGTGTAGATCTCACTATGCTGCTCATCGGCTTGCAATAAACGGCTCAGCAACTCGTTGACATACAAACCACTAAACAACTGTTTGCCTTGCAGTGCGATGGGCACGCCTCGGCTTTCAAATTGGGTAATGGTTTTTAATTCGCTTTTGCCGCTCCAACTAATTAATAGTGAAACGAAGGGCTGGAGAATACTGCGGCGTTGTTTGGCGCTTTTGCTATTGGAGCGCACACCTTTAACCACCCCACTGACTCGGCCATAATCCGGCGTTAAAAAATCGACAATTAAACTGCTATCGCGGTAGTTGCGGGTATGAAGAATATACGCTGGCTGGGATTCAATACGCATAAAGTCTAGTCAGACTAATCAAAATCGTTATAGCCGAGACTCTGTAGTGCACGTTCATCATCAGACCAACCGGATTTTACCTTAACCCAAAGTTTCAGCATAACTTTACGATCAAACATTTTTTCCATATCGACCCGTGCTTCCTGGCCGATCAATTTCAAGCGACTGCCTTTATTGCCAATCACAATACGCTTTTGCCCTTCCCGCTCGACTAGAATCAACGCATGAATATGCAGGCTTTTACCACTGTCTTTGAAGTCTTCAATCTCCACGGTCATGGCATAGGGGATTTCTTCACCCAGTTGGCGCATGATTTTTTCCCTGACCATTTCTGCGGCCATAAAACGAGAGCTGCGGTCTGTCACCTGGTCTTCAGGGTAAAAATGAATATCCTGAGGAAGGCGCTGATTGATACTGTTTTCAAGGTTGTCGAGATTGGTACCATTCAGGGCTGACAGCGGGACGATTTCTGCAAAATCCATTTTGGTATTGCACTCTTCAAGAAAGGGCAACAGTTTGGATTTATCTTTAATCTGGTCGACTTTATTGATAACCAGTATCACCGGGCAATCGGCCCGCTTGACCTGTTGTAATACCCATTCGTCTTCATCGGTCCATATTCCCCGCTCAACCACAAAGACCACCACATCGACATCGGTAATGGTCGAACTGGCGGCACGGTTCATATAGCGGTTAATGGCTTTATCGGATTCGCTGCCTTTGTGGATACCCGGTGTATCAACGAAGATTGCCTGAGTATCACCCTCGGTTTTAATGCCCAGCAAACGATGCCGTGTGGTCTGCGGTTTACGGGAGGTAATACTGATTTTTTGCCCAAGGATATGGTTGAGCAACGTCGATTTGCCGACATTGGGTCGGCCGACAATGGCTACATATCCACAGCGTGTTTGATCTGTCATAAGCGTTCTATAAATTTAGGGGCTTGGCTATTTGCGATGCTGCAAGAGCTCAAAAGCTGCCTTGGCAGCAATTTGCTCAGCTTCACGGCGATTACTGGCAACGCCTTGAAAACCTTGTTGCAAATGTTCTATTTGGCATTCTACTGTAAATTGCTGCTGATGATCACTCCCCGTTGTCGTTACTAGTTCATAACGGGGTAGTGACTGCTTTCTGGACTGTAATAATTCCTGCAAGCGGGTCTTCGCGTCTTTGACGGTGCCTTGTACGGTCATGGATGCCAGCCGAGATTGATACCAGCGCCCAACATGCTCGCGGCAAACATCCATCCCGCCATCAAGGTACATGGCTCCAATCAGGGCTTCTACCGCATCCGCTAAAATTGACTCACGGCGATGACCGCCACTTTTCATTTCACCCGGGCCTAAGCGCAAAAAATCACCCAGTTCAAATTCCAGAGCTATTTCAGCCAGGGTTTTACCCTTCACCAGTTGCGCTCGCATCCGGCTTAAATCACCTTCACGGCAATCGGGAAATTGTTTGAACAGCGCTTCCGCCATTAAGTAGTTAACAATAGAGTCACCTAGAAACTCCAGCCGCTCATTATTTTTAGCCCCCACACTGCGGTGAGTCAGGGCAAGATCAACCAATGAGGTATCAGTGAACGAGTGGCCTAAACGGCGAATAAGGATATCGATACTGGGAGAATGCTCAGCCACTAAGAATATATGCTCTTTAGGTTAGTCGGTTCTGAATTCATAGGCCAGGTCGTCAAACTTCACCACAATGTCTATGTTAGCTATAAATGGCATGCGTTTTTCGTAATTGGCATTAATTGTCGTCATGCCTTTTTTACGGCTGATGGATACTGCCCTGGCATTGGTATCTTCAACCATATTCATTTCAAAAGATTTACTGATTTTCCTACGGATCTCACCGGTAGATTTACCCTTAAAAGCGTCCTCATCAATAGCTTGCTCAATAGCCGACGCCACCGATGAATGCTCCATATAAACCGGTATTAACTTTAGAGCACAGGTTAATGCAAAAGCACCTAGTACCATAAAGCCAAGCAAGCCTGTTACTGTCCAACCAGCCTGATGATTTTTACTGTTCATTACGAGCCATCCCCTTTTATTCTATAGTCATTTGAGTCTAGCGCTTTTTAACGCTTTTGCTCAGTATCAGTCGACAATTTACTGAATTGCCCCCATACGACTAAAGGTAGGGATATCACCAAAGCTGGGCCAATGCAGCCAAATGGCAAAGGCTTTACCAACAATACGCTCTTCAGGTACTGGTCCCCAGGAACGGCTATCGGCGCTATTGTCACGATTATCACCCATCATCCAATAATAACCGGGCTTAACAGTAATCGAAAAATCGCCATACTGGTCAGTAATCGGCGTAATGGTCCGCCGGCGCAATGAGCTGTGGGATAAATGCTCTACCCCATCCAGGTCTTCAGAAAACATACGTACCTGTGGGTTAATCGGTGGTAATTCTGCCAACAGGGTTTGCTCCATCACTTTGCCATTAATGGTAAGCACTTTATTTTTATAAGTAATTTGGTCTCCGGGCAAGCCGATAACACGCTTAATAAAATAGATATCTTTGTGGGGTGGGAAAAACACCATGGAGTCACCGCGCTCTGGTTCGCCAACTTCAACAATCTTAGTGCCGACAACTGGCAGGCGCAGGCCGTAGGTAAATTTATTCACTAGAATATAGTCACCCACCAGCAAGGTGGGGACCATTGAGCCCGATGGAATTTGGAAGGGCTCAATCACAAAGGAGCGCAACACTAAAACAAAGGCCAGCACTGGGAAAAAGGATTTGGCATATTCACCAACCACCATATCCTGACCAAAGTACATGGACAGTGACTCGCGCTGCTCCTGGGTATATTTTGCCAGATAATCGGCAACCGCCTTCGACTCAATATAAGCGTTTCTAGCGCCGGCAAATATCAGTTTATCCAAGCCGCTAACCACACCCGACAGCAAGGTTAACATCACTAACACAAATGCAAAGTCGCCATCTTTGACCAACACCACTGAGGCTGCCCAAGCTATCCATATCACGGCAGTAAATTTAAATAGCAATTCATTCCAGGCTGGCATGGTGTCCGCTTGCAGTTGTTCGGCGGGTAATTGTTTGCCACTGGCAATTAACTCGTTAAGTTTGTCTTGCTGTTGTGGACGCGCCATTTTTTCCTGTACGAACCAAATCACCAGTGACACACAGGAAATAATAATGAGAATTGTATCGACCATAAGGAATTCCGTTTAATACTCTTTTATTGTTTATATTGGGCTACAGGATCAACTATCCATTTTTAGTACGGCTAAAAAGGCGCTCTGTGGAATTTCAACACTGCCCACTTGCTTCATACGCTTTTTACCGGCTTTTTGCTTCTCTAACAGTTTACGTTTACGGGAGACATCACCCCCATAACATTTGGCGGTAACATTTTTACGCAAGGCTTTTACCGTTTGCCGGGCAACTACCTGACCACCAATAGCAGCCTGTATAGCCACATCAAACATTTGCCGGTGAATCAGTTCTTTCATTTTTTCAGTCAGGCCACGCCCCTTCGACTGGGCATGATCACGGTGCACAATCATAGCGAGGGCATCAACCCTATCGCCATTAATTAATACATCCAGACGCACCAGATTGGCCACTTGAAAACGATCAAAGCTGTAATCCAACGACGCATAGCCACGACTCACTGACTTTAGTCGATCAAAGAAATCCATCACCACTTCATTCATGGGTATTTCATAGCTTAATGAAACCTGATGACCGAGAAACTGCATATCTTTTTGCACGCCACGCTTTTCAACACAGAGGGAGATAACATTGCCGAGATAATCCTGCGGCACCAGTATATTGACGTCAGCAATAGGTTCGCGGATTTCATTAATCACCCCAATATCCGGCAGTGCCGATGGGTTATCAACCATCACTATATCGCCGTTATTTTTTTCAACTTCATAGATAACGGTGGGGGCGGTGGTAATCAGGTCCAGATTATATTCACGCTCTAAGCGCTCCTGAATAATCTCCATATGCAACATACCCAGGAAGCCAATACGGAAACCAAAGCCCAACGCATCGGAGCTTTCAGGTTCGTAAAACAATGAGGCATCATTAAGAGTCAACTTGGCTAGAGCATCGCGGAAATCTTCATAATCGTCTGAGGATACCGTGAACATCCCCGCATAGACCTGCGGCTTTATAGTTTGGAAACCGGGTAGCTGTTCGACTTCCGGGGTTTTGGCATGGGTAATGGTGTCACCGACAGGCGCACCGTGAATATCTTTAATACCTGCAACCACAAAGCCAACTTCGCCCGCTTTCAGGCAACCGGTTTCTTTACGTTTTGGCGTAAAGATACCCACGCTATCAACAATATGTTGTTTGCCCTGGGATTTCATAATGATTTTATCGCCCTTATTGAGCTCACCATGTTTAACCCGAACCAGAGAGACCACACCCAGATAGTTATCAAACCAGGAATCGATAATCAACGCCTGCAAATCGCCATCCACATTGCCCTCTGGCGGTGGAATTAATTCCACTAACTGTTCCAGCAGCTCTTCCAGGCCCATGCCGGATTTGGCACTAACGGGTATGGCATCCGTGGCATCAAGACCGATAATTTCTTCAATCTCTTTTTTAACATTCTCTGGCTCTGCCTGTGGCAGGTCCATTTTGTTCAGCACCGGCAACACTTCAAGCCCCTGCTCTATCGCCGTATAACAGTTGGCAACTGACTGGGCTTCAACCCCCTGTGCAGCATCAACCACTAACAAGGCACCTTCACAAGCGGCCAGTGAACGTGACACCTCGTAGGAGAAATCAACATGCCCCGGGGTATCGATAAAGTTGAACTGGTAGGTTTTACCGTCCTGAGCACTGTAGTTAAGCGTGACGCTCTGGGCTTTGATAGTAATACCGCGCTCACGCTCAATATCCATAGAATCGAGCACCTGCTCATCCATTTCACGGGCGCTTAAGCCGCCGCAAATCTGGATAAAGCGATCGGCAAGGGTCGATTTACCATGGTCGATATGGGCAATAATGGAAAAATTACGAATTAAGTCTAAATCACTCACTAACTAATACACCGCTGGGACAAGAATAGGCAAGCGCGCGATTTTACAGCAAAGCCCCTTTCGGCGCTATGGGGAGAGGCGATCTAAGGCCAGTAAATAAGTGGGGTAAAGCGCAATTTAGGCCGGTTCGACAAAGTTAACCGGGGCAATAGCGGGATTAGGTTTTTTGGGCAAGACAATGGGCTGTAAATCCATATTGTTGCGGTTGATCGAAGCATGGTATTTGACCCCTGCCAAACCCGCGATAAAGCCAAGCACAGCCCCCAAAAACGCGGCAAGATCGCCCTGCCAGAACGCAGAAACCAGCAAGGTACCCGCTAATAAGCTGATCAGGGGCAGCAGGTAAACCAGTAGAGCGCCAGTCACCAAAACCTGTTCTGGAATACTGATATCCACTTCATCATCCACGGCAAAATCGCTGGCGGGCTGATCTCGCAGTAAGACTCGCATATGGTTGAGGCGGCCAGCAGTGGCCTTATTGAGAATACCGTGACCACAGCCCTTTTGCGCACTGCAGCTATTGCAGGTGCTCTGCCTTATGGTTTCAACCCATAAGCAATCCGTTTCAATGGCGACAACGCGGCCGGTCTCTTTAATCATGGGGCTAATCTTAACCGATCTAGCGGTGTTTTATTAGCTAAGGTTTTACTAAAGCGATGGATCGCGCAATCTGCTGCGCGGTTTTGGCGGGGATCTCACCCACGACGGTAACCCGGTGGGGGCTACCCGAAAGGTCAATAGCCCTGGAATAAGCCGTGGTAGCGCCCTTCTGGGCATGGCCTTCGATATGTTGTGAGGGGGTTTTGTTGCCCGACTCACGCTCCAGAAAGACTGAAAATACGGTCATACCGTCGGTAAAGGTGGCCATATCGTCTTCAGTAACAAAGTTCTGGTTGGCCACGGTTGAGGTAAAACCACCGGGTAGCCACTGCACTTTCCAATGCTGATCACCCGCTGCCATCGCTTTCCGAGCGGCAACCGGCGCTGCGTGGTCGGGGTGATAGGCCTCCTGTGCACCAGCAAAGTCTTGCTTGGTCAGCTTGGCATTCAGATGAATTTCTACGTACTGAAAACGCTCCAACACTTTATCCTTGGGGCCAATCAACTCCGAGCGCAGCAACAGACCAGAGGCTTTATCCAGAGAGAGGCGATAGCCAAAGCGATGGGTATCCTTTGGGCTAATCGTAAGATTAATAGTGGCACGGCCTGCCACTCTATCCATGCCCGTTACGGTAAACGTGTAGTAGTCATCGAGGCTAGCGTTTTGCGTGGTGGTTTTAAGGTTTTGTTGGTGCTGGTAAAAACGAACTAATTGATGACCGGGGTGAATACAGTCCAGTTTGTGACCACGGCGAATAATTTCTCGCTTGTCACCATCCATATACTCCAGTCGCTCATATTCTTTGCCGTCTATAACAGCATGGGCAATACGCAGTGATTCGATGGAGTCTCCGCGCTGAAAACTGAAGGTGCCCTGATAATTGCGCTCCATAAAACTATGGGACATTTTATCCAGCAATAAGCGCGGATCAGATTCGGCAGCCAGACTTAAAGCCGGGGATATCAGCAGCAGTAATATCGTTAGCAGGGAGAATAAAGACAAAACGGTTAATCCTGTAAAAAAACCAACATCAACAAATTAGTTTGCCGACCGCTTACTGCTCTTCAAAACTGGGCACACGGGCAAACGAAATCACACCCTGGCCATTATTTAATGCGGCACGTTCAGTATGGCGCAGAATATACTTTTCCAAACGCTTTTGCGCTTCTATATCAGCCGCCGCTTTAGTGGCCGCGTTATCACCGGGTAGTTCGCCTGAGGATAAGCTTACGGTACCGGTCGATGAAGCCTGCATGCTGGCAGCTTGCACTGGGTAAACCCGGCTGGCCACAGCAGCCTGAGAACTGCTAACAGTCGTGGCAACCGCAGGGCTGCTGTTTAAACCCTGGCTGGATTGATCAACAGTTTGTACACCAAAGACAACGACTACGGCAACTGAAGCGGCGACGGCAAAACCCGCTGCCGGCTGCCACCAGCGAGCTGGTTTTTCTACGGTATCTGTGGCTGCGCCTGCAGCAGCACTCTCTTCGGCAATCGCCATGCTCACTTGTTGGGAAATATCCAGATGGCGAAATTCAGAGCTTTGCTCGGTACTGTGTAAACTATCTCGGACTAAATGGTAGTTTGACCAGGAACGGTTAACCGTATCAGCATTTTCAGCAGCCAGTAGTCTGCGCAACTCCAGCTCATCAGCCTCCCCATCCATTAATGCGGATACTGATTCTCGTAGATGCTCACTCATTTAACATTCCTCAATCTTTTCTATAGCGGTTTAATCAATGTTTACAGGGTTGAAATACTGCCCTGTCAATTAAGTTTTCACTAGCGACAAACGCTCGGCGGCGGCTTCATCACCACCAAAAATCTGGCTTTGTACTTGCTTGTCGATGGCTTCCCGGGCACGGAAGATTCTGGAACGCACCGTACCCACCGGGCACTCCATCACATCAGCAATATCTTCATAACTCAGACCCTCAAATTCACGCAAAGTTACCGCGGCTCTCAAGTCTTCAGGCAACGCTTTCATCGCCTTCTCTACGACGGCCTTTAGCTCTTCACCGTAGAGCGCATTTTCCGGGTTTTCAATATCCCGCAGCGATGAAGCCGACTCGTAATATTCAGCATCTTCTACATCGACATCAGTAGCCGGTGGCCGACGATTCCTGGCGACCAGATAATTTTTTGCCGTATTAATAGCGATGCGATAAAGCCAGGTATAAAAAGCACTATCACCTCGAAATTTGGGCAGAGCCCTGAAGGCTTTGATAAAAGCCTCCTGAGCCACATCTTTGATCTCATCATGATCGCGAATATAGCGCGAGATAAGGCCAAAGATTTTGTGCTGATATTTCAGCACCAATAAGTCAAAAGCGCGGTTATCGCCCTTTTGCACACGCTCGACCAACTGCTGGTCTGATTGCTGTGACGTTGCCATTAACCCCTCCGATAGCCTGCGGGGTTGTGGCTTAGCGTTGTCAATCCCATTATTGGCAACCGGCGTTTTCTGCTCATATTGTCTGTTAGGTAGTCCCATATAAGATAGACCATCGCTTGTAGTAGCACCGTTCGATGCTGAAGCGCTTGTTGTTTTGATTGTACTGTCATCGGTTCTGTCTTGTTGGGATCTATGAGTGCCAGATGGGCAATTAGTTCAGCTAAGTACCCGATAATCTTCAAAAAAATATCTTCTGCTTGCCACAAACTGGCTATGGGGGTTTATACTACCCGCTTTTTAGCAGCTGCGCTCAATATTTAGTCAACCCTTAATCAACCCTTAAGCCACCTTATAATCAACCCTTAAGCCACTATGAACAAACACTTTCAACACGATGTGCTGATTATCGGCAGCGGCGCCGCCGGTTTAACCATGGCTTTGCAGCTTCCTAAGCACTTACAAGTTGCCGTTATCTGCAAAAGTGAGCTCAATGAGGGCTCAACCTTCTATGCTCAGGGTGGTATTGCAGCCGTATTAGATAATCAGGATAGTGTGGACTCCCATGTCGATGACACCATCGCTGCCGGTGCCAACCTCTGCCATAGCGATGCCGTGAAATTCACCGTTGAAAACAGCCGTAACACCATACAATGGCTGGTAGACCAGGGTGTGCAATTTAGCCGCAATACCGATGAGCAGCAGTCATTCCACCTGACCAAAGAAGGCGGCCATAGCCAGCGGCGTATTATCCACGCCGCCGATGCCACTGGCCGGGCTGTCTCTGAAACCCTTAGCCAACGGGCCCTTGAAGCCCCGAATGTGCATATTTATAACCAGCGAGTCGCCATTAACCTGATTATGGATAATGAGCGCTGCCAGGGCGCCTATGTACTCAACCGCAATACTGACCATGTTGACGTATTCCAGGCTAAATTTGTGGCACTGGCTACCGGTGGTGCCAGCAAGGCCTACCTCTATACCAGCAACCCCGATGGCGCCAGCGGCGACGGTATTGCTATGGCCTGGCGGGCCGGTTGCCGAGTCGCTAATATGGAATTTAACCAGTTTCACCCCACCTGCCTCTATCACTCTCAGGCCAAGTCATTTTTAATCACCGAAGCAATTCGTGGCGAAGGTGGCAGGTTGCTATTGCCTAATGGCGAACGGTTTATGGAACGCTTTGATAAGCGCGGTGAATTAGCCCCCAGAGATATTGTGGCCAGAGCAATTGACCATGAGATGAAGCGTTTGGGCAGCGATTGTGTCTATCTGGATATCAGCCATAAGTCACCGGAGTTTTTGCTGCATCACTTCCCCACAGTAAAAGCCCGCTGTCTGGAGCTAGGCATTGATATCACCCGTGACCCCATCCCGGTCGTTCCTGCTGCCCACTACACCTGCGGTGGTGTAATGGTCGATAGCCGCGGCCGTACCGATGTCGCCAATCTCTATGCTATTGGCGAAACCTCCTTTACCGGCTTGCATGGCGCTAACCGTATGGCCAGTAATTCTCTGCTGGAATGTATGGTCTATGGTCAATCCGCCGCTGCCGATATTGCGGCACAGCATGCGTCCGCACCAGAACCTACTACCGCTGCAGTGTGGGATGAATCACAGGTGACCAACTCCGATGAGGATGTAGTGATCTCCCACAACTGGGACGAAGTACGCCGGTTTATGTGGGACTATGTGGGTATTGTGCGTACCGATAAGCGCTTGCAACGAGCCCTGCGCAGAGCCAAATTACTGCAAAAAGAAATTAACGAGTATTACCGTAATTACAAAGTTTCTAACGACTTGATCGAGTTGCGCAATCTGGCCATGGTGGCGGAATTAATTATCCGCTCAGCCATTTCCCGCAAAGAAAGCCGCGGACTGCACTACACGCTGGACTATCCGGAAACCGATAGTAAAGCTATCGACACTATTCTGGACCCGGCAATCAAGGATTAATGCCCCCGGTCTTATACACGGGCTTATGTTTAAGCAGCACCCGCAACTGCCGCAGCAGCTCTGGACTACTGCTATCCGGCAGCAGTACGACAGGACAACAGCGACCCGTTTCTGAACGAAAATTTAGCACTATCAGCCAACGCCATACGGTGGCCGAGCGCAAATCTACCCACTCTGAATAGCCTGCTCGATAGAGCAACCAAGCCTGCTGACTGTACTGAATGCTATCCACCCAAGCCTTGTGGCCGGCATAGCAAAAGCGCCAAAGACAATAAACACCATGACTAATAATGACCATCACCAGCAAGCTAATCGCCAAGGTGGGCAACGCCAAATAACACAGGGAGAGAACTATCAAAGCATGCAGGCTAATCAGATAGCTGGCGACGTATTTAGAGGGCACTATTGCTAGACTTAAGACTGGAGTTTTCATAGGGCCATCCTTTGCCGCTATTGGAACAGGTTAACTACTGGGCTTTTGAACGGGAATAATCAATGATCTGTTGCACTATCGCCGCCAGCTCAGGATCCTCAGGTAAACCGCGGCCTAAAAACCAGGCAAACAGGTCATTGTCTTCACTCTCCAGCAGATTGATAAAACGCTGCTGGTTTAATTCATCCAATGATTTAAAACAGTTCTCCACAAAAGGCACCATAATTAAATCGAGTTCTAACATCCCTCGACGGCTAGCCCATAGCAGGCGGTTGTAGTCACTATCAGAAATCATTAAGGCAAAGCTTCCAGAGTTTATTTTGAAGCGGGTATTATAGCGAGATTAATGCGCCGCCGATACGCGAAACTGCCTGCCAATAGCTGACAGCCGCCAAGCAAACACATACTATAGGCTCCCATATTCCCATCTTAGGTAATCAAGCGACAATGGACGACCATCCCACCCCTCTCCACCCGGCATTGGCAGCGCTGAGTATTTCTTTTGAACACAGCAATATAGGTACCGCCGATAATTTTATTGCGCCACTGAGCCATTATGGTTTTTTGGCCATCACAGGGCCGGATACCGCCAAATTTCTTCAAGGTCAAACCACCTGTGATGTGACTAAGGTAGATGATCAGTTGAGTTGTGCCGGTGCTTACACCACTCCCAAGGGCCGTATAGTCAGCAGCTTTCAATTAGCCCGTACCGATGCAGAGTCCTATCTGTTAAGAATGCGTGCCGATATCGTGGACTCTACTCAGGCAGTGTTTGCCAAGTATATTGTGTTCTCTAAAGCCGAGCAGGAAAATGTTAGCGACACCTATATCGCGCTGGGGCTTTATGGGGAACAGGCTAAAGCTGCGGTTAGCGCAGCGTTTCAACGCTGCCCCAGCCAAGCCGGTGAAAGCGTTAATCAGCAAGGTAATCTGGCTATCCAAATCGATCAGGACGGCAAGCTTTACGAATGCTGGGTAAAAGCTGCCGATATCGCCAGTTTTTGGCCGCTCTTAAGTGAGAAGCTTATACCGCAAAGCTCACAGCACTGGGAATTACAGCTTATTCAGCGGGGCCTGGGTGAGGTCAGCGCCAATACGGTGGATAGCTTTATTCCGCAAATGCTTAATTACCAGCTGACCGGCGCGGTTAGCTTTACCAAAGGCTGCTATACCGGCCAGGAAGTGGTTGCGCGCATGGAGTACAAAGGCAAACTTAAGCGCCCCATGTACAGAATTAAAGTGGCTGCTATCGAACTGGAAGCGGGCACCGACCTTTACAGCACAGAGGGCGAACAAAGCATTGGCAATATCGTTAATAGTGTGACGATCGATGATCAACACAGCGAAGCCCTTGCGGTGATCACCAGCAAAGCCGTCGATCAGGGAACTGTGGTGGTTGGCACAGATAAAGCAACTATTGAGGTACTCTCGCTACCTTATGCTATAACTAATTGATAGCAGAACAAAAACCACCGCTAAATCACTCAGGACCCAGAATGAACGAACTAATCCTCCCGATCAAAGATGAGATTATCAAGGCTATTGAAACCGACCAATTGGTTTTGCCCACCCTGCCTGAGGTAGCCCTGCAAGTCAGGGAGGCAGCGGCGGATGAGGATATCGACATTCAAAAGCTATCCGGCGTTATCACCAATGATGCCGCCCTCTCGGCTCGAATTATCAAGGTAGCCAATAGCCCGCTATTGCGCGCCAACCGTGAAATAGAAGACCTGAAGATGGCGGTAGGCCGCCTCGGCGTGGATTACACCGCCAATCTGGCAACAGGCCTGGCGATGGAGCAAATGTTCCAGGCCACCTCGGATATTATTGATGAGAAAATGCGCGATGTCTGGAACCGCAGTACCGAAGTTGCAGGGATTAGCCACGTATTAACTCGCCACTACACCAACCTTAAACCAGATCAGGCCACTCTGGCCGGTCTGGTGCATAAAATTGGGGTACTGCCTGTACTGACCTACGCTGAAGATAACCGCAAACTGCTAAAAGATATTCCTATGCTGGAACAGCTGATCGAAATGGCTTACCCGGAAATTGGCCGCAAGATTCTCGAAGCCTGGGACTTCCCGGATTTACTGAAACTGGTGCCCGAAGAGCATGTGCACTTTGACCGCGAGGTCGATGCGGTGGATTATGCGGATGTGGTCATGGTTGCGAATTTGCAAAGCTATATTGGCACCGACCATCCACTAACCCATATGGACTGGAGTGCGATCAGCGCCTTTGATCGATTGGGCCTATCCCACGAGGTGAATTCCCATGAGGTTGAGGATTTGTCCGAGGATATGGAAGCGGCAATGGCTTTGCTGCAATAACCTTCCAGCTTAATGTACCCTCTCAACCTATGCATATCATCGTCATTCCCGCGCAGGCGGGAATGACAAATAGAGAGACAGCCCGTAGGGTGGATTATAATCCACCGGATATGGCTACTCTGAGCAGGGCCTTGGTGGATTATAATCCACCCTGCAAAGTCCACCCTTAGTTGATTTCCGAAAGCTCTGACTGACTTAAAACACCGACGCTTTGCCAGCAGTCTGGGGTCCCGACTGCACAGAAATGACGAGTAGAAAGGAAACGTGGAAATAGTAGTCAGGCATCTAGCCAGGCCCGAGCCTCTTCAAGCGAAGCAAATACTTCCACCTGCCAGGGCAAATTATCGGAAAGAAAACCATACATAGAAGCCAGCCCCTGCCGCGATTCATCCCCTGGCATAACGACAGCCTGCTTTACATCTGGAGAGGTCTTTGCCCACGCACCGACATGGGCAACCAGCCGATCGAGGTCTGCCACCGTCATATCGGCAATATCCGCCAGTGTCCAGTCACAGATAATGGTATGCAGATCATCTGCTTTAGCGCTGCCGCTAAAATGCAGCGTCGCCTCAATCAGGTCATCCACCCCCACCTTACCCAGATAGAGGTTATATAACTGATGTTTGCTTTCCCAGACAGACTTAATGCTCATTAATACAACTAATTTTGGTGGTTTAAGCTTAAGCATGGCTGCAAAAAGCCATAACTTCAAATGAAAACCAGCATTAAACCGACCAATCGATGGCCGGCTTACCCTGCTGCTGTAAATAAGCATTGGCTTGGGAAAAATGCCTACAGCCCAAAAAGCCACGATGGGCTGATAACGGCGATGGGTGCGGCGCTTTTAACACCAAGTGCTTATTGCTATCAATTAACTGGCCTTTCTTTTGTGCGTAACTGCCCCACAATAAAAATACCAGCCCTTCGCGCATCGCATTAAGCTGGGCAATAGCACGGTCGGTAAATTGCTCCCAACCTTGATGTTGATGCGCACCGGCATTGGCCTGTTCTACGGTTAGCGTTGCATTCAGTAACAATACCCCCTGCTCCGCCCAAGACTGTAAACAACCATGGGCAGGTATGGGCAACCCCATATCAGCATGAATCTCTTTATAAATATTTAATAGCGACGGTGGAATACGAATACCCGGCAATACCGAAAAACATAAGCCATGGGCCTGACCCGGGCCGTGATAAGGGTCCTGCCCCAATACCACTATCTTTACCTGATCAAAAGGTGTGGTATTAAAGGCATTAAACCAATCCTTACAGGGCGGGTAGATCACCTTGCCTGCCTGTTTTTCTGCCTGTAGAAAATTTTTCAGCGCCTGCATATAAGGCTGCTCAAACTCATCCCCCATCACGTTGAGCCATGAGGGGTCCATCTTAATATTGGGTGAATTGTTGCTCATAATAATCCCTATTTTCTGCTCCGTTTTTGATATAAACCATTAACATCGGAAGATTGAAAAGATAAACTGTGTACAGAACAAATATTACTGGAAACACTATGTCACAACAAACACCTTACCAACTACTGGGCGATGCAGGTATTCGCAAACTGGCGGACGCTTTTTACGAAGAAATGGATGCCCAGCCTCAGGCTGAAACCATCCGTGCCATGCACGCCGCCAATCTGGACTTGATCAAAGATAAACTCTACGAATACTTAAGTGGCTGGATGGGTGGCCCACCGATTTACTCTGAAAAATACGGCACGGTTTGCCTAACGGATCCCCATAAGCCCTACCCGATTGGACCGGACGAACGGGATCAATGGTTGGCCTGCATGGATGGTGCACTGGAGCGAATTGATGCGAGCGAAGAACTCAAAGAGATGTTAAAAGGCCCGATGTATCAAGTGGCCGATATTATTCGTAACCGCGATACGTCTGAGCCCATTGTTCAAGACCCTAACAGTATCCCGCTAACCAATCTGTAACCGCTTACTCGACAGGCTGCTGGTTAACCTCGGCAGCTAACTCATCAAAGACCTCTGCCCACTGGTCCATTTCTTTATTCAGTTTAGACCATTGCTTTTCGGTTAATGTCGGCTGTAGCGCCAAGACTAAATTGATGCCGTTAGTAAAATTCGCCTCCGTTAAACGAACATACTCGTCATCCCATAATTTCTGGGGCTCGACAAATAACAGGTTAATTCGGTCAGCAAACTCCGGCTCAGCCCGGTCATCCAGCGCAGCAACAAAATGGCTGGCCCAGCGCTTGCGGCTCTCAATCCAGGCACCGCTGGAGTCAGCCAGATTATCACTCCAATTGTCGATCGCCTGTTCCTGCTGATCATTTAAACGGCCAATCAGGCCACTTAAAAATTTCTCCACACCTTTGATACGATCCTTGGTGACTTTGTCCCGGTTACTGAGCAAATATTTCTTCTCCATTTTCTCAGTCACTTTATTTAATTGCTTTTCTATTCCTCTCACCTGTTTATCACTTAGAGAAGACATCAGGGCAATTACGTCTGGCTCCAAACGCTGCTGCAAGTCTGACCATAGCACCGTCATTTCATCCAGCCGCTGGCGCAGCAAGGCTTCGCTTAAGGGTTGCTGGAAGTCAGCTTGGGTCTGTCTGATTAAACGGCTGTATTCGGGTAACTGAGTCTGTTGATGCCACAGCAAGATCGCCTCAAGGCGCTGGTCAAACTCTACTTGCTGGTTTCTATCCCAGTCGACATAGTCATCCACCGACCATGCAATGACCCAGTCGAGAAAGCGGTAGGACACCTTGGCGGTACAGGACGTTAGGAAAAAGGCAGCCACCAGAACGAGTAATACCGAACGCAGCCTTAAGAACCTAATCGATGATGACAGACGCTGTAAATTCATAAGAAGTCTTTACTCAGTAAGTAACGGTTCTAACTATACACGTTTGTACGAAGAAATAGGCAATATGGATTCACTCTCACAAACAGCCACGATATTCCCGCGCAGGCGCATTGCTGCCCGGGGCCAATATCTGTATCTGGCTAGAGGTATGCCAGTGCCGAGCCTTGAAGGGATGATGGCCTACATTGGAAGTGACGCACGGGCCGGGGTTTCAGGGAACAGTCCCTAAAGACTCGTGAAACCAAAGCCCTCACAGCCTGTAGGGTGGATTATAATCCACCAAGCCCAGCCAGAAACCGCCATCATCGGTGGATTATAATCCACCCTACAGAAAGAAAGCGTAAACGTGCCAAGTGCGGAGCTGGCCAGCCACACTCAGCAAATCAACAACCCAAAAAGCAAGAAAACGACGCATGACTTTATTGGGGACAGCAATGCGCAGAAACAGGAATGACAGCTTTAGGCGTTGGCAATCAGCTGCACTTTGCCTGATGACTTGCGATCATATTTTTTTACCGGCGTATTAACCACGTCAACCAAAGGCTCTGCACGTAAAGCCGTTTCAATTCGCTCTGTTGAAACCTCACCATAAACCGTAGAGCGGCGTTTGGCCTCCCGCCCAGCCAAGCCAATGAGAGCCTCCATCGTCTCAGGCGAGCACTCCTGGCCATGTTCAGAGCCCGCAGCACGAGTAATCGTCTCATTCATCAGCGTCCCCCCCAGATCATTGGCACCCGCCTCCAGGCAAGCCACAATGCCCTGCTCTCCCATTTTGACCCAGGACGTTTGGATATTGGGGATATGGGGCGATAAGGCCAGACGAGCAACGGCATGCATTAGCAAGGCTTCTCTAAAGGTTGGGCCGGTGCGGGCCTTACCTTTTAGATAGAGCGGCGCTTCCATATGAACAAAGGGCAAGGGTACAAACTCGGTAAAGCCGCCGGTTTTTTGCTGTAGCTGGCTGACTCTTAATAAATGTCGGGCCCAGTGCTGATGCTTTTCAATATGACCATACATAATGGTGGCGGTGGTTTTAAAGCCTAAACCGTGGGCGGTCTCCATCACCTCCAACCACTGCTCGGTATTGATTTTATCGGGACAGAGATCGGCCCTGACTTCATCGTCCAAAACTTCCGCCGCTGTGCCGGGCAAGGTATTTAAACCGGCCTCTTTTAATTGCTTGAGAAAAGCGTGCAGGGAAATACCCAACGTCGCCGCACCCTGCCAAACCTCTAGCGGAGAGAAGGCATGGATATGCATATCCGGCGTGGCGGCTTTAACCGTTTTTAAGATTTCAAGATAGGTATCACCGGTATACTCAGGGTGAATACCCCCTTGCATACACACTTCTGTAGCGCCGCGCTGCCAGGCCTCATTGCAGCGGCGAGTAATTTCTTCATGGCCTAAATCATAGGGACGGCCACGCAGGTTTTCGCTCAGCTTCCCTTTTGAAAAGGCACAGAACTGGCATTTAAAATAACAGATATTGGTATAGTTAATATTGCGATTAACCACATAGGACACCGTATCGCCATTCAGTTGCTGGCGAAATTGATCGGCCTGCTGGCAGACATAAGAAAAGTCATCGCCCCGAGCCTGAAACAAGCGCACTAAATTAGCTTCGGTCAAAGCGCTACCCGCCCTGGCCTTGGCGACAATCTGTTGAATATCCACAGAAATATGGGATAGCGATTGCGCCTTGAGCTGCTGCATGATGCTAGCCGGAGGATCAACCGACTCACCCGGTGCCCACTCATCAACGCGGGGAAAGCCTTCCGCATCAATCATCCTTAACACAGGGGTTTGTAAGTCTTCGTGCAGCCACTTTTTACCGTCCAGAGCAAAATTCGGGTAAATCGTTAAACGCTCATGCAAATATTTACCGGCCACTGCGGTTTCTTTAGCCAGTTTTTCCACATGGGGCCAAGGGGCTTCTGGGTTAACAAAGTCAGGCGTGATCGGCGACACTCCGCCCCAGTCATTAATACCGGAATTAACAATTTTGGGTAAGACACCAGGGCTAAGATTGGGCGGCGCCTGAATGCTAATGCCATCACCAAAAATAATACGTGTTGCGGCAATCGTCCACAGCAATTCATTGAGATCAGGCTCGGGAGCCTGAGCCATTTTTGTTTGCTCTTTGGCCCGGAAGTTCTGCACAATAATTTCTTGCAGATGGCCATGCTTTAGATGGCTGGCTCGCAAGGCTAACAGGGATTCAATTCGCTCGGCTCTGGTTTCACCAATACCGATTAAAATACCTGAAGTAAACGGCACACTGGCTTGACCAGCCAATTCAATCGTTTCTAAACGAACCGCGGGGTCTTTATCCGGAGAACCATAATGCGGCATCCCCTTTTCACATAAACGACTTGAAGCTGATTCCAGCATAATACCCATAGAGGCGGAAACCGGGCGCAATAATTCGATTTCATCGGCAGTCATACAGCCGGCATTAATATGGGGCAGAATACCGGTTTCCTCAAACACCCTTTTGGCAACATGAGCCACATATTCAAGCGTGGTTTCAAAACCCATGTCCGCCAACGCATTTCTAGCGGCGCTATAACGCAGCTCCGGCTTTTCACCCAAGGTAAATAAGGCTTCTTTACAACCCTGCGCCACACCAGCGCGCACCGACGCCAACACCTCGTCAACCGACATATAGGGTGCGGGAATTTTTTTCGGCGTTTGAGCAAAGGTGCAGTAATGGCAAACATCTCTGCATAGATGAGTTAGCGGAATAAACACTTTGCGCGAATAAGTGACCACATTGCGAAAGCCCTGGTCGCGGAGCTGACTCGCTGCCAGCATTAATTTTTCAGTATACTGCTGTGAAGAAAACCGATCCTCCGCCAATATCAATGCCTGAGTATTGGTGAGTAATTCACCGGCCAAAGATTTTTCTAATAGCGCATCCACTTCATCACCCAAGGGGGCAAACTGATTATCCAGCATGGTATTTAAGCGTTCCTTTAACCCGCTTTCTTGTAAATAAGTCAGGGTATGTTTAGCGATACCCACTTGCTCAATCGTTAATAAGCCCTGTAAGTCAGAGGGGTTATCGATATCCATCGCGGCAGAGGGCAAAGCAACCATCGCCGCTGACACTTTTTCCTCAGCCGCCGCGGCCATATGCTTTTCAAAGCTACCCTTGCCATACTGAAATTGAATAGCATTAGGTGGTGTTGCCACCACACAGTTACTGCCATCTTTGACGGCATCGGGGGCGATGGTAATACCCGGTAAAACCTGCTCTTGATGAACTTCCAATAAGCGCTGGATATCGGCCGCATCTAATAGCGGTAAATCACCGTGGACCACCAACATGGAATCAACGCCCTGCTCTGCCAACTTTGCCGCCGCCGCATCAACAACAGCGGTTAAGCCTTTAACGTCCGGTGCAAGGGCTAAAGATGATTCAGCCCAACAGCTTAATTGATAACGATCCGCTAATAGCTCAGCACTGGGATCATCAGACACAATCACCGTATTATCAATCATGGGATGGTTGGCTAATATATCCAACACATCCTCAACCATGGTATGAAATAAATGCCGGCGCTCGTGGGCTGCCAACACACCGGACAAACGCTGCTTGGCATTTACAAAATCTTTTAATGGAAGTAAGGCCCAAACCATTAGTGCTCACCACTTGTATCAGCAACGGCTGATAGTGTTTGTTGTGTTGTTTTTTGTGTTGTTTTTTGTGTTAGCCGATTAGCATAAGCCAGGGTTGCCTGCGCTAATGCAATGCGATCATCCAGGGTTTTCATCACGGTCTGTTCAGAGCAAACATCAAGACCTAACTGCTCAATAGAGGGCAGCAGTGACTGATCACTATTATCGATCATAAAGCCGTCCAATAAATCCCCATAGTAATCCGCAACACCGATGGCGGTGGCAGGGATATTTAATTCTGTCATCATTTTTGCCGCAGGCCCTTTAATGGCAATACCGGCAACAATGGGTGAGATGGCAATAACCGGGGCAGCACTATTACGCATCGCATCCCTTACACCGGCCAAACGCAAGATGGGCTCAACGCTGACAAAAGGGTTAGATGGGCAAATAATAATAGCCGCCAATTCGTCACTGGCGAGTAAATCCATCAAAGCTTGCTGGGGTGCAGCTTGCTCTATACCGTCAAAATAAAAATCACTGATCGCTGGCTGGCATTGCTCGCGAACAAAATATTCCTGAAAAGCTAACTCGCCATCGGCCGTAGTGACTTTAGTACGCACAGCGTCATCACTCATGGGAATAATACGGTGACTAACACCTAAACGCCGGCATAGATGGGCAGTAACGGCGCTCAGGCTTTCACCCTTGGCCAAGCGCTGGCTACGCTCAAGGTGCGTGGCTAAATCTCTATCGCCCAGACGAAACCAGGTATCGCCACCCAAGGTCTCAAGGGCATCCATAGCATTCCAACTTTCGCCGGCAAGGCCCCAGCCCAATGCTTTATTATTGATATCTGCCAGGGTATACATCACAGTATCAAGGTCGGGAGAAATCGATAGACCCAAGTGCTCAAAATCATCGGCAGTATTAGCCGCAATTATCAGCTGTTCCGGGGACAGTATTTTGGATAAACCCAATGCCAGCTTAGCCCCACCAACACCGCCGGACAGAGCGAGAATTTTTTTACCGGCAGGCAGTGAATACGATTTCATCGGAACAAGTCTTTGGCTTTTTCACGAATCAAACTGCGTGAGCCACAATCGGCAGCTTGTAATTTGGCACCGCGAATATGGACCACCGGTGCGCCTTCTGCCGCCTGCCCCATCATAAAGGAGGCCGCCGCCGCCAACTCATCGGCCACAGCCACTTCGGTCACTTCCATAGGGCGCTCAAATAAATCGTTACTGCCTATTAAATTTTCCAGCGGTTCAAAACCGGCGGTACCGATAGCCATGCCGGCAGTACCGTTACGCCATGCTCGGCCGGCACTATCGTTGATAATGATATAGACGGTCTTACCCGTCAGTGTCGCTATTGCCTGCTGCAAGCCTCTGGCACTGGCATCGGAATCCAGTGGTAATAACAACACCCGGGGGTTGTCGTCATCAGAACTAATATTGGATTTATCGATACCCGCATTGGCGTGGACATAGCCGAGGCGATGCTCAACCACCACCACGCCCGGCCTTTTGCGAACCACTTCTTTAGATTCGGATAAAATCAGCTCCACCAAACGGGGATCTTTATCAATCTCAACAGCCAGCTTTTTTGCTTCTTCGCTGGGCTCCACCGCATTGTAATAGCCATAGCGGTTCTCGGCTTTAGACACAATTTTTTGCGCCAATACCAATACATCACCATCCGCCAGGGACAGTGTTGCATCATTAAGAGAAGAGAGAATTTGCGCTGCCAGATCATCACCGGGTTCAACCATGGGATAATTTGGCAGAGCTGTTAGTGTCATTTGCGACATGGGATAAGGCTGCGCTGAGGTTTAGTCTTCCAGACCCGTAATACTGATACCGGCATGACAACCGTACTGTTTGTTGATAAAAATCAGTACTGAGGTCAGGGCTTCTGTCGCCGCAGAATTGGCAATACTGCCACCATGGAAACCGCGCATACCGGCGGCTTCTACCAGGCTAATCACTGCAGCACGGGCGGCTTTTTTATCGCCACAAACAATCACATCACAGTTAAGGCCCTGGCCTTCTTGCAGATGGTGAGCCGCTACATTCTGAAATGCCGAGACTACATTCACCTCTTCACCGAGGATATTCTGGGCGATTTGGCCAGCAGAACCCTGCTCCGGCAGCTGTACACGGGCCACTTTTGGCGGCACTAGCGGCACAGTCACATCAATCAGAATCTTGCCTTTTAAGGCGTCTTTAACCAGCTCCAGGGTACCCTGCTGATGGGCAAAAGGCACGGTCATAGCACAGATATCAGCGGCTTCGGCGGCGGCCAGATTTTCCATGGCCTGTACATTAACGCCCTCGATACCACGCTCATTCATAATGCCCCGCAAATCGGCGGCGGCGGTCTCAGCCTTATCGGCGGTGCGTGAGCCAATAATCACCTGATAACCGGCCTGCGCCCAACGGCGTGCCAAACCAGTACCTAAATCACCGGTACCACCAAGAATTGCTATAACAGGTAATGCTTCACTCATTTTAAAATCTCTGAAAATGCTGAAAAAAAAGGATGCCAATTTAACGTTGCCGGGCCTTGTTGGAACAATGGCCAAATCAGCCAACCGCTAAAGGCAAAAACGGCCAACGGCATTGTGCAGCAAAGCCATGCAACAAGGAAGGGGCTTAACCCCTTAGGAAGCTTAAAGCCGAAGGGGCTTAAGCGGACTGCTTATCGTTCTGGGTAAAGTCAATAATCACCGTTTCCAGATCACTGACTTTGACGGGCTTGGCGATAAAACCATCCATACCCACATCGGCACAGACCTGAGCCTCACCTTCCAGAGCATTGGCGGTTAAGGCCACAATGGGTATATGGCGCTCGCCATTCTCAATACGGCGGATTTCTTCGGTGGCCTGATAGCCATCCAGCACCGGCATATGGCAATCCATAAAGATCATATCGTAGGGCTGGGCCTGCCACATATCCACGGCCTCGCTACCATTAACAGCGATATCCACATTACAACCGAGTTTTTCCAGCATCCGTACCGCCACTTTCTGGTTGACGATATTGTCCTCTGCCAGCAGGATACTGACCCGCCCATCGGTAACGGTAATTTTATTCTCTTTGTGCTCGGCAAAGGTAAAGGGAGTAACAAAATCTTTAGAACTGGCAGCGGACTGCTGATTAATTTGTAACAGGGTTTTTAGGAAATGACTCTCTTTAACCGGCCTTGATAAATATCCATTAAAGCCTGCATCTTCAACAATACGACCTTTATCACCCAGCGAACCAATCGCAATTAATAATAAGGCGGTCTCGGCAATGAGCGGTTCCTGCCGAATATTCTTCGCCAGGCTAAGGCAGTTGAGTAGTTCTATGGCCTCATCTGCGATGACGGTATCAAAGGGTTTACCGGCTTTATGAGCCTCAAGCATTAAAGGAATGGCTTCATCAGCCTTAGTGACAACATGGGCATTCATTCCCCAGCGTTGGCACCATTCAGCGGTTAGCTGGTGACGACCGGTGATATCACCCACAATAAGGATATTTAGGGCAGCGTTTTGCTCATCCATAGCCGGGCTATCAAGCACCGGCAACTCAACCGTTTCAAGCTCCAGCAGCAAGCTGAATATTGAACCCTCACCTTCTCGACTCAGCACTTCGACTTTGCCGTTCATCAAATTAGCCAGCAGTGCACAAATACTCAGGCCCAGACCGGTGCCGCCATATTTTCGGGTGGTAGAACTATCTGCCTGAGCAAACTCTTCAAAGACATGTTCCAGTTTGGTGGTTGATATACCGATACCGGTATCTTCTACCGCAAAGCGGTATAGCTGGTTGCCATTCGCCATGGGTGTTGATGACACATCAATCATGACGCCACCCACCGAGGTAAACTTCACCGCATTGCTGACAAAGTTCATCATAACCTGGCGGATTCGACCTGGGTCACCTTTGACGTTTTCCGCAAGGTCTTTGGCGAAACGCAATTGCAGGTAGATATTCTTTTCTGCTGCTTTTAGCTTCATTACCTCGGCGAGGTCTTCAAAGCTGCTTCTCAGGTTAAAGGGAATAAACTCCAGGTCCATTTTCCCCGCTTCAATTTTAGAGAAATCAAGAATATCGTTGATAATCCCCAATAAGGCATCGGCGGAACTCTGGATGGTATCAATACTGTCTCGCTGTTGTTCATCAAGGTCACTGCCCGCGACCAATGAGGCCATACCAATCACACCGTTGAGCGGTGTCCTGATCTCATGGCTCATGGCAGCTAAAAACTGAGACTTGGAACGGGCGGCGGCCTCAGCCTGGTCTTTGGCCACGGTAAGCTCTGCGGTCCGCTCGATAACACGCTGCTCGAGTAAATCTCTGGAATTCGCCAGTTCTCTATCCCGGTCCTGCACCTGCTGTAGCATGGTATTGAGAACACTGGTTAGCTGACCGATATCATCATTATTGGTGACCGGTGCACGAACACTGTAATCGCCGTAATCAGAAACCTGCTGGGCAGTGCTGGAGAGCGCCTGAATCGGCTCGGTGATACTGCGCTGCACTCTATGGGCGAGAAATACCGCCAATAGCATCGCCAGCAAGCCCACCCCTAAATCCATAAATAGCTCTTGTAGAAGAGCCTGATAAGCTTCCGACATATCATAGCGAAGGAAGATGGTACCAATATTATCGCCATCCAGAATAATGGCCTGGTAGAGGTCAACATGCTCGGCATTGAAGTAGTAGCCTTCATCGGCCACATCGGGAATAGCCAGTTCGTCGTCACCGGCATAACTGGCAAATAAGGTGCCGGTATCGCTGTAAATGGCAGCAACAACAATACCCGAAACCACTTCCAGGGATTTTAAGGACTCTCTGGCGCTAAAAGGCTCATCAAAGACAATGGCGGCGGTATTATTGCTGCCAATCACTTTGGCGTGACTATCCATCAAGGATACGACTTCACTGCGGTTTTGCTGGAAATCGGTAAACATACCGGTTGCTGTCACCACAATAACGGCAATACCGGTGGTCAGCAAAATCAGCTGATTTAGCTTGGCAGCAACTGTGAGTTGGTTTCCCCAAATATTCATTGACTAACCGATCCCCATAGCACGGTATTCCAGGTGCCCTAACCCGGTAAATTAGACATAGACTAACAGTATAGCCTACTGACGCAAACAACTGGTTTTACTGGAAAATTTCCCGCTGTGCGCCGCTGAAAAACTGTGTCAGACCAATAATTGTGCAAAAATCACCCAACATTGTCGACCCACTACTCAAAATAGGCATTTAATCGATTATTTTTTGACATATTCACACATACAAACGACGGGTTTTAGCTATTCTTAATAGGCAAAGGAACCATATAAGCAGCTGGCGATTGAGGTATTCACTCAATCGCCGCATTTATAGAAACAGTTTGTCAAAGGAAGTACTCTTGGTCGACGTAGAACAGCATCCAGTTACCGCCCAGCCCGCCTCATTATATTTATTAGGGCAAGCAGCGCTGAACTGCACCATTATCAGCATCTCCCCCACCGGCATCGCGGTCACGGTTGACCCGGCAACCCCTTTACCAGCACTGAACCGCGGCGATTTAGCCGAAGTTCATGTCAGCAGCTTTGCTCACCTGAAAATTCGCACCGCCATCGATACGATTAGCAGCAAGGCACTTCAACTGAACTTTATCAATGCCAAAGACTCCAGCGTACGGCAACTGGTTAGTTGGTTTGGTCAAAAAGCAGCAACTACTACGGTCTCCATCCCGCCAACTGAAGGCGTTATTATTAATGAGCTAACGGAAATTATACTCAAACATATCACTGAGCTGTTTGATGTGTTTCTGCAAGAGGCTGACAGTAGCTTGCTAAGCATGGCAGAGGTGGTCGATAACAACGATCAACAAAATAAGCTGTTTGAGGCCAAGTCATTGCTCCGGCAAAAGGGCGACCGCATTAATTTATTGCACAATCAATTACTAAAATTCAGGATTGAAAATTTTATCGACAATAAGCCTGGTGATGCGGCCGATAGCGATAGCAATCTTTATGAAGAAATGGAACTTATCGATTTAGAAGAATTTGAGGACTGGTTGTCAATAGATACCATTATCAGACGCGGTAATGAAAAAAATTACCAGTCACTGGCCTGTCTGGAAAAACGTTATGCCAAGCTACTAAAAAAATCCGTGGATACAGACACCCTACCACCGGGCGTCCATAATATTTGTAATGCTTTGCAAGACACCTTTAAACAGCACAAAATTTCACCGGAGCTACTGCCACTAACCTATAAAATATTTGAAGAAACGGTTATTGATCGGCTTGGTAATCTTTATGACATCTTAAACAGTAAACTAAAAAGCTATGGTGTGCTACCGAATATTGAGTCTCACATTCTGCAACAACCAAGAAAGAACCCCAGCAGAAGAACAACTGATAGCCCACGTATAGCAGCACCCGAAGATAGCAACACCGACGAAAACCAACAGCCTGTAGAGGTACAGACAGAGTCCGAACTATTTGCTTCCGCAAAAAATATTTTAAGCTTATTGCAACCTCAACAAAATACGGTCAATGCCCCGAGCAATACCACAGCAGCAACATCTACCTCAACCCTGATTGAAAATTTATCATCCCTGCAACAGGATAGCACCGCCAGCCAGGCCCTACCCGCCAATGCAACACTTAGCCAATGGCTACAACAGGATGCCGGTTTAGTGCTGGCTAATGAGACTCAGGAACTTATGTCTCTGGTGGAATCTATATTCCAGAATATCACTCATTATTCACAGATATCTCAGCCATTAATTTCACAGATGAAACGGCTTGAGATCCCTGTTGCCAAGGCAGCACTGATGGATAATGATTTTTTCTCTGGCTCATCGCACCCCGCACAGCAATTACTCAACCAACTGATTAATTTATGCCTGAACAGCGATATGCCCAACCAATCACTGGAGAGAAAATTTAATTCCGTTATCTCCGATGTGACGAATAATTTCCAGCAAGACCCGCAGGTATTTACCCAGGCTATCGACGAACTGACCACTATAGAGAAACAGCAGCAGAACGCCTATCAACGCAATACTGACCGGATTATTCAAACCTATGATGGCCGTCAACGGGTCAAACAAGCCCAGGATGCCGTAGAGCGAGAACTGCAACGACGGGTATCACCCCCGCAGGCACCTGCCGTTATTATCGACCTCATTGAAAATGGTTGGCGAGAATTATTGAAACTCACCTTTATTAAGGAAGGTAAAAATAGTGATGCCTGGCAAGAGCAATTAGCGACGCTAGACCAACTATTGCAATGGATCACGGATAACGAAAGTGATGAATCCCCTAACGCGCCGGATATTGAGCGCGAACTGGAGGCGGACTCCTTTGCCGACCTGATTGGCCAGCAGCTACATAATATCTTCCCGGGGGACTACCGCTATCAATCGACAGTAGAAAATATTCGCGATATTCTGAAAGGCCTGCAACCTATAGTCAATGTCCCACTCAGCAGTGATGTGGAAATTAGCAATAGCAATCACTCAGAATTACATAAGGAACTGGAAGCTGCCAACCCGCAACTTAGTCGCTGGTTTAAACGGGCTAAAAGCTTAAAAGTCGGCGATGAGTTTTCTTATCTTGGGGATGACACTGGCCAGCGTAATATTAAACTGGCCTGGATTAGCGACAACCAACAGAATTTTGTGTTTGTGAATAACCGCGGTCAAAAAGTACTGGACTTTGATCTGGTGGATCTCGCCTCAGAGCTTGCCAAAGGCCTCTCCCCCTCGGGGGAGAACTCCGAATGGCCGTTGGTTGAACGCAGTCTGTATTCATCAGTGCAAGACGCCTATGAAAAATTGGCTTTTAATAGCTGCCATGATGAACTCACCGGTTTAATCAATCGCAAAGAGTCAGAACGGGTTTTAGGCACCACGCTACTGGATGCCAAAAATAACCTGAACACCCACCACTTGCTCTATCTTGATATCGATAAATTCTCCCTGATCAATAACCTCTATGGCCATGTTGCTGGCGATCAATTATTGGTAGACCTCAGTCAGTTTTTAATCAACAAGCTGCCGCAGGATACGGTGGTGGCACGTATGGCAGGTAATGAATTTGTTATCCTGCTAAACAATACCGATCAGGCCCAGGGAAAGTCTCTGGCGGAGAACATTCGCCACGAAATTGAACAACACACCTTTCACTGGCAGGAGCACCCGCTACAGATAACCAGCAGCATTGGTATGATGGTAATTAATAAATATACCGAGAATGTTGTGGATTTGTTGCGCAGTGCGGTCACCGCCGCACAAACAGCAAAAGACCAGGGAGGTAACCGTACTCACGATTTCCGTCAGGATGCAGAACAGCATGAACGACGGGAAAAACTGCTTAGCTGGATTGATCAACTCAGCAACGTATTGGAAAGTGACAAACTCTGTTTGCGCGGGCAACAAATCAGCGCCAGCTCGGGTCAGGATAAAGAGCCCCATTACGAAATTCTACTCGCCATTAAAGACGACAACGGAAACTTAACATCGCCGATAGAATTTATTGAAGCCGCTGAATGCTATAACCGTATGCAACGGGTTGACCGCTGGGTGATTGAACAAGCTTTTCGTTGGCTGAGTAGTTTAGCGGAAAATAATATTACCCTGCCCTCCATCTCGATCAATCTGTCTGGCAACAGCATGAACGATGATCAATTTATGGATTATATTCTGGAAAAGTTTGCCCAGTTTAAAGTACCCACCAATAAAATCTGCTTTGAGGTCACGGAAACCGCGACGATTAATAATCTGTCGGAAGCTGCTGATTTTATCCGGGAGATTAAAAAACTGGGCTGCAAGTCTTCACTGGATGACTTTGGCAGTGGCAACGCCTCCTACCAATACCTGAAACACTTACCCGTTGATTACTTGAAGATTGACGGTATGTTTGTCAAAGATATCCACACCAATGCTGATGACTTTGCGCTGGTAAAATCCATCCATGAAATTGCCCATTTAATGGGCAAGCAAACGATTGCAGAGTATGCGGAGTCCAAGGAGGTTATCGCCCTTTTACAGGAAATAGGCGTTGACTACCTGCAAGGCTTTGCGGTCTCCAAGCCCCGTCTATTGGCAGATATTGCGGATAATCTGGCCCAAAACAGCTAATTTCAACAGCGATTGGCAATATAGGAATGACTCCCTTATTACTTTTTATTCGTAGAATCCAATGGAATAGTTATAAATGACTGCTATGCTTTAATTAAGCCAACTGGATTAACTTCAATAATTAGTCAATCCAAGGGAGAGCTGTCCAGGTCAAATGATGTAAGTGTTAGCTTTAACTACTGCGGAGAGGGTGTATATCCATCTCCGCTTTTTTTTGCCCGTCAATTGATAACCCAGCGGTCAAAGCCCCGACTGATCGGCCTTCTGCGCCTTTTTCTGCAACCGTCTGGAGGCAAAGAAATCCGACATAATGCCAGCGCATTGCTCAGCCATCACCCCACCCTGCACCGCTACTCGATGATTAAAGTGGCCTTCATCAAATAAACAGCCATTGCTTTGCGCAACCCCGGATTTTGGCTCAGTGGCGCCATAAACCACTTTGGCGATACGGGAGTGAATCAGAGCGCCAGCACACATAGTACAGGGCTCAATGGTGACATAGAGGATGGCTTCGTTGAGGCGGTAGTTGGCCAGAGCGATGGCAGCATTGCGCAGGGCAACCACTTCGGCATGGGCGGTTGGGTCATTGCTTAGGATGGGCTGATTCCAGCCCTCACCAACAATTCTCTCATTAAGTACAACAACAGCACCTACCGGGACTTCACCATGCTGGGCGGCTACACCTGCCAACTCCAGCGCTCTTTGCATATAGTCTTGATCGGTAGGCATGGTTTTTTTACAACCTTGGCGGGTTATTGGAGCGGGACTTTATTCCCACTCAATCGTCGCCGGGGGCTTACTGGACACATCATAAGTAACTCTGGATACACCACTTATTTCATTAATAATCCGGTTGGATACTTTTTCCAGTAATTCATAGGGCAGATGCGCCCAGCGTGCGGTCATAAAGTCGATAGTTTCTACAGCGCGTAAGGCGATAACATATTCATAGCGCCGTGCATCACCCACTACACCAACTGACTTAACCGGCAAGAACACAGCAAAAGACTGGCTGGTTTTGTGGTACCAATCGGCGTTATGCAGCTCTTCCAAAAAGATAGCATCGGCTTCGCGCAAAATATCGGCATATTTCTTTTTGACTTCACCCAGAATACGAACCCCTAAACCCGGGCCGGGGAATGGATGGCGGTAAACCATATCGTAGGGTAAACCCAACTCCAAACCGATTTTTCGGACTTCATCTTTGAACAGTTCACGTAAAGGTTCTACCAGTTCAAACTGCATATCTTCAGGCAAGCCACCAACATTGTGATGGGATTTAATCACATGGGCTTTACCGGTTTTGGCAGCGGCGGATTCAATCACATCCGGGTAAATTGTTCCCTGCGCCAACCATTTAACATTCTGGATTTTTGAGGCCTCTGCATCAAAGATATCAATAAAGGTATTACCAATAATCTTACGCTTTTTCTCAGGGTCAGCTTCGCCAGCCAACTTACCTAGAAATTCTTCTTCAGCATCGGCACGGATCACTTTAACACCCATATTTTTGGCGAACATATCCATGACCTGATCGCCTTCGTTTTTACGCAGTAAACCATTGTCAACGAAGACACAGGTGAGCTGATCGCCGATGGCACGATGCAATAAAGCGGCCACTACAGAAGAATCTACACCACCGGATAAACCTAATAGCACTTTATCGCTACCCACCGTTTTCTTGACGGTGGCAATAGCATCTTCAACAATATGAGCCGGAGTCCACAACGCATCACAGTGACAAAGCTCTAAAATAAAGTGTTCAAAAATACGCTGGCCTTGCAGCGTATGCGTCACTTCCGGGTGAAACTGAATACCGTAAAAGTTTTTCTCTGCATGGTACATGCCGGCAATAGGGCAGGAATCGGTGGATGCCATAAGCTCAAAACCCGCGGGCATGGAACCGACTTTATCGCCATGGCTCATCCAGACATCTAACAGTGCTGCACCATCATCCGCCACATGGTCTTTGATATCATGCAGCAAAGCCGACTCACCCTGCACTTTGATTTGTGCATAGCCAAATTCACGCAGGTCTGAGGTTTCAACGCTGCCACCTAACTGTTCAGCCATGGTTTGCATGCCGTAGCAAATACCCAACACAGGAATACCCAGCTCAAAGACAATGCCCGGTGCCCGGGGAGATTCACCCTCAGTAACAGACTCAGGTCCGCCAGCAAGAATAATACCCTTGGGATTAAAGGCTTTAATTTCTTCGGCCTCCATATCAAAGGCACGAATTTCTGAAAAGACGCCAATCTCACGCACCCTACGAGCAATAAGCTGAGTGTACTGGGAGCCGAAATCTAAAATTAGAATTCGTTGAGCGTGGATATCAACTGACATAACAGGTTCTCAAATAATCAATCTTAAGCGCGTGGGTAGTTCGGCGCTTCTTTAGTAATGCTGACATCGTGGACATGGCTTTCGCTCATACCCGCTGAAGTCACCTTCACAAACTGTGGCTTGGTACGCATGGTCAGCATATCAATGCTGCCGGTATAGCCCATCGCTGAGCGCAAGCCGCCCAACATTTGATGGATAATGGCAGCCAATGGTCCTTTGTAAGGTACCCGGCCTTCAATACCTTCCGGGACCAGTTTTTCAACACCGGCATCAGCACTTTGGAAGTAACGGTCACTGGAGCCCTGGGTTTGCGCCATAGCACCCAAGGAGCCCATGCCACGGTAAGACTTATAAGTACGGCCTTGATAAAGCTCGACCTCACCGGGAGCTTCTTCAGTACCGGCAAACATGCTGCCCATCATAATAGCACTGGCCCCTGCGGCTACCGCCTTGGAAATATCCCCGGAGAAACGGATACCACCGTCGGCGATTAATGGCACATCCGTATCTTTTAGCGCTGCTGCTACATTGCCAATCGCGGAAATTTGCGGCACACCAATACCCGTGACAATACGCGTGGTACAAATAGAACCCGGTCCAATACCGACCTTAACCGCATCAGCGCCCGCTTCAACCAATGCCAAAGCCGCATCAGCAGTAGCGATATTGCCGCCAATCACTTGAATGTCCGGGTAGGACTGCTTGATTAAACGCACTCGCTCAATCACATTTTTGGAGTGTCCATGGGCTGTATCCACGACTAACACATCAACACCCGCTTCAATTAAAGCGGCCACACGATCATCGGTATCGGCACTGGTGCCCACCGAGGCTCCCACCAATAGCTGGCCTGAAGAGTCTTTACAGGCATTAGGATAGGTTTGTGCTTTGTTAATATCCTTTACTGTAATCATGCCGCAGAGATCAAAGTCATCGTTAACGACCAGTACTTTCTCGATACGGTTTTTATGCAATAGCTCTTTAACTGACTCCAGGTCAGCCCCTTCTTTTACTGTGACCAGATCTTCCTTACGGGTCATGATATTAGAAACGGGGTCATCCATATGGGTTTCAAAGCGCACATCGCGGCTGGTAACAATACCAACCAGGTCTTCGCCATCTAATACCGGAACACCCGATATATTGTGTTCCTCGCGGATTTCAAACAGGCGCAAAATAGGCTCTGAAGCCTGAATAGTAATAGGGTCTTTAACCACACCACTTTCGTGCTTTTTAACAGTACGCACCTGATAGGCTTGTTGCTCAATGGTCATACTCTTATGGATAATCCCGATACCACCTTCCTGGGCAATAGCCACAGCCAGGCGAGACTCGGTCACAGTATCCATGGCGGCAGAGACCAGCGGGATATTGAGTTCAATACCTCGGGTGAGCTTGGTTTTGAGGGAGACATCCTTGGCGGTTATTTCAGAATAACCGGGCAATAGGAGTACATCGTCAAATGTAAGGGCTTCTTCGGCAATTCGCAGCATAAGTTTTTCCTGTGTAAAACAACCATCAGAAGAAGGGATGGTTGTGCAGCCAGTGGGACCCAAGCCCTGCAAGACCATCCCCCCTAAACGAGAACAACGGTAAAACCCTGCAAGACTTAAAACCGCGCATTTTAAGCTATTGTTTTTATTCCGTAAATCAATAACTACGATTAAACCGCCCAGAATCAATAACAATGACCCAAACAGGGATAATTTATTCTCTCAAAGGCCACTTTGCCCTACACTACGGTCCCATGCCAAACAGCCCAAACCCCAAACGCGATACTTTAAGCATCAGCCAACTTAACCGTCAGGCCAAGCGCCTGCTAGAGGGGAACTTCCCTTCGGTATGGGTTGAGGGTGAAATATCCAACCTGTCACGCCCCTCTTCCGGTCACTGGTACTTCTCCCTGAAAGATAATAGCGCGCAAGTGCGCTGTGCGATGTTCCGCTCCAGCAATGCCCGCCTGCGGTTTCAGGTTGAAGCCGGACAACAGGTGATGGCCAGGGCCAAGCTGAGCCTCTATGAAGCCCGCGGTGACTATCAGCTGATTGTTGAGCATATGGAACCCGCCGGTGATGGCGCCTTGGCCAAGGCATTTGAAGCGCTTAAAAACAAGCTACAAGCTGAGGGGCTGTTCGATAACGATAGCAAACAAGCTCTTCCGGAGCAGCCTAAAAGTATTGCCGTAGTGACCTCGGCAACCGGGGCTGCTATTAGAGATATACTGACCGTTCTTGCCCGACGCTTTCCCAGTATTAAAGTCACTATTTTCCCCACGGCTGTGCAAGGGCAGAATGCCGCTCAGGAAATCGCTCGTGCTATCAATACCGCCAATGGCCTGCACGAGGCCGGCAAGCGGGAATTTGACCTGATACTTACCGGCCGCGGTGGCGGCTCTATGGAAGACCTCTGGGCCTTTAATGAAGAGGTGGTTGCCAGGGCGATATACCAGAGTGGTTTACCGGTGGTCAGTGCCGTGGGTCATGAAGTGGATTTTACGATTGCAGACTTTGTAGCCGATATAAGGGCCCCTACCCCATCAGCTGCCGCTGAATTGATCAGCCCCGATGGCCAGGAGATGATGGCCAGCTTTATGGGCTTTGAGCAACTGCTTACGCGCCAGATGCTATTGACGCTGGACAACAATAAACAACAACTGGGCTGGCTTCAGTCCCGCTTACGCCACCCGGGTAGTCGCTTGCAGGAACATAGCCAGCGGCTGGATGAGCTGGAAATGCGTCTGCTTAATGGCTGGAAAAACCAGTCTCATCAACAAAAACTCGGCCTACAACTATTGGGCTCACGATTACAGCAGCAAACCCCGGGCCACAAAATCCAGCAACTCAAACTGGCTTCCGCCGGCTTATATCAGCGTCTGGAGAAACAGGTACAACGCTTATTGGAGCAACAGCAACAACGGCTTAAGAACAGTATGCAACTACTGGATGCGGTTAGCCCTTTGGCCACCCTTGACCGAGGCTATGCCATTGTCAGTGATGATGAAGGGCAAGTGATTACCGATGCTGGCGACTTAAGCCAAGGCCAAACTATCACTACCCGGTTTGCCAAAGGCACTGTTAAAAGCAAGGTAAGCTAAGCATGGAGATGCAGCTTTATCCCACGATTAAACTGCTTCATATCACCACAGCCGTTATTACTATTCTGTGCTTCACCTACCGTGGCGCAAGAAAGGTGAATGACGGCCATTATCGCCCAGCGAAATGGTTACGTATTGTTCCTCATATCAATGATACCGTGCTACTGAGTTGCGCTATTTATCTGGCGACCCAAAGCCGACAATACCCCCTGACAACAGATTGGGTATCAGCCAAACTGCTAGCGCTGTTTGCCTATATCGGTCTGGGAATGGTTGTTATGCGCCTGGCAAAAAACCAGCAGCAACGCATCATCGCTTTTGGCTTAGCTCTGGTTTGTTTTGCCTATATTGTGGCCGTGGCCCTGAGTCGCAGCCCCACGCCCTGGTTATAGGCCTAAGCCAGCGCTGCCAAAGCTGCCTCCGCTAAAAATTTCGAACGGTTTTGGTATTTGGCATCGATTTTATGAATCATTGCGGTGGGCAGGGTTACATTGATTTTCTCGGTTTTACCCAAATAAGGGGAGATATCAATCACCACAAAGCCCCAGACACCATCGGCAAAATCCTGGTTATCCATATGCTCAGCAATGGGTGAAGCCGCAGGAATACTTGCCCCCTCTTCAGCCAAAATCGCCAAATGGTCTTTGATCGCTTCCTGGGCATTATCAAAGGCCTCATCAAAGGAGTCCCCCGTAGAAAAACACCCGGGGATATCTGGCACAGTCAGACCAAAGGCTGAACCTTCTTCATGGTGTATGACTACCGGGTATTTCATGATAAGCGCCTCCTGGGCGTCGTTAAATATCGTTGAGGTAGAAACAGGCCTGCCTGCTTTATAATGCTTTTCACTGTTCCAGCCGGTAGATCTTTCTTCGGGTGGAGCACAGCCACTAACCCTGGCTGGGCTGGATACTTAAAGTGGTGGTGGCTGCCAGTCATAGAAACCCGCCGCCAACCATGCCCGGTTGGCATCTTTAATCAGCTCCTTGCTTTTCACAGTAATCCCTCCTATTCATCCTTGGCTAACCCAAGCAGAAAAGATAACTCTGGAGTTATTTTTTGTCAACTTATGTATAACTCCAGAGTTATTTAAAATATATTCCGACTCAGGCGTAGAACTCACCCTACGTTGCCGAGGCAAAAAAAATCCCCGCTGAAAAGCGAGGATTTTTTAACCAGCCGGTAACGGCCTATAGTTAGTAATTATCAGGCAACTTACCGTTGAGGATAATGTTACGGCCTTCAAAGCTGATATATTCACCAATAGTCAGGTCTTTTAAAATACGCGCAACCATCTCGCGGGAGGCACCTACCCGGTCGGCAATATCCTGCTGGGTTAACTTCTCGGGGATAATCGCTGAGCCATCTTCTCGCTCATCGGCCAGAGTGGTCAATACATTGGTCACGCGACCATAAACATCCTGCAAAGCCAACGCCTTAACATCTTTAGTCAGTTTGCGCACGCGGCGGGTCAGGTTGCGGATTAAGGTCTTGGCAATATTAGGCTGCTGCTCCAGTACCTTATTAAAGTCTTCCTTATAGATAATGCAGAAGCTGGACTTCTCCATGGTACGCACTGAGGCTGAGCGCTTATCATCATCCAGCAGGGCCAGCTCGCCAAAATAGTCTTCAGCGGTCAAGGTGTTCATAATAAACTCCTTGCCATTTTTGTCGCTACAGTAAACCTTTACCCGGCCAGACTCGATAATATAGAGCGAATCGGCATGGTCATTTTCATTGATGATAACCGTATTTTTGGGGTAGCTACGTACCACACTACTGGCGGAAAGCGCCTCCAGTTCCTGCTCTGAAAGCCCATCAAAGATTTCTACTTTATCGAGTATCATAGTGTTTTTGCCATCTATTTAATTATTGTCAGACACTGGGGTTGCCAAACCAGCCCTCTATCTGCCGCTGCAACATCCTATTGGCGGGAGAACATCCGTACTGAGGTTTAATGGCCAGCATAAAGCCCATTTAGTCTTGGAATATAGCACAGGAATGGTACTTTTCCAGTTGACAAGCCAACAATTTCTCTATGTCTGATATATACTTAGGCGACACAAATAACAAAGTACTGCAATGGAAAACCCAAACGCCGTCCTCGATGCCCACAACTGGATACCACTGTCCCGACAGCTGGTGACCGAGATTCATGGCCTGGAAAAACTCTGTAGCGAGCAGTGGCCAGATCTGGCCGATGACTTGAGTAAATTACAAGCCGTTAGCGTTAAGCTGGACGAGTTCACTCTGGCGGTGCTGGCTGGCGAAATTGTCAGCTACAGTAAAATCTGGCATGACCTGAGAAATCTGGTCGGTACCATCATGGGCTACTGCGAATTGATGGAAGAGGAACTCGAAGCCAATCGCCTGCCTCTGCACCAATCACTGCTGCAACTGCATGAGCTTTGCGAACAACTGCTCGCCAAAGATGAAGATATTGCTGATATCAGTACCGCCCAATACCTTCCCACCAACAAGGCCACTGGCACCATCCTGATTGTTGACGACCAGGCCGAAAGCCGCGAGATTTTGCGCCGCTATTTGCAACAGGGCCAGCATCAGGTTCTGGAGGCCAATGGTGGTCAACAAATGTTTGAAATTTTAGCCAGCAATGATGTCGACCTGATACTACTGGATTTAATCCTTCCAGAAATGGATGGCGATGAACTGCTACAGCAACTTAAAATGGACGAAAGCCTCAGAGCAATTCCAGTCATAGTTGTATCGGGCAATAAAGATACCGAGCGAGTTATTTTATGTATTGAAGCGGGCGCCGAAGATTATTTATTCAAGCCCTTTAACCACGTTTTACTGCAAGCCAGAATCAGTGCCGGTGTCGAACGCAAACGCTGGCACGACAAAGAACAATTGTACCGTGACGAACTGGAGCGCAACCAGCGCTTTATTCGTAATGTATTTGGTCGCTATCTATCAGAAGAGATTGTCTCCACATTACTTGAAGATCCCGACGGTCTTGACCTCGGTGGTGTGCAGCGCAAGGTCAGTGTACTGATGGCGGATATTCGTGGCTTTACCACCATTGCCGAACAACTACCGCCCCACCGGGTAGTCCGCTTGCTGAATAATTATTTGGGTACCATGAGCGAAATCATCATGAAGTATAACGGCACCGTGGATGAATTTATTGGTGATGCCATTCTCGCTATCTTCGGCGCACCGATTACTCGAGAAGATGACAGTGACAGAGCCATCCGCTGTGCGTTGGAAATGCAGGCAGCCATGGATGACATCAATCGCCGCAACAAGAGTGAAGACCTGCCAGAAATTTCAATGGGTATCAGTATCAATACCGGCACCGTTGTCGCCGGTAATATTGGCTCCGAAAAACGCGCCAAATATGGCGTAGTTGGCCATACGGTTAACCAAACAGCCCGTATCGAAGAGCACTGCGAAGCAGGTTCAATCCTGCTATCAGAGGCCACCGTTAATGACTGTCAGGCGGTACTTTCGATTGGAGAAAGCCGTGCCATTCAAGCCAAAGGAATTTTAAAAGAAATTAATATTTTTGAACTAAAAGGTATTGCACCTGAAACCAGGCCCCACAAAGAAACCAGCCCAGAAACATCCAGGGAATAAGCATGGCTAAGATATTATTAGTTGAAGATAATGAGATGAACCGCGATATGTTATCGCGCCGACTCAAGCGCAGGGACTATGATGTGATCACGGCTGACAATGGTGGCACCGCGGTTGAAAAAGCCATCAACGAACAGCCAGACCTGATTCTGATGGATATGGAATTACCGGTAAAAGATGGCTGGACCGCCAGCAGGGAAGTCAAACAACAACAAAGCACACCGATAATTGCCCTCACTGCCCATGCACTGTCTGGCGACAAAGAAAAAGCCATGGCCGCAGGCTGCGATGATTACGCCACCAAGCCTATCGACTTTCCTGGCCTGATCGCCATTATTGAAAAACACTTGGCTAAATAAATCATGAGCTTACGTGAACGACTGACACTCTCCATTATCATTATATTGATTTTATTCTCAATCAATGTGGGCACAGATTCGTGGAGCAATAGCACCCGCAATGCCAGCCTGCTGCAATTACGTCAGGCGGTGACCGGCCAACTTCAAGCCTCTGCAGTCAAACAAAACCTCGACGACCTGCATAAAGCGATTTTATTATTAAGCTCATTGCGCTCCACCCTGAATGAAAAATTAACCCCACAGGAAACTGCGCAGGCACTGAGTGAAATCACTGCCCTGCAAGCTGAAATGAAGCAACTGGGGCTGACCACCCAAGACCCCACACTAAACCCATACAAGGTCCTGAATAGCAGTTTTCTTGAACTGATACCTTTATGGAAAGATTTTTACCGGAGCTATAACAACGACAGTTACAATCACTATGAAGATAGCGACTACCGGGAGCTGGTTTTTAAACAGGTAATAAATGACCTGGAATATTTAAAGAAAAAGCAGATCCAGGTTGCCGACCGGCAGGCGATAGAAATTGAAGAAATTGAATCACTCACCAACAACATTACTTTTACCGTTTTCTTTTCGTCTATCATCCTGACTATTGGTCTGGGCTTTTTCCTGATTCGCTATACTGGCAATGCCTTTAAGCAACTTAAAAAAGGAACCATTATTATTGGTGGTGGCGATCTCGATTATCGTATCCCACTCAAAAACCGCGATGAGGTTGGTGAAGTCGCGGAAGCCTTTAATGCCATGTCCGCAAAATTGCAGAACGCTGTTGCCGAAGTACATCAAGCCAAAGAAAATGCCGACCAGGCCAACCGGGCTAAGAGTAGTTTTCTGGCTAATATGAGCCATGAATTACGCACACCGCTTAACGCTATAATTGGTTACAGTGAAATGATGCTGGAAGATATCGAACTGGAAGATATCAGTATCGAAGATCAAAACAAAGACCTGCAAAAAATCCTCACTGCGGGCCGCCATCTACTCAACCAAATTAACGACGTACTGGATTTCTCCAAAATTGAAACGGGGAAAATGACCATCTATAACGAAGAGTTTGATAGCGCGGCTATTTTAAAAGAAGTGATTTCTACCATTTCTCCACTTGCCCAAAAAGGCAATAACAGCCTGTCATTCGATACTGGCGGCAACCTGCCACTGCTCAATAACGATATCACTAAATTCCGGCAAATATTTTTTAACCTGCTGAGCAACGCCTGTAAGTTCACCCAGAGCGGCCATATCAGCCTTAACGCAGAATATGATACCAGTAGTACCCCGCCGCTTATTCGATTTACGGTTGCCGATAACGGTATCGGTATGACAGAGGATCAGGCAAAAATTGTTTTTGACGCCTTTACTCAGGCTGACTCATCCACGACACGACGCTTTGGAGGTACAGGATTAGGTCTGGCGCTGTGTAAACAGTACTGTGATTTAATGGGGGCAACCATTAATGTTGTCAGCTCGATCAAGACAGGCACCCGCTTTACGGTTGAGTTTATTGCTGACAGTACTAGCAGTGATACTCAGGAAGAGATCGTGGATTCACTGCCACTGCAAAAAGGCTCAGCAAAAACCACTATTCTTGTTATTGACGACGACCCTGTTGCACTGGCACTAACCGAGCGTTTTCTGCACCGGGGTGACTTCAATATTATTTTATCCGACAGTGGTAAGGAAGGTATTCAACTCGCCGAGCAAAAAAGCCCCGATATCATACTGCTGGATTTAATGATGCCCGGCATTGATGGCTGGACGGTACTGTCAGTGCTGAAAGAAAATATTCACACCCAGAATATTCCGATTATTTTACTCTCTATGCTCGACGAGCAGAATCTGGGGCTGGAAATGGGTGCAGTAGACTATCTGCGAAAACCTGTAGATTGGGATAAGTTATCCGATGCACTGGAGCAGCTCACACCAGAAACACAACAGGGCAGCATTGTACTTATCGATAAAAAATCCACCCAACGGGACGTACTGATCAATACCCTCAATAGAAATGGCTGGCAGGTTAACACCTGCGACAGCGCTGACAGTGCAGCCCTCTTTTTTGAACAGGAAACGGTAAGCGGTTTACTACTATCGGCAGCTATTTTTCAGCAAGACGATCAACCGGATATTGATAAGTGGCTTGAAAATATTAAATCGGAGATAGCTGACGGCACGCCCATTATTGTGATTGCCAATAATGAACCGGAGCTTAAAGGGCGTACCGAGGATATTACTTATTTACTGCGACAAGGGTTTAATACTAACGATATTATTGCCACGCTTAACGAGCAGGCCAGAGCTAACAGCTAGAGCACCCCCGCTTTCACGGGGATTACTACCAGCTTAACCTTGTGGCCGCATATGTGGAAACAGCAATACATCACGAATAGATGGCGAATCAGTAAACAACATCACCAAGCGGTCAATACCAATACCCTCGCCCGCCGTAGGAGGCAGTCCGTACTCTAGGGCCGCCACATAGTCAGCATCATAGTGCATCGCTTCATCATCACCAGCATCTTTCTCAGCTACTTGAGCCTGGAAACGCTCAGCCTGGTCTTCCGCATCGTTAAGCTCTGAGAAGCCATTGGCAATCTCACGACCACCGACAAAAAACTCAAAACGATCAGTGACAAAAGGATTATCATCACTGCGGCGCGCCAAAGGTGATACTTCGGTCGGATATTCCGTAATAAACGTTGGCTGGTCCAAACGCTCTTCAACCGTCTTTTCAAAGATTTCAATCTGCACCTTACCCAAACCATATATATCCTTCATTGGGATATGCAGGTTCTCAGCGACCTTGCGTGCACTTTCCAGAGTATTAATATCTTCCGGCTTTAACTCAGGATTGAAGTGTAAAATCGAGTCAAACACGGAAATACGCTGGAACGGTTTGGATAAATCATATTCTTTGGTCTCAACCACTTCACCATTTTCATCTTTAGTGGTGTTAGTCAGCGTGGTCGTACCCAAAACACTTTGCGCCATTTTACGCAACATATCTTCTGTTAAGTCCATCAAGTCATGGTAGTCCGCATAGGACTGATAGAACTCCAACATAGTAAATTCAGGGTTATGGCGGGTTGAAAGCCCCTCATTACGGAAGTTACGATTGATTTCATAAACACGCTCAAAGCCACCAACAACCAAACGCTTTAAGTACAGCTCTGGTGCGATACGCAAATACATATCCATATCCAGTGAATTATGATGGGTGACAAAGGGGCGCGCGGTAGCACCACCGGGGATCACCTGCATCATCGGTGTTTCTACTTCCATAAAATGCGCACTATCCAGATAGTCACGCATAAAGCTCACCATCTTTGAGCGGGTCTGGAAAATATTACGCGACTCCTCACTAACAATTAAGTCGATATAGCGTTGACGATAACGTATTTCCTGGTCCTGTAGGCCATGAAACTTATCAGGCAAGGGCCGTAAAGACTTAGTGAGTAACTCCACCTTTTCCATATACACATAAAGGTCGCCTTTGCCGGATTTATGCACAGGGCCTTCGCAACCAATAATATCGCCGATATCCCAGGTTTTAATTTCTGGCAACTGCTCTTCAGGTAATTTCTTTTTGTCGACATAGGCCTGAATCCGGCCACTCATATCCTGCAATACCAAAAACGGACCACGCTTAGCCATAATACGGCCAGCAACAGCGGCGCGACGATCTAGCTGCTCGAGCGTTTCTTTATCTTTTTCACCCAACTCGTCTTGCAAGTCCTGGGCATAAGCATCGCGACGAAAGCTGTTGGGAAAAGCATTGCGCTGTTCGCGAATCGTATTTAACTTGGCACGACGCTCGGCAATGAGCTTGTTTTCGTCTGTAGTATTGTCTTCTGACATGTTGTTAACTCAGTTAAGTAGTGGTGAAAAACTTACAGCCCCATTTTTAATGAAGCTTCCATAAATTGATCTAAATCTCCATCCAGCACATTATTGCAGTTGCTGGTCTGGACATTGGTGCGTAAATCTTTGATCCGCTGATCATCCAATACATAGGAGCGGATTTGGCTACCCCAACCGATATCGGCCTTGGTATCTTCCAGCGCTTGCGAAGCTTCGCTGCGTTTTAGCATTTCCATTTCATACAATTTAGCTTTTAGCTGCTTCATTGCTGCATCGCGGTTCTTATGCTGGGAGCGCTGGCTTTGACACTGCACCACAATCCCGCTTGGCTCGTGGGTAATACGCACCGCAGAATCGGTTTTGTTAACGTGCTGACCACCCGCGCCGCTGGCTCGGTAGGTATCGGTCCGCAAATCGGCAGGATTGATTTCTATATCAATATTGTCGTCAACTTCCGGGGAAACAAACACAGAACAAAAAGAAGTATGGCGACGACTGCCGGAGTCAAAGGGGGACTTTCTGACCAGGCGATGAACCCCTGTCTCAGTGCGCAACCAGCCAAAAGCATATTCACCGGAAAACTGAATAGTGGCCGATTTAATACCCGCCACATCACCGTCGGAGGCTTCCATCAGCTCAGTCTTAAAACCCTTGGACTCACCCCAGCGCAAATACATACGACAGACCATTTCTGCCCAGTCCTGGGCTTCAGTACCGCCTGAGCCGGATTGAATTTCAAGAAAGGCATTATTCGGATCCATCTCGCCAGAGAACATACGGCGAAACTCAAGCTTGGCTAAATGCTCACCCAAGCCCTCGATTTCAGACTCCACTTCTGCAAAGGTATCTTCATCCTCTTCCTCAACCGCCATCTCTAACAATTCGGTCAAGTCACTTAAGCCGGTCGTCATAGTGTCGATGGTCTTCACCACTGCTTCCAGTGATGAACGCTGGCGACCCAGCTCCTGCGCCCGCTCAGGCTGCTCCCAAACCGCAGGTTCACCTAATTCAAGCTCAACCTCAGCCAATTGCTCTTTCTTGGCATCATAGTCAAAGATACCCCCTAAGGACTTCAGTCCTCTCGGTCAGGTCTTTAATACTCTGCTTGATCGCGCCTACTTCTATCATGGCTGTGTTGATGCCTTAGCTTGGTTACAAAGCGCGGCATTTTACAGTAAGAGCAGGGTCAGGTAAATCAAGGGCTTACCCGCACCAGAGTACTATTATCGGTATGGTCGAACTTGCGGCCATAGATATCTAAAAAGGTGGTCTGTGAATAGACCATCTTATCGCCATCCACCTCCAGATTGATTTGAAAGCCGGTGGTTTTGGCGTTTTCCCGCATAAACGGAGATTGAGCTACACCCCAGTCACCGCCGTCCTCAGAGGCAACCGCAATAGATACCGCATCATCATCCATAGACCCCATATCGAAGTCACCACCGGCCACTAAGCTAACGGCTCTGGGAATGGTCAAAGTAAACATTACAGTACCTGCGGCAGGGTCCCAAACCCAATAGCCCAACTGATCATGGAACTGCGCCCCATCGGTCTTGCGATAAACCTTTTGGTGATAGCGCACCACACCCAGCGTCTGCTTACCGGCATTGGTAACATCACCGACTATTTCAAATAGAATCTCTTCACTAAAAGGGTTTTCTTCCTTAGAGCCATCTTCCTCGGGCGCTATATCCATCCCCTTCTCACCCTTCCAGGTACCCGGCAATACCGCCAAAGGGCCAAAATCTACGCCATCAATAATTGTCTCAATCATTACACCTTCCTCCAGGTAATCCATCATTTGATTAACATAATTTATACCAGCCAACCGATTAAGGCGAATTCAATCTGCCAATACGGTTGATAGTTAAAAGTAATCAGGTGAGACAGGTGACCAATTTGCACAGAAATAATCAACTTAATCGAAAACTATCACCCTTAAAGACTTTAATTTATCGACAATATCGGTAGGATAGGCGCCACTATAAAACGTCACTTTTAATGGCGTAAGATAATATCCACCCGGGGGCCTTACATGTCAGCTTATGACTTTACACTTATTCTTCATATCGTGCTTTTCTGCTATTGGCTGGGGGGCGATATTGGCGTGTTCTATTCCAGTAAGTTTGTGGTCGACCCTAGCCTGCAACGCGAAACCCGCCTAATCGCCACTAAGATTATGATGGGCTGCGATATGATCCCCAAGATCTGTATGACACTGATGCTAACAGTGGGCGGTATTCTCAGCGAGTTCCACGGCATTGCTCACCCAACCTGGCAGATGGTCGGCATCGTATTATTGGCACCGTTCTGGCTAACCGTGGTACTGCTATTACATTTCAAGCACGATGCAGACTATATCCCTGCTCTTACCAAGTTTGATTTTTACTTCCGCTGGTTAATTGTTATCGGCCTGATTGTTTCTACAACTTACTCTTGGGTGACTGGGCGTTTGGTTGATGATCCATGGATGGCGGGTAAATTATTAATCTTCGCCTTTCTGGTATTCTGCGGCTTGATGATTCGCGTTGGGCTAAAAGATTTTGGCGCGACCTACGGCAAGATTATTGCTGATAACTATAACGATGATGATAACCAGAAGATGATCAAAAGCCTTGATCGCGTTCGCCCCTGGGTTTATGCGATTTGGGTTGGACTGGTGATTGAAGCGGCTCTGGGTGTTGTGCAGCCCGGCAGTCCGGACAAGGTGGGTTTAGTTGAGCCTGTAGCCAGCGAGATTATGATTAGCCAACGTTAAACCCGGTTATCGAATTAAAAAAAACGGGCCTTAATTGGCCCGTTTTTTATTGGGAAGTCGACTAAAGCCATCTCTCAATCACCAGTCAATGGCTTCGCCTTTGAAATTATAAAAGCGGCCATTATCCGCTTTATTTAAACCTGCAATCACCTGCAGTAAACCCGCCGCACTCTGCTCAGTCGAATAGGTTGCACTGTCACTGGTCATATCGGTACGTACCCAACCGGGGTGCAACACCACAAAGATAAAGCCCTGCGGTGCAAACTCAATGGATAAGGACTTATTAAAACTGTTTAACGCGGTTTTACTCGCCCGATAGCCCAAAGCGCCACCGCTGGTATTTTGCGCGATACTCCCCATACGACTACTAACACTGGCTACCACCTTGCGGGAGCCCTGTTGCAAGTTGGGGAGCAAAGCCTGTGTTACCCTCAAGGCTCCTAAGCTATTAATATCTAACACCTGACCCAAGCGCTCAATATCCAAATCCTTAAAAGCCGTTGTGCTATGCCCGCTGATACCAGCATTGTTGAGCAAAATATCGACGGGGCGATCTTTTAAACGCTGAGCCAAAGCAGCCACACTCGCCTTATCAGCGATATCCAGCTGCTGCACCTCAACACCCAACTGATTCAACTCCATCGCCTGTTGTGGTTTTCTAGCGGTGGCTATCACTTGATAACCTTGTTGCTGAAACTGCGTTGCCAGAGCCAGACCAATACCGCGATTAGCACCGGTAATTAATACCGTATCACCCTTGGCGATGGCCATTGCACTCTCTGTCAGCAGCAACGCTAACGAAACCACGACCACCTGTAAAAATCTAATGAACAGCATAACAGCTTCTCCTACAATCATTATTTAGAACCCATTGCCACCAACACCACATCGCGAATATCAAAAATCAGCGAGATAGCGATAGTCACCATCAGCAACAACAACCAGACGGCATAGGGCGAATTAAAAGCGATACCTGTCGGCTTGATCTCAACATAGTATAAGTAATAAAACAGCGGCCCCCAAATCAGTAAATGAGCAATGCCGAGTAGATGCACAGTGCCACTTAAATAAAATACCGCCTGAGCAACAGGCATGGTTAACACAAGACTTAACAGCACGTAACGGGCAGCTTTATGCTTCCATACAAAGACAATAGAAAACACAAATACCAGCATCATCCAATTCATCCAGTATTGGACCGGCGCAGGTAACACCGCCATTTGGGCATTCATTTCGTTGATTAGTTCAGACATAGCGATTCCTTAAAGCAAAAAAGCACAGGTTTATTATCTCAAGTCATTGACGACCGCACGGATCGGCACCAACACATCTCGCCCCAATTGAGCGGACCGATTTGAAGACCACCCATATAACGCGTCAGGCAAATCGGCATTATCCTTAAAGGGCATCTCGATAGTAAATGACAGACAGTTAAAGGTTTCCGCCACATAGTTACAGGCAATCGATAAGTTCGCTTTGCCCGCCGGCGTTTTGGGGTAGCCCACCTTATCCTGAAAGTCAGGTGACGACAGACTATAGGCCTGTTTAAAAGACTCTTCCAAAGATTGAATAGATGAGTGATAAGAGGGCACCCCTTCGCTACCTGCCACAAAGTTATAGGGCAAAGCTTCATCACCATGGATATCCAAAAATAAATCTACACCGATTTCCTGCATTTTTTGGCGCACATAATACACTTCAGGGCTACGTTCCAACGTGGGCTCCACCCATTCCCGGTTAAGGTTTGCTCCCACGGCATTGGTACGTAAATGCCCGCGCATGGAACCATCCGGGTTCATATTGGGCACCACATAAAACACCGCCTGCTGTAACAGAGCTTTGCTAGTAGGGTTGTCAGAATCCAGCAAGGCTTGCAGAAAGCCTTCCATAAACCACTCGGCCATAGATTCTCCCGGGTGCTGACGAGCAATCAGCCAAATTTTACGACTAGCCGTTTCAGGATTACCAATGGTTAACAAAGAGAGATCATTACCATCCAGGGTATTACCTATATCCTGCAATAAACACACAGGAGATAATTGCGCCCATGACAGCAAGTCCATATGACGCTCATAGGAATAAGGAGTAAAGTAAGCGTAATAAACACTGTCATATTCTGGCTGATGCGTGATGACAAGGCTTTTACCCTTATAAGCCGTGTCCACCCGAAACCATTCTTCCCGATCATAAGAGGCCACTGCTTGATAATCATCCCAACCCGCGGGATAGGCGGCCTCACTGGCATTGAGTAAGATGAATTCACAGGCAGTGTCTTTTGCGCCCTGAACCCTGAAGTGAAACCACTGAAAAAAATCAGATTGGTGATCTTTACGTATGTTTAATTCAAAGCATTCTGCTGCTGCCGTTTTACTATGTTGAACCAACTCAATATTACCGCTATCAAACTGACTACTTATTTTAACCATTGCTTAACAACCTTTTACTGTATATCTACATTGAACAAAACCGTTATCCGAACTATCTGCGGATATTAGCTGTAGTGAAGACTCAATACCACTATCACCAAATAATGAAATGCCAGCGCCCAACAAAACAGGAATTTGAGTCAGTGTTATCTCGTTAATAAGACCCGCTGTTAAAAATCTCTGAATGGTGGCTCCTCCATCAATATAGAGATGCTGCCTACCCTGCTCCGCCAGTTTGCTTACCAGCCGCTCAGGGGCACAATTTTCAACACTGATTTTTCCCTCTAGCTCCGGCGGTACAGTAAGTGGACGGCTAGTTAAAACAATCACCGGGATATTGTCATAGGGCCAAAAACCAAAGCTGCGCACTTTTTCATAGGAGTGCCTCCCCATCACCAACGTATCGACGGTAGCGATAAAGCTCTCATAATCAAGACCGTTTAGTGTAGCGCCTGCATAGTGCGGATTATGAAGCCATTCAATATCGCCATCCGGCTTGGCAATAAAACCATCAACACTGACAGCACTATAAACGGAACAATGAATGCTCATGGTAATATCCCATCAATCAATAATTAGCAGATACAAAAACGGGCCCTATAAGGCCCGTACGTTCATTGTACAAATTCATAGACTCAAGCTACAGCACCAGACGTCTAATATCACCTAATACAGCCGTCAAATAGGTAAAGAAGCGACCACCATCACCACCATTGATAGCGCGATGATCATAGGATAAAGACAGTGGTAACATTTTTCTCGGCACAAAGGCCTCACCATCCCAAACCGGCTTGGTGGTTAATTTTGAAACGCCAAGAATGGCTACCTCAGGCGCATTCACAATGGGGGTAAAACCCTGGCCACCAATACCACCCAAACTTGAAATGGTAAAACAACCACCCTGCATTTCTGCTGGTTTTAACTTACGTTCTTTAGCCTTGCTCGCCAACTCAACCGTTTCTGCGGCCAGGTCCCAAATCGATTTTTTATCAACATCACGAATAACCGGCACCACCAAACCCGCTGGGGTATCAACGGCCATACCGATATGAATATACTGTTTATACATCAGGTTCTCACCATCGGCTGACAGTGAAGCATTAAACCTGGGGTTATCCCGTAAAGCCGCAGCACAGGCTTTTAGCAAAAACGGCAGCGGCGTGATTTTAACCCCGCGCTTTTCTGCTTCTGCCTTTAAGGACTGACGGAAATCTTCAAGGTCACTAATATCCGCATCATCAAACTGCGTGACATGGGGGATATTGAGCCAATTGCGCTGCATATTATGGGCAGTCACTTTGGCAATTTTTGACAAGGGCTCAACAGTCACCTCACCAAACTTACTAAAGTCGACTTCTGGTATAGCAGGAATACCTGCACCGCCGGTTGTCGACTTGGAAGTCAATGCCGCTTTAACATGGGCTTTTAAATCATCTTTTGAAATTCTGGATTTAGGGCCACTGCCTTTTACCTGCTCTAATTCAACCCCCATCTCACGGGCTAGACGACGTACTGCGGGGCCCGCATAGACTGCATCACCTTTGCTCTTAGTGGCCGCAGGTACTTGAGCTTGCTCTGAGGGAGCAAAGTCAGGCTTGGGGATTTCGGTGCTGGGCGCAGAAGCAGCTGCCGGTTCAGGCGCCGCTACTGGCGCGGCTTTTTCTACCGGCGCTGCAACGGGAGCTGCCCCCGCCGACACTTCCAGCGTTAATATTTGATCACCCTCAGATACCGTATCCCCCTCTTTAATCGAGACAGAGGCCACTTTGCCGGCCATGGGGGCTGGCACTTCCATGGACGCTTTATCGGTTTCCAATACGATCAGAGAATCACCATCGGCAATATCATCACCAGCCGCAACACAGACTTCGATAACATCAACATTTTCACCACCACCTATATCGGGCACATTAATGGTTTGCGTTGATGTTTTTGTTGCAACAGGGGCTGGGGCTGGGGCAGGAGCCTCGGGTTCAGGCTCAGCAACCACTGCTGACTCTTCAGCTACCACCGGTGCTTCGGCAGGCTCAGCCTGTTCCGCACTATCGGTTTCCAACTCCAAAATCACATCACCTTCCGATAAGGAGTCGCCATCTTTAATGCTAATGGCAAGTACTTTACCCGCCATAGGTGATGGCACTTCCATAGAAGCCTTATCCGACTCAAGTACCACCAGAGAATCTTCTTTCTCTACGGTATCACCAATGGCAACGCAGATTTCGACGACATCTACGCCTTCGGCTCCGCCAATATCGGGTACTTTTATAATTTCTTTGCTCACACTGCTTACCTGTGTTTATTTATTCAATGTTTTGTATATAGGGTGGATTAGCAATTCATGGGGTCAATTTTATCACCGCTGACACCAAACTCTTTTGCCGCTTTCACCACCACGGAGACGTCCAGCTTGCCCTCATCCACTAAGGATTTTAAGGCCGCCAATACTATAAAGTAACGATCAACCTCAAAGTGATAACGTAGCTTACTGCGAGTATCAGAGCGACCAAAACCATCGGTGCCCAACACCCGGAACTGACGACGAATAAACGGCGCAATTTGTTCGCCATAGGACTTCATATAATCCGTCGCACAAATGACTGGACCTTCCCGCCCTTCTAACTGCTCTGCGACATAGGATTGCTTCGGCGCCTGATCAGGGTTCATAACATTCCAGCGATCACAGGCCATACCATCACGGCGCAACTCATTGATACTGGTCATACTCCACACATCCGCATCCACATCGAAGTCTTTACGCAGTATAGCTGCCGCCTCTTCCACTTCCCGTAAAATCGAACCGCCACCCATTAACTGTACTGTATGGGCTTTATTCTGCTCAGCTTTTTGCAGCAAATACATCCCTTTAATAATGCCTTCTTCACAACCAACAGGCATTTCGGGGTGGTGGTAATTTTCATTTTCTATGGTGATGTAATAGAAGCAATTCTCTTTATCTTCATACATACGCTTTAAACCGTTTTGAATAATCACGGTAAGCTCATAAGCGTAAGTGGGGTCATAGGCAACACAGTTAGGAATCATATTGGCCATTAATAAACTATGGCCATCCTGATGCTGTAAACCTTCACCGTTTAAGGTGGTGCGACCGGCGGTTGCTCCCATCAGGAAACCGCGGGCCTGAGTATCACCCGCAGCCCAAGCCAAATCCATAATGCGCTGAAAACCAAACATAGAATAGAACACATAGAACGGCACCATGGGATAACCGTGGTTACTATAAGACGTCGCCGCAGCCAACCAGGATGAAAATGCACCAGCCTCATTAATCCCCTCTTCCAGAATCTGGCCTTTTTCATCTTCCTTGTAGTACATAATCTGGTCGGCATCATGGGGCGTATAGCGCTGGCCCTGTGATGAATAGATACCCAATTGGCGGAACATACCTTCCATACCAAAGGTGCGAGCCTCATCAGGCACAATCGGCACAACCCGCTCGCCAATTTTTTTATCTTTGGTCAGGGTTGATAAAGTTCTGACAAAAGACATGGTGGTTGAAATTTCACGTTTGCCACTGCTTTTTAGCTGACTTTTTAAATCGTCCAGCGCAGGAACTTCAAGCGCATTAAAGTCGGGATTACGCGAGGGAATATAGCCACCCAACTCTTCCCGGCGCTTGCGCATATAAACCATTTCCGGGCTATCTTTAGCCGGGCGGTAGTAAGGCACATCTTTTAATTCTTCATCACTGATAGGGATAGCAAAACGGTCGCGGAATTTTTTCAGGCTTTCCAGATCCAGTTTTTTCAGGGAGTGGGTTTCGTTTTGCGCTTCACCGGAGTCCCCCATACCATAACCTTTTACGGTCATTGCCAGCACGACCGTGGGCTGACCATTGTTCTGGTTAACCGCCTGATCATAAGCAGCATACACTTTATAAGGGTCATGGCCACCACGGTTGAGGTACATGATATCGTTATCGGACAAGTCAGAGACCAGCTCCAATAACTCAGGGTATTTACCAAAGAAATGCTCGCGGGTATAAGCACCACCATTGGCTTTATAATTTTGCAGCTCGCCATCGCAGACTTCATTCATGCGTTTTTTCAACAAGCCGGTCTGGTCTTTTTCTAACAAAGCATCCCAGTGGCGCCCCCAAATAACTTTAATGACATTCCAGCCAGCACCGCGGAACACACCTTCAAGCTCTTGAATAATTTTACCGTTACCCCTAACCGGACCATCCAAACGTTGAAGGTTACAGTTAACGACAAAAATCAGGTTATCCAAATGTTCTCGGCCGGCTTTGGCGATAGCCCCCAGAGATTCAGGCTCATCACACTCTCCGTCCCCCAAAAACGCCCACACTTTACGGTCTTTATGCTGGACCAGTTCGCGGCTCTGCTGATACTTCATCACATGGGCTTGGTAAATCGCCTGAATGGGACCAAGGCCCATGGAGACGGTAGGAAACTGCCAATAGTCTGGCATTAACCAGGGGTGCGGATAAGAGGACAAACCATTGCCCCCAACTTCACGACGGAAATTATCCAGCTGCTCTTCCGTTAGACGCTCTTCCAGAAAAGAACGGGCATACATACCGGGAGCACTGTGGCCCTGATAATAAATCAGATCACCAGGGCCGTTATCATTACCTTTAAAGAAATAGTTAAAACCAATATCGTATAAAGTGGCAGCCGATGAGAATGAGGATATATGACCACCCAGGCCTTCATCATTATCATTGGCCCGCATTACCATGGCCAAAGCATTCCAACGGATCAGGGAGCGAATACGACGCTCCATAAACAGATCGCCGGGCATACGGCGCTCTTCAACCGGCTTTATGGTGTTGCGAAAGGGAGTTGTGATGGCTGAGGGAACCTGGCTGCCAGCCTGCGCAACCTTCTCCGCCATAGTTTTTAATAGATAAGTCGCCCGTTCAGGACCGCCCTCCAGCGCTAAAACATCATTTAATGCTTCAAGCCATTCGGCCGTTTCCGTTGGATCGTTATCCTGCATAGCAATACCTTAATTAGAGACTCATTTGAGTTAGCGATTGAACAAGCCATGCCCGCAGCAAGCCTGCCCGCAACCCGAATAGCGCGGCTTATTCACGCGGATTCAATCACTGAGTAAGTATAGAAGCTTGGGCGAAGCTTGCAGAAAACCTGCAAACATAGCATCTACTGAGTTTTGGCAACAAAACCGACAGCAGAACCAAAGATGTAAAATTTTTACATTTTTGTTGGTTTTTTTCAATAGGACTGCCGAAAAACAGTCGCGAGCTATGAATAAAAACCGCTATCTACCTGTTAATTATCGCAAAGGAAGACAATTTTTCCTGTAAAAAAACTACATGGCGAATTGTTTAGTCCGCAATCAGCAGATAGTTAACTCGGTTATTATCCAGCGCTACTGCATTCCAGTCGCCAGTAGTCACTGCCTCAAGGTCAACAGGGTAGCTTTGCTGGGGGCTATTGGCGCCATAGGCAGCCACTTCAATGCGAATAGACCTGGATTCGTAACGTTGGCGCAAACGGGCAAACTCCGAACTCTGCTCTACCGATAAACGCATAGCTTCAGCACTGGACACACCAATCACATCACAAGCGGTTAAGGGCAGCTCCGGCGACGGCAGCATCATCACCTCAGTGCCATCCGCCAACGGGATCTGTGATAAACAAAAATCCCCGATATGCCCTTCCAACCGGATAGCTCCCTTAAAGCCGGTGTTTTCCAGCAAGGGCAGCAAGCCTTTAAGCAAGGCAAGGCGCGCACCGCCCAGTGGGACTTCACCATAGTCATAGGTCTGCTGGCGGTTTATTAGCACCTCAATTGCAGCAAAAGCCTGCCCCTGCTGCCGCTGCAACTGCTTAATCTCGGCCTGGTCAGACCAATAGAGGGTTAATAGCCACAGCGTAGGGGCCAACCAAATCGCCGCTACCAACCACTGTCTGGCGGTGCCATAGAATGACGGAGCTGGGCTGACGCCATTAGCCTCAACCGCAGCCAAACCATTACTCATCTGAGACTCAACCGGGTCCGCAGCTAACGTCATCACAGGTTCTGCCGCCAGCGGGGCCGGTTGCTCCACCTGCGCTGTTATCCGATCCAGTACCGCGGATAAATCCTGATCACTGGCAGGCTTGGTTAATATGTCCACAGCACCCAGAGCACGGGCCTGTCCAAGATAAATATCGCCCTGTTTGGTGGTATGCATAACAATAGGAATGGCAGACTTATCGGGGTCGGCCTTAATCGCTTTAACGGCGGCAAAACCATCCATGCCCGGCATCATATGATCCATAAAAATCACATCTGGGGTATTATCTTTAAGATACTCTAATGCCTCTTCACCCGACTCCACCATCGCCACAGGGATATCTTGCCGGCCCAGCATTTTGCGCAGCAATAACCTGGCGGTTTTTGAGTCATCGACAATTAGAGCGAGCTGCACGATCAAAGCATCCATGGAGGTGAACAAAAGTTACCAACAAGGATAGCTTGAATCGCTAAAAAATCTATCTCAACCCGCCGGGAAAACGGCGGATTTATTGAAAGGTATAGGCGGGCAAAGAGGCTTTAAATTCCGCGGAACGACCAATCGGCTCACCGGCTACTTTGGACTGCTCTGCAAACTGGCCAACAGTGTAAACCGTAATGCGACGACGATTTTCAATCACATCCTCTACAAAGAACTGCTGCCACTGTTGATAAGTCAACGACTCCATGGCAGCGACCAATTGGTCACGGAAATCAAACTGATAATAATTCTGGCTAATATCCTGCCAATAACGCTGCGCTTGCTGCCCGAGGTTTTGAGGCTCCTCAGTCAACTTAGACAGCACTGCATTACGCTGTTGATCAAAATCCTGCTCACTGATATCAGCCAATGTGGCAAAGCGCTGTTGAATAAACCGGTTAATTTCCTGCTCTAATTTTTCAGGACCTGCAACAGGTGACTGCACCAGAAAATACAAACCCGGCACATCCATTAAGGGATAAGCACCGGAGGTCACAATATAGCCCAACTGTTGCTCTGTTCTAAGGCTGGTATAAAAATCCGAGCGCAGTATTTGAGCCGTAACACCCATCGCTGCACGGCGGACTTTGTCGGTGTCCGGCGCCTGTATATAGAGCATTATCGACGCATCTGTGTACTGGCTTGGAATCTGGTGGGAGTAATGCTGTTCAGCTAACTGGCTAATCTCGATAGCAGCCGGAGGTGCTGTTTTATCTAATAGAGCGTTACTAACACTTTCGGCATAGCGCTGGGCATCTTGTTGCGCATAATTACCATAAACCAACATATCAATCTGCACAGCCGACAAGAATAACTCACGATAGGCTTTTACTTGCTGCAAAGTAACACGCTGGTAAACCGATAATAATTCTTTATCGGACCAGCTATTTTTGTACAGCAAGTCCGGCAGCTCATCCATAATCAGATGATACGGTTGCTGCTTATCTCTATTTTCCAACTGACGAATATGCTCCAGCTTAATATCCTCAAAGCGCTCAGCATTAAAGGCTGGCGATGACAACGTCGCCAGTATTTCCTGAAGCAACAAAACCTGCTTATCACTAAAGCCATTAATTTTTACCGAGAAACCACGAGCATGGGCATTAAGGGAATAATTCAAACCAGCCAGCGTTGCCGAGTAAGACATTTCATTTAACTCATCGGCCAAAATGGCAGCCAGCAACTGTAAACTCACACGATGCTCAGCTGAATCGTTAGCAACCGGCGAACGAACACTAAACAATAAACTACCCCGCGGGGAAGCAAACTTATCCGCCGATTTAAACCACAGGCGCAAGCCATCTTTATCGCTTATCAAGGCAGGCACATCCATCGCAATTTTCGGTTTTACGATCGATAAATCTTCCGCGATAAACAGATTTTCTTCGGGCAACGTAATCTGCTGATTAATTCCGGCACTGGCCCAGGCACTGATTTTTTCTGCATCGGTTTTACTGACACTGTAATCAGCCTGATAGAAATACGTTGTCTTATCTGTTTCTACCGAAGGCGCAGTTAAGGTCACCATACTATTTTGCGGTGTTAAGTAGGCCAAATAGCGCGCCACCAAATCCGGGTCATAAGTGGTCATTAAAGACCCTGCCCTTAACAAATCCCGGGCTGGGTAGTAATGCATATCGGAGGATAGCGACATAGCGTAGGACATCGCCGGTGCTTTTTGCTGATAGCGAAACTGCTGCTCTGCTATGGCTTTTTGCTCGGTAAATAACCAGCCCATATTATCGGACTGCTTAATTCTATTAATCGCCTGAAAGACAGATGCCACCACCTCATCAGAGGCGGCAACACCGGACTCTGTTAATTGAATGGTGATATTAAAGGTAGCGCCGCCGTTATAACTTAAACCCAGACCCGCTCCCAAACCTTCAGCCCAACCCTGCGCTTTAAGATAGGACAACAAACTACCCTTGCCTTCATGACCAAGGATATTACCCAAAAAACTCATAGGCTTTTGCTGGTAGTACTGAATATCTTGCGGCGTCGGGAAAGCGATAGACAGCATACGCAGAGACTGCTCTGGCTTGATCGTAACCGTCATCGGTAAACTATCCGGCGTCAGCAAAGGTGGCTCAATAGTATCGACCTGCTTTTGATTATTACTAACCGCGGAAAATTTGCTGTTGGCCATTGCCTCAAGCTCATCTAAAGACTCGCGCCCAACCAACACCAGCGTCATAATACTCGCAGAATAATGCTGATCATAAAAAGCCAGCAACTGATCCCTTAAACTGCCATTGGCTGCTTTATCGCCATCGGTAGACAGGGTTTCCAGCGTACCCACACTTAACTTGGCAAAGGGGTGCTGCGGGTTAATCACCGCTTTAAAAATATCGGCACCTTTGCGGCGCTCATCTTTAATTTTGGCCGTGTACTCAGAGTGAACCGCATTTTTTTCACGCTCTACATACTCCTCAGTAAATAAAGGTGCCACAAAAAATTGCGCAAAGCGGTCTAAAGCCGGTTCAAAACTATCGGGATCAACATTAAAGAAATAATTGGTATGCTCGAAGGAGGTATAGGCATTATGGCTGCCACCATGAGCACTGATAAAGGCCTGATACTCCCCAGCTTCAGGGTATTTCTCTGTTCCCAAAAATAACATATGCTCTAAGAAGTGTGCCAAACCCTGATAAGCCTCCGGGTCTTGCCTGCTACCAATATTCACATCCAGAGAGGCAGCAGAGCGCTCTGTCTTGCTATCGGACACCAGCAGCACTTTCAGTTGGTTGGGCAAGGTAATGTAGCGATACTCGCGGCTATCATTTTCGCTTTTAATGACCCGCTCTTCATTACTGCCCCCGGTAATACACCGCTACAGGCCGCGAGCAACAACAGTGTACTGAGGAAAACAAAAGACAAAGTGATCACTGACTGAAAACGTCGGGAGAAACTTCTTATCATTGAGGACATATCCTGGTTATTCTTGTTCTGTTGACTAGCATTATTGGGCCACTGAGTTATCAGCACTGGCCGAAGGCCATGCATTAATTACTGCCTTGATTAACGTGGCTAAAGGGATGGCAAAGAACACTCCCCACAGGCCCCAAAACCCGCCAAATACCAGCACCGCCAAAATAATAGCGACTGGATGTAAATTCACCGCCTCGGAAAATAACAAAGGCACTAACACATTGCCATCCAAGGCTTGAATCACTGCATAGACAACAATCAGAGTCAAAAATTCAGAGCCCCAGCCCCACTGGAAAAAACCAATCATAGCGATAGGCAAGGTCACAACAGCAGCACCAATAAAAGGAATCACTACTGAAAAGCCCACTAACACTCCCAGTAAGGCGGCGTAATTTAGCCCCAATAAAATAAACACCAGATAACTCACCAAACCAACGATCACAATTTCGATAGCCTTGCCGCGAACATAGTTGGCAACCTGGTCATTCATTTCATGCCAAATCTTGCTAAGCATAGGGCGCTGTTCGGGCAAGAATCCCCCCATCCAATTCAACAACACCTGGCGATCCTTAAGGAAAAAGAACACCAGAATAGGCACCAGCACAATAAAAATTAAAATACCGACCACATTGGGAATTTTTGAAATTGAAAATGAGAGCACTGACTGTCCCATTTTGGCGGTCTCTGAGCGGGCTAAAACAATCCATTCCTGGATTTGTTGCTCGGTAAAAATGGACGGGTATTTTTCAGGCAGCACTAACATTAACTGCTGCCACTGGGACATCATCCCCGGCAACTCATTAAACAGATTGGCCATCTGGTTCCAGGCCAGCGGCAAAATAACTAATAAAGCGGTTAAAAACGTACCGACAAAGACGATAAAGGCAATCGTTACCGCCGCCCACTGCGGCACATTACGGGCGGTTAGCTGGCCAATAAGCCCCTGCATCATAAAAGCCAGGATAAGACTGGTAATCGCCGGCGCCAACATATTACCCATAGTGATTAGCACCACCATACTGATAGTAATCAGCAGTAACAGAATGATCGACTCTTCTTCTACAAAGATTTGATCAAGCCAGCGTCTAAAGATTTTTAACATAGCGTTTCCGTCAGTAATTTTGGCTTATTTTTTTTCCAGCAAATAATGGTAGATACCATCGACTTCCTGCCGCTGTAATAATGGGTGGCCACTGTGTTCGGCATAGACCTTAAAATCCCGCCAGGAGCCTTGATCCGTAGCCGTCACCAGTAACTGCTCACCACTGGCCATACTATTGAGCGCCTGCTTGGCCTTTAACAGCGGCATGGGACATGCTAAACCACAGGTATCCAATGTACGTATTGACGCTGTCATAGTGATGGGGGCAACTAAGGGCTGATAAAGGCCGCTAGTATAGCTGGATGATTGTGCAGACCCAAGTTATTAGCGCTGTTAAGCCATTTGGGGAATTTTTAAGCGATAAGTCATCTAATACCTGTAACACTGGGCAAATTAGCGCAATTGCCCATAAACCGCTAAAGTGCGACTATTAAAACAAGATTTATCTGCATCAGGGAGCAACTCTCGTAGACGTGAAAAGCCTTAAACTCCCCTTATTGCTGTTGCTAGCAACACTGCTCACTGGCACCGCAAACGCCCAAACCAAGGAAGAGATTCAACTCCCTGAGCTGGGTGACGCGTCCTCCGCGCTATTCTCACTGGAGAAGGAATACCAACTGGGCCGCGCCTGGCTGCGAGTATTTCGCAGCCGAGTAGAAGCAATCAACGACCCTTTATTGCAAGACTATGTTGAAGAACTGACCTATAAACTGGCCACCCATAGCGAATTAAAAGACCGGCGATTGGATATTATTATCGTCAACAATCGCGCCATTAATGCCTTTGCGGTTCCCGGTGGAGTGTTGGGTATCCATAACGGCCTGCTCTTACAGGCTGAAACCGAAGCCCAATTTGCCTCGGTGATGTCACACGAATTGGCGCACCTTAGCCAGCGCCATTTTGCCCGCAGCGTAGAGGCGCAAAAACGAAATGCCATTCCTAATATGGCTGGCTTATTAGCCGGTATCATCCTGGCCGCCACCGAAGGCGGCAGTACCGGTATGGCAGCAATTGCCGCTACCCAGGCAGCCAGCCTGCAAAATCAACTGCGCTATAGCCGCCTGCATGAACAGGAGGCTGACCGTGAAGGGATGCAAACCATGGCAAGAGCTGGCATGGACCCCAGTGCCGCCGCCGGTATGTTCGAGGTCATGCAACAAGCCTCACGCTATTATGGCAATAGACCACCGGAATTTTTATTAACCCACCCTGTCACCGAAAGCCGAATTAGCGATGCGCGCAACCGCTCCCGTCAATATCCACGGAAAATGTATACCGATAATGCCAACTTCCAATTAATGCGGGCACGGGTGGAATTAAGTTTTATTGAAAATAGTAAAGAGGCTGTTAAACGCTTTCGCGCCAAAGTTGCCAAACCCAGCCGTTTCCCCGATGCCGATGAATATGGACTGGTACTGGCATTGACAGCCAATAGCGAGTTTGATGAGGCACAAAGCCGATTAAATACACTGATCCAGGCCTCACCGAATGAAATCAGCTATATGTTGGCACAAGCGGAATTAAATATGGCTTCCGGTCAGTTACTGGAAGCCATAAATTTATTAGAAGGTGCCCTGTCTTTCACCCCAAACAGCCATCCTATCAGCATGACACTGTCCAGAGCCTACTTATTGGCCAACCAACCCCACAAAGCAGAAGCCCTGCTGGAACAGCATACCAAGGTCAAACCCAATGACCCCTCTGTCTGGTTTTTGCTAGCAGAAACCAATGGTCTGGCGGGCAATATTGTCGGCGTACACCGCTCTAGGGCAGAGTATTTTGTGCTTAATGGTGTATTGGACCGAGCAGCCAGACAACTAACTTACGCGCTGCCCTTGGTGAAGGGCGATAATTTAACGTCGGCAAAAATCAAACAGAGGATTGTGCAAATTAAGCAAATGGAAGCGCAGATGAAAAACCTTTAGGTTAGGCATAAGGCCATTGCGGTCAAAGAGAAGACCGTAGGGTGGATTATAATCCACCGGTTATGGCAGCTACTGGCTGGGTTTGGTGGATTGTAATTCACCCTACAATGTTTGGCGGTTGATCGAGTACTGAAATGCCTTATTGGCTTAGAACGCCGACACGACAATACGCTCGGTATTATTTTAGGCATTTGCCTCAAATAGCTATGCGCGAAGGCGGGAATGACAGACGCAAACAACAGAGCGACAAGAACTCAGTAACTACAGCCTTTATTTACCCGCAGAAAAATTCAACATCCGCGTCAAAGGTTTCATCGCCTGCTCGCCCAACAGCTGATCGACAAAGACTTCGCTAGCCCCCGTCTCTAACACATTGGCCAGGTTATCCAACCCATTCATTGCCATCCATGGGCAATTGGCACAACTGCGACAAGTCGCACCACTACCGGCGGTGGGGGCAACAATAAATTCTTTATCGGGAATTTGCTGCTGCAACTTATAAAAAATCCCTTGATCGGTAGCCACAATAAACTGCTTATTCGGCAAGGTTTCAGCAGCATGAATAATCTGCGAGGTGGAACCTACATAATCAGCCATCTTAACCACCGGCTCTGGCGACTCAGGATGTACCAGAATCGCCGCATCCGGATAGACTTGCTTGAGGTCTTCCAGGCCTTTGGCTTTAAATTCTTCGTGAACAATACAGGCCCCATCCCACATCAAGACATCGGCGCCGGTTTCACGCTGTACATAGCTGCCCAAGTGCTTATCGGGTGCCCATAGAATTTTTTCGCCCTGGGCATCCAGATGCTCCACAACCTTTAGTGCAATACTGGAAGTGACTACCCAATCCGCACGGGCCTTTACTGCAGCCGAGGTATTGGCATAAACCACCACAGTACGGTCTGGATGCTGATCACAAAACGCCGAAAACTCATCCGCGGGGCAGCCGATATCCAAAGAACAGGTCGCCTCTAACGTAGGCATTAAGACGCGTTTTTCAGGAGACAAAATCTTGGCTGTTTCACCCATAAACTTAACCCCGGCAACCACCAGAGTTGAAGCGGGGTTATCGCGACCAAAGCGGGCCATTTCTAAAGAGTCTGAAACACAGCCGCCGGTTTCTTCAGCCAACTCCTGAATAATAGGGTCAGTATAATAATGCGCGACAATAACCGCGTTCTCGCGAACTAACAGATCCTTTATGCGCTGCTTAAACTCAGCCTGCTGAGAGCCACTGAGGGCTTGGGGCTGATGCAAATGGTCCAGATGATCACGAACTAATTGCTGATCGGCAGCATCGTGAGACATAACAGCTTCTGACATGTAGATTAATAACCTCTTACCAGGAATAAGGCGAAATAAATATTATCGGCGGGATTTTAACAGAAAAAACGCCTAAAGCCGATTACCCCTGTATATACTCCAAAGGAAGCTGAGTGGTTTGCTTCATTGTCTCCATAACAAAGCTGGAACTAACATCAAATAAATCCGCCTTAATCAACTGCTGGTAGAGCTGATCATAGCCCGGCATATCCGTTACCACGGCCTTAATCAGGTAATCCAGGTCCCCACTCATACGATATACCTCCAACACCAGGGGCAGCCCTTCAATGACCTGCCTAAACTGCTCTGACCACTGATCATTATGTTGATGGGTGCGTATGGAGATATAGACCGTTAAGGGTAAATTCACCTGCTGTTGGTCTAACAAAGCCACTCGTTCTTTTAGGATGCCATCCGCCTCCAACTTCTGGATACGGCGCCAACAGGCAGACTTTGAAATACCGACACGCTCAGCCAGCACCCCAACCGACAGGGTGGCATCTTGCTGCATTAGCGACAGTATCGCCTTATCTTGTTTGTCCATTTTTACGGCCTTTCAGCATTTAAAGGAACAATAATCCACATATTTATAATATTAAAGCACAAAATTCCGGAAAAACCTCAATCAAAGGAGTATATAGAGACAATGTTTATTCTGTAAACCTCTATGATCTACCCAACTTTTCAGCCACATTGACAGCGAAGCCAGCCATGACCGACTCACAGACATTAATCGATACCATCCGCTCGGGCCTTATTGGTGATAAAACCCTCATTCCAACAGCCTTTGGCCAAAAACCGCTGGTCTATGCCGATTACACAGCCTCTGGCAGAAGCCTGAGCTTTATTGAAGACTATATTCGCGACAAAGTACTGCCCTTCTATGCCAACACCCACACTGAAACCTCTTATACCGGTGCCCACACTACCGCCCTGCGTGAGCAGGCAAGACAGATTATCCGCCAGGCACTAAAAGGAACTGCCGATGACCAGGTTATTTTTTGCGGCCCCGGCGCCACCGCAGCTATTAACAAACTGATTGATATTCTCAACCTGCGCCTTCCTGCGGATTTAGCCGAGCGCTACCAACTACTGGATCAAATCCCAGCGGAACAACGTCCGGTGGTTTTTATTGGCCCCTATGAGCATCACAGCAATGAACTACCCTGGCGTGAATCGATTGCTGACGTGGAGGTTATTCCTCTCAATCAAGAAGGCCAGCTAGATACCGACGTGCTGCAACAAAAACTGCAAGACTATCAGCAGCGTCCATTAAAAATTGGCAGCTTCTCAGCGGCCTCCAATGTGACCGGTATTAAAACCGATACCGACCAGGTCTCTGCCCTGCTCCATCACCATAACGCCATGGCACTGTGGGACTATGCTGCCGCAGCGCCCTATGTAGGTATTGATATGAATAGCCAAAGCGCCCATGGCGATAGCAGCAAAGATGCTGTATTTATCTCGACCCATAAATTTATCGGTGGCCCCGGCACGCCCGGCATTTTAGTGGTTAAAAAGCATTTGTTAAAGAATACGGTGCCCGCTGTGCCCGGCGGCGGCACGGTGCTTTATGTGACCCCGGAAGATCATCGCTTTATTGACAACCATGAGCGCCGCGAAGAAGGTGGCACCCCCGCCATTGTCGAATCTATCCGTGCAGGTCTGGTATTTAAATTACAGCAGGATATCGGTACCGATGAAATCGAACGGCGTGAAGCAGACTTTGTTAAGCGCGCCATTGCCCTATGGCAACCGCATGACAATATCGACATTCTCGGTAATACCGAAGCCGATCAACTGTCCATTATGTCTTTGCGTATCAAGCATCAGGGCAAGGATTTGCATTATGGTTTTGTGGTCGCCTTACTCAATGATTTATTGGGTATTCAGGCTAGGGGGGGTGTTCCTGTGCCGGACCTTACGGCCACAGCCTGCTGGGTATGGATATGGCGTATAGTAAAAAATTGGAAGCCGAGATTGTAACAGGCCAAATTATTCTTCGCCCAGGCTGGGTGCGATTAAACTTTAACTACTTTATTGATGAAGAAGTTTTTCATTATTTAATCCATGCCATCATCTTAATTGCCGAACATGGCTGGCGCTTACTGCCCTATTATTGCTTTGACAATCATACCGGTTCATGGCGCTATCAAAATAGCCAAAACCGGTTAACGGAAAATGTATCGCAGCTGGATTTCAGCACAATAGCCAGCGTTGACAGCACCGCAAGTCAGCCTATTGCACTGGAAGATTATTTAGCAGCAGGCAAAGAGCAATTGCTGAAGCCAAGACAGAATGAGCAGCGCTATGATCTGGATTTGCCAGCCAGCTGTGAGCCACTACGCTGGTTTACCCTACCGCAGCATATTGAAATCGACCAGAGCAGTGCCGCAGCCCTATGACCATTGTTATCGGCCTATGTATTGGTCTGGTACTCGGGCTAACGGGTTCTGGTGGTTCTATTTTAGCGGTGCCTTTATTTTTAGTGGTATTGGGCTTAGAGCCGGTAGCCGCCATTGGCCTGTCTTTAGGCGTGGTGGCGGCCAGCGCCTTAATGGGCGTTGCCGGGCATTTACGCTCCAGAAATATCCAGTGGTTGCCGGCGATGGTATTTGCCGTGATCGGCAGTGCCTTTACTCCCCTTGGTCACTTTATTGCCAAACAACTTCCTGACAGCATTATTATGCTGGGCTTTAGCTTTTTGATGCTAGTCGTCGCTGTGCTTATGTGGAAAAAATCCAATCTGGCACCGGAAGAAACTAAAGTGGTTAGAGCTGGCCACTATCAACAGCAAAACACCATCGCCCTTTGCCGCGTTAATCATATGCAGCCATTTCAGCTCGGTTTGCCTTGTATTCTGGGTGTTAGCGGTGGCGCGATGGTTACCGGCATACTCTCAGGGCTGTTTGGTGTTGGCGGTGGTTTTATTATCGTGCCGACGTTGATTTTTTTGTTACATATTACGATCCAACAAGCGGTTGCTACTTCCCTATTCATTATCAGCTTTATCAGCAGCGCCGGTTTCATTAACTATGCGCTTTCCACACCTAAAATAGATTTTACCCTGCTTGGCGAAGTTATTCTGGGTGGCGGCATCGGTATGCTGTTAGGGCTTTTATCCAGCCGTTATATATCCGGCCCTAAACTACAAAAACTCTTTGTAATCGCCATGCTATCCATGGCGCTATTAATTATTAACAGGCAGCTACAGTGATTATCCAGCAATTATTTGAGCCCAACTCAAGCAGCTTTTGTTATTTGGTCGCCGACCAACAACAAGGCAAAGCACTATTGATTGACCCGGTCAAAGAACAGCTCGATCACTATCTGCAATTATTACAACAACACAGGCTGACACTGGTTGCCAGCATCGACACCCATGTGCATGCCGATCATATTACGGCACTGGGCGATTTAAGAGAGTACACCGGCTGCGAAACCATTATTGGCCACCCTTCAACCATGAGCTGTGCAGATCGACAAGTTCAACATAACGATATTATTCAGTGTGGTGATATTAACCTGCATGCCATCTATACACCGGGGCATACTGAAGACTCTTATTGTTTTTATATTGACGAAGACGAAGGCTACTTATTTACTGGCGATACCTTATTAATTAATGGCACGGGGCGTACCGATTTTCAACAGGGTTCGAGTCAGGCTCTATACCATAGTTTATTTGATAAAATTCTCAGCCTGCCCGATAGCACGACCGTTTACCCCGGCCATGATTACAAAGGCCAGCAATGCTCTACCATTGCCAAAGAGCGAGTCAACAACCCCAGATTACAAGTGAGCAATTGGCAGGAACTGGCACAAATTTTAGATCAGTTAAATTTGCCAAGACCCCAGTTAATGGACATTGCCGTACCCGCCAACCAGAGCTGTGGCAACGCCCTTACTGCTGACTAGCCGCCGCCATCAGCCGCTCACGCATCCAGCGGTTAGCCTGATCATTATCAGCACTCTTATGCCAGTATAAATGCCAATCCAGCGTGGCCAATTCAAAGGGCAACTCAACAATTTTTAAATTAAGCCGACGAGCCAATGCCCGAGGCAAAGTCCAGGCTAAATCGGTATGTTCAATAATTCGCGGTGCCACCATATAGTGCTGTACCCTAACAGCAATACTGCGAGACAGCCCCATCCGCTGCAAGGCGATATCCACATGCCCCGCCCCACTCCGTCGGCTGGACACATGCACATGGTCTAGCGCGATATATTGCTCTATCGATATCTTTTTCTTCACCTCAGGGTGATTTTCCCGCACCACACAGACATAGTCTTCACTGGAGAGCGGCACCTGCATTAAATTGGGAGAATTGACCAACGGCGCATCGATGGCCAAATCCAGCTGACCAGAGGCCAAGTCCTTAACCAGCTCATCACGGCTCACGTAATAGCAGCGGGTTTTTATTTGCGATGACTGCTGGGTTAGCTCTTCCAACAGCGGCGGTAGCAACATAAATTCCGACAAGTCATTCATACTTAAGTTAAAGGTTTTTTCCGTTCTTAAAGGATCAAAAACTGCCCCTTCATTTAAGCTGAAATTTAGCAAGGTCAGGGCCTCACGGACCTGGGCAATAATATTATCGGCCACCGGTGTTGGCTCCATACCGCGGGGGTTGCGAACAAATAACTCATCATCAAACACATCCCGCAAGCGATTTAGCGCATTACTCACGGCGGGCTGGGTTAGGTTAAGTACCTCCGCCGCTCTAGTAAGGTTGCGCTCGCTATAAATCACATCGAACATAACAAATAAATTGAGATCAACCCTATCCAGTCTCATAAACCCTCACTAAAACACATAATTATTGCCTCCAGCTAGCGTCATTCCCGCTCAGGCCCATGGCACTCCGAATACATCCATTGGCCCGTAGGGTGGATTATAATCCACCGCTTATAACGGCGCCGGGCTGGGCTTTGGTGGATTATAATCCACCCTACAAGGCCCGAGCGTTTGTTGAGCCTTGAAAGCTGTTAGTGGACTAGCGACATTACAGGAGCGGCAGCCATTAATCAGATCAATATCTAAGCATTAATAAAATAAATTTTGAAAATAGTACTGCAAGCCTTAAAATCCGTCCACGTTTAATCACCTACACTCCATAGCAATGACCGATATCACGCTGGTAAGACATGGCCAAGCCTCTTTTGGCGCCGATAATTACGACCAACTTAGCCCTCTGGGAGGACAACAAGCCATTTGGTTAGGTGAACACCTGCAGCAGCGAGACGCCAGCTTTGACCGGGTATTAATGGGCACCCAGCTAAGGCACCGGCAAACCGCCGAGGGGATTGTTAGTTCAATGGCTGGCAGCCCGGATTTTGAAACCCATAGCGGCTTTAATGAATATGACTTTACCGCGCTAGTAGAAGCCTTCTCCGCGCAGTATCCAGAGCAAACCCACTCTGAATATCAGGACCGTCGCCACTTCTATGTCATCTTACGTCGCGCACTCATGGTCTGGTCTGAAGATGGTATTAGCGGCCTACCTGAAAGCTGGGGTGAATTTAACCAAAGAATTAGCGATGCCATGGCCTTCGCCACTGAGCAACCCACAGCCAAAGTGCTGATTGTCAGCTCCGGCGGCCCCATCTCAATGATTATGAAACAGACCCTTGAACTGGGTACCGAACAAATGATCTCTCTGAACCTGCAGGTGATTAACACCAGCGTCAGCCGCTTTTTAAAAACCAGCAAAGCGACTCACCTGATGAGTTTCAACAATATCCCCCATCTGGACCACCCCGAAAGGATGGATAGCATTACTTATAGTTAGAGCGCTACAATAGCCCGCGACTGAACAAACAACGATAAACACCCGGAGTACAAATAATGTCAACAGACCCACATAGCTTTGATGAAGCCACCCTCGCAAGCTACCTGGAGCAACACGTTGAAGGCTTTAAAGGCCCACTGACCGCCAAGAAATTCCCCGGCGGCCAATCCAACCCCACCTTTGCGATTAGCGCCGAAAGCGGCAAATATGTGCTGCGCCGCAAGCCACCTGGTGAGTTATTAAAATCCGCCCATGCCGTTGACCGTGAATTTCGTGTTATTCAAGCCTTGGCCGACACCGCCGTTCCTGTTGCCAAGGTTTACCACCTTTGCGAAGACGACAGTATTATTGGCAGCATGTTCTATTTGATGGAATATGTAGAAGCCACCGTGTACTGGGATGCCGCCCTGCCAGAGATGAATAACCAGCAGCGCAGTAAAATTTACGATGAAATGAACCGCGTATTGGCAGAGATGCATAAGGTGGATATTCATGAAGTTGGCCTCAGCGACTACGGCAAGCCCGGTAACTATTTTGACCGTCAGCTAGGTCGCTGGAGCAAACAATACCGCGCCTCAGAAACTGAAACCATTGAAGAGATGGAACAGTTAATGGTGTGGCTGGACGCTAATAAACCGGAAGATGATGGTCGTGTTAGCCTGGCCCACGGTGATTTCCGTTTAGATAATATGATGTTTAACCCCGACACCCAGGAAGTGAAAGCGCTGGTGGATTGGGAACTATCAACGCTGGGCCACCCTTTTGCAGATCTGGCTTACCAGTGTATGCAATTGCGTTTGCCCCAGGGCGGCAACCTGTCCGGTTTAGCTGGCATTGATCGTGCAGCTTTAGGTATCCCCTCTGAAGAAGAATATATCGCCCTGTACTGTGAGCGCATGGGTATCGAAAAAATCGATAACTGGAATTTCTATGTAGCGTTTAGCTTTTTCCGTCTGGCCGCAATTTTACAAGGTGTTAAAAAGCGCGCACTGGATGGCAATGCCTCCAGCAAAAAAGCAATGGAGATGGGTGCATTAGTAAAACCCTTAGCGGAAGCTGCTGCTGAACTCATAAAATAACAACCCGTTATCCCCGACTGCCCTGACCGTAGGGTGGATTATAATCCACCAACACCCAGCCCAGAGCAGTCATAAGCGGTGGATTATAATCCACCCTAGGCCCCGGTGCGAAGACTGGAAACCAGATTCACGCCTACACGGGAATAACAGCAGAAGATAACCAAGGGAAAGCCTGGCATGATCACTCTGGACTACAGCAATAAAGTCGTATTAATCACGGGTGCCGGTGGCGGTATGGGCAGACTGGCCGCAGAAAAATTTGCCGAAGCAGGTGCTTCTCTTGCACTGTCTGATATTAACTATGACAACCTCAAAAGTCTGCAAGACACGCTACCTGTCGAGTGCTTTATCGGCCAATGCAATGTCGCCAACCCTGAAGAGATTGAACGCTTTACCGAACAAGCCTACCAACACTTTGGCCGTATTGATGTGGCCATTAACAATGCCGGCATACTGCACCCACAAAATAAATTAGCCGATATCGCCATAGACGATATCGACAGCCAACTCACTATTAATGGCCGCGGTGTTTTTCTGTCGATGAAATATGAGCTGCAAAAAATGCAGCAACAGGGTTCAGGTGTTATTCTTAATATGTCATCCGCCGCAGGTATTTTTGGTGCGCCGGGTGCCTCGGCCTATGCCGCCGCCAAACACGCGGTTACCGGTATGACCCGCAGCGCAGGCTTGGAATATGCCCGCTATGGCATCCGGGTTAATTGTTTATGCCCATCGTTTATCGATAGCCCGATGGTGGATGAGTTTGATAAAAACTCCAGCGTTAAAAAGGACCGCTTAGCCGCGGCCAACCCGATGAAGCGCTTAGGAACTATGGACGAAGTGGTGAATACCATGCTGTGGGTTTGCTCAGATTACAATAGCTATATGAACGGCCAGGCTATTGCTATTGATGGTGGCCTGACTGCACTGTAAAACCCCCATAGCCACCGCTGACATGTACCGCCTCTTTATCTAAATCCTCGCAAAAAGCCATCACCGCCGCTGTGGTCTTATCGGATACATGCGCTTCCTGTACCACTTCAGCCATTTTTACGGCCAGCGCCGGATTAAAAAAATGCAGGTTTAGAACTTGATCAGGGCGGGTGGTTGCAGCGGCAAAATTGGAACTGGCAATAGCGGCGCTATTAGAGGCTAAAATAGTATGCGGAGGTGTCAGGCGGTCCAACTGGCAAAATAAATCACGTTTGATCTCAAGATCTTCTACGATGGCTTCAATCACCAGATCCGCCTCCTGCACCGCTTCTTCCAAACTATTCACAAAAACAATACGCCCACGTACCTGCTTAACCTGCTCCGGCGTTAAATCACCGTTGGCGATTTGCTCGACCAAATAGTCGTCGACAAAGGCATCGGCCCTGACCAGGCTAACCGCATTAATATCAGTGCATTTAACGCTAAATCCCTTGATCGCCCCGTGCAGAGCAATTTGATACCCCCGGGTGCCTGCACCAATAACCGCTACATTATTTATTTTTTTACTCATACACTTAGCCCTCAACCCGAACAACATCTTCAAATAGTTTGGCTAACACAAAAATGCGCGACATATCATGTCTGATCCAACACCATTAACCCAGAGCAAAAGTGACAAAAATATTTAACACTTTTGACAGGCTGTTAGCCGCCATGGGTGCGCCATAAACGTGATAAAAACCGACTACTTGCCTTGGGACAGGCTTGTGCCTCTTGCTTAGGACTGTCCGCTTTACTAAAACTGGTGATTGCGCCCTGCAAGCGCGACTCAGGCATTCTGGAGAAAATAGAACACTTGGCTTTTTTAGCCAGAGAAATAAACCGCATCGCCAGCTCAGCACTTTGCTGCAAACCCAGCTGACCTTGCGGGTCAATGATCTTATTGAGCTGCTGGCTAATCCGCTCAGGCGTTTGTGCTTTGGGCGATAGATGAATACCCTCCGTCTCATAGGTACGGCTTGCGCTATAACACCCTTCCCCAGCCGACAAACTAAACCGCGCTGGCGCCTGATCACTGACCAAATACATCATAGCTGCGGTAATCGATGCGATTGAATCTGCAGGACGATAGCTATCATCAATCAGGCCACCCAAGGGCTGCGAGCTAACCACCGGCGACAAGGTATTGACCCGAATACCGTAGCGTACGCCTTCAAGATGCAGTGCATGCATCAAACCTATTAGCCCCATATTGGCAACACCATCGTTGGCATGACCATAATTGCCATAAACACCCGTCGACGAAGTCAGCATCAGAATACGGCCATAATTCTGCCTCTTCATTACCTCCCAAACCGCTTTACAACAGGTCACGGCCCCATTAAATTGGCATCGATCACCAGACTAAAATCTTCAAGGCTCATTTTTGAAAAGCTCTGGCCTCGTGACTGTGCCGTGGTATTGACCAATATATCAATACGGTCCCACTGCGCTAGCGCCCGCTCTACCATCGCAGTCACCTGGCCTGGTTGTGACACATTGGCGTGATCGGCCATCGCAGTCCCGCCTAAAGCCTGAATATCCGCCACCACCTGCTCAGCCCCATACAGGTCATTGACCACCACCCTGGCACCCCGTGCTGCTAATGCCATCGCATGGGCACGACCCAGACCCGTAGCTCCCCCTGTTACAATCGCGACCTGCTGGTTATAACAAATTGTCATTCTCTTACCTCACTGTTTGGCAACGCAGTGTTAATCATGCGCGGCTTTCCGACAGGAATAAATGACAGTAAATACATAAAAATTTAACATTTTTGACCAAGGTTTTTTTGACAGCTAACCGCTTTTTGATAACGGCTTACCGACGCTAACGGGCGAGGATTATTGCGCCCTTCACGCAAAGCCAGCCTTATCGCTTCGTCTATCCGGCTCCACTCACGCTCAATCGTGCGGCTTAATGCCAAACCCTCTGGTAATACATCACCCCGCCCGGCACCACTGATATAAACGCCAAATACCGGTACACTTAAAGCTCTGGCCATAGCAATCTCCTGACTGACATTGGTCGCTGTGGCCATATGCTTTCCAGAGAGCACAATTAACAACTGGCAGAGGTTTATCTTGTCTTTCACAATTGCCTGCCAGCGACTGGGCTTTATCGATGACGGAGCTGACCAGGCAAGCAACTTCAACGTAAGGCACGATTGAATCATCCCCCCCTCAAATAACTGTTTTTCAACTTCATCATTTTCAATATCAAAACTGACAAAAATTTTTACGGCCGCCATACCGGTTTCTCTATGCAATACAGTGAGTACCAGTATGGGGATCACCCAGGGCGGGCTACAGAGCGCTAATGACAAAAAGAATTAACAATTCTGACAACAATGACAAAAATGCATATTCATCCCAACAAAGATGCCTAACCACACCCGCCGGTTAAAAATCAACCAATAAGTTTGAAATTACTGTACTTTCGACCTATAAGGATAAATACCTATGGCAATCGCCCCCAGAAAACCTATGGTAAGGAAAGGATAAATAAAGACGCCTTAAGCGATACCTGTAGCATAAAGGCGGCCAGATAGATGGACTGGATTAAAGGAGTAAGCATGCAAGAGTATGGAATTGGCGTTATTAGCTGCGCCCCTCAACAGATAGCGTCATACTGCGATAAAAATGTCTTCGCGCCACTGGTGGCAGAAACGCCAGAGAAGCTGATCGCAGATCAAGATAACGACACCATTCGCTTAGTTGTGATTGACCAACCCAGCAACCCCGCCTGGGATAACGACTTTTATAGTGATGTTAAAAACCACTTCTCACCACAAGGCATTCCAATTGTCATTATGGTGGATGAGGACATTTCGCTACAGAGCAAGATAGATACAATCGAAGCTGGCTTTAGCGATATTATCCAAATCGGTGATTCTATCGACAGCATCAGTACCCGCTTTGTCAGTGAGATCTACCATCAGGTAGCCGACTCCGAACTCAAACTCAATATCCAACAGGCACAAAGCGCTGCCATGTCGGCCATGAAAGAGTCCAGCAATCTGGGCCAAAATATTCAGTTTTTATTAAAAATTCAGGGCTGTGACGACCTCAGCCAGCTTGGTCTGGTATTTTTTCAAACCATTGAAGAATACGGCCTGCATTGCAGCCTGCAACTGCGCAGTGAATTTGGCACCCATAATATGACCAATAACGGCATGCAGCGCACGCTGGAATCAGAACTGCTCGATAAACTGAAAGACCACGGGCGCTACTACGACTTTGGTCAACGTACAGTGGTCAACTACGGCAGCATCTCATTGCTTATCCGCAATATGCCGGAAGATGAAATATTATACGGACTGGTAAAAGACAATACCTTTACCCTATTGCAAGGTCTGGATGCCAAAGTCCATGCACTGGATGAACATATCCAATTGGAGAATGAAAAACAGGCACTGGAACAACTCTCTTGCAGCGTCGCTGAAGTAATGAAAGACATTGAAGGTGAGTTTCAGGGCGTGATGCTAAAAATTGTCGATGTGGTTGAAAATATGGCAGAGAATATTGAGAGTAATATTCCACTACTGTTGTTAAATGAAGAACAGGAAAAGTTTGTACTTAATACCGTGGGCGGCTGCGTACAAAAATCCAATCAGGTATTTTCTGAAGGCCTGCATATCGACAAGCACTTTGAAGGTTTAATTAGCGGCATTGAAGAAACCTTACAAAACGCCAAAAAAATCAGTCAGGTAAAAGATATCGAACGGGAAGAACATAAATTACAGGCAGTGGCCGGGTCGGATATTGAGTTATTCTAAATAGCCCCCTCTGATGCAAGGTAGAAAAGAAGTTATACCGACAGTGTATCAGAGGGAATATTAGCCTCTTCGAGAAACTGCCTGACCACGCTATGGCAGCCCTTAACAAAACCAGCCTCTTGCTCACTCATCGCGGAATAAAACGCCCCATGTTTGACGTCAAACAAAGAGACCGCCGCAATCATAAGGCATTCGCCCTCTGTTTTGGCCTGAGTCATTAACTCAATCGTGGTATAGCCCTGAATATACTTCTTGCTAGCCATGGACCGTAAAAAAGCGGGTTTGATGGTATTGGGGATACCAGGGTTTAACATTGTTGACATAGGAAGAGCCTCTCTACCGAAATACTGCACAAAATAGCCTTGTATGTAATAAGACACTTCTAGCAGTAAAATCCCCACCTTGATCGAGTCAATAATTATTGAAGCCCCCTATTCCCTACCATAGATTGTGGCAGGATGGCGTCACAGCGCCCCTGCTTTATTAAAAGCGGTTATTAAATCTTATTGCGTTATAAGCCCATTTAATACAATCTGCCTAGCGCTCTGCCACGTAAGTACCTTATGAACATCTTTGTGCTAGACGATAATATTGAACGCTGTGCCCAATATCACTGTGATAAACATGTGGCAAAAATGATTCTTGAAAGCGTGCAAATCCTGTGTACCGCGCTGAACAAAAAAGCCATTGCCACGCCCTATAAATCCACCCATATCAAACACCCCTGCGTACTGTGGGCAGAGCAGTCCTATGATAATTTTGAATGGTTGTGCTATTTAACCCAAGCCCTAAACACCGAGTACCGATGGCGCTATAACAAACCTAAAGATCATGCCTCTATCGCCGTATTAAAAGCTATTGAGCCCCACCGTTTTGAGCGCAACGGTTTGCTACCCTTTGCCCAAGCTATGCCTGACAGCTACAAGCAGCCTGATAACGCGGTGGCCGCCTATCGGCAGTTTTATTGTCAGGACAAAGCCAGCTTTGCCCGCTGGACCAAACGAGCAACACCTGCGTGGTTTTTATATGGACAAGCTAACTGATCCAGACAATGAGGTCGAACATCAAAGGCGCGGCGCTCAAGTCGGTAGCTGCCCTCTGTGCCAACGACAAACCAACTTAACCTTCCATCACCTGATTCCCAAAAAAATGCACCGGCGCAGCTTTTTTAAAAAGCACTATAAACGCCAGCAACTCGCTGCTGGTATCTATATCTGCCGGCAATGCCATACCGGTATACATACCCTATTTACTGAAATGACCCTGGCCAAAGAACTCAATACGGTTAAGCAACTCAGGCAGAATAAAGCCTTAAACAAGCATTGCCGCTGGGTAGCCCGGCAACATATCAGCCAGCCCGATCATCTACCGGTTCCGTTTTAGCGTATAATGCCAGTACATCAATAAGAGCATAGCCATGGATCCTTTAAGTCAGGGTGTACTCGGTGCCACCATACCGCAGGCCCTAAGCCAGAAAAAACACATTCTCGCAGCCACCGTGTTTGGCGCTCTGTCAGGCATGGCACCGGACCTCGATACATTAATTCGGTCCAGTACTGACCCATTGATGTCACTGGAATTTCATCGCCAATTTACCCACTCTTTATTCTTTATCCCCATTGGCGGCCTTATCTGCGCCATGGTGTTTTATGTTATCTGGGCCAAGCGTTGGCAAATCAGCTTTAAACTCACCTATCTATTTTGTACATTGGGTTACGCCACACATGGCTTGTTAGATGCCTGTACCAGTTATGGCACACAGTTATTATGGCCATTCAGCAATGAACGCTTTGCCTGGAATACCATTTCAATTATTGACCCCTTATTTACAGTACCGCTAGTGATATTGGCCGTATTCACTGTCAGAAAAAAAGCCCCGGCATTGGCACGTATTGCCCTCTGCTGGATTATCGCTTACCAAAGCCTGGGCATATTCCAGAACTACCGCGTAACCCAAATCGGAGAGCAGCTGGCCCAGCAACGAGGCCATAGCCCTATCCGCATGGAAGCCAAACCCACCTTCGGCAATATATTATTATGGAAGGTAATATACGAAATTGATGAAGGCTACTTTACCGATGGTGTCAGAGCCTCCGCCACACCCACCATCTACCCAGGCCAATTTATTCCAAAGCTCGATATAGACCGCGACCTACCCTGGTTAGACAAAAACTCCCAACAAGCCAAAGACCTCGCCCGCTTCGAATGGTTTTCTAAAGGCTTTTTAGCGGTTGACCCGAACAACCCAGTTCGGGTTATCGATATGAGATACTCCCTCGTGCCCAATGAAGCCACCGGTATGTGGAGTATTTGGCTGGATAAAAAGGCAAGTCCAACAGACCACATTGTCATGAGGCCAGATAGAGATACTTCAGGACCTCGGATGGAGACCTTTAAAAAGATGATGTGGAATGAGCTAGATCTGATTACCCCCCTGTCCACACCATAATGCCGACCTCCCTAACGTTAGTTAAGCGATCATAGTCATTCATACTCAGCAATGGGGTATTGGCTGTTAATAATGGCTGCCACTGACTGAAGCTGCTCTTTATGTTGCTCCCATTTGGCAATCGCATTGGTATGCACTGGTGCTTTTACCTGAATACTGCTTGCGGTAATAACATTAGATACGGACAAGTGGTGCTGAAGGCAGGCGTCATCCCAGGGCAACTGACAGTATTCCAGAAGTTTCGCTATTTCTTGTTCTTGCTGACTTACCAGGTTTTCGTACTTCACCGTATGTATTTTTCCGGGAAAAGCATCTTCCCAATAATCCATTTGCCGTTGAAAATCCACATAATATTTACCCAGCGAATCTAAATTAAACAAGTGGTCATAACCGCTAGCAAAAAACTGGTGGTAACAAGAAAGAAGTGTATCCAGCGGGTGCCGTTTTAATCGAATGATTTTGGCCGATGGAAATGCCTTTAGTATAAGGCCAACATACAGGTAATTTTCTATACTCTTATCGATAATGACATGTTCATTTCCTTCTTTGATTAGAGGAAAATTCAAAAGGTACTGCCGAAATGACTGGATAAGATCAGGCATTTTCTCCGAACACCAGTCACTTAGTTTCATACCAAGGTTAAACTGTATAGCCGTCTGGGAAGCAGCATAATTCACACTCATAGACTCACCCACACCGTGGGTAGCAGGGTGAGCTGCAAGAATTTGCTCAAGTAAGGTTGTGCCGGACCTTGGAGGTGCAATGATAAAAATAAAAGAACCGTCTTGACCCCGCTCAACGGCAGCAGGCTCTGGAAAGTCCTGATTAAATAATGAGTGATTATTTTGATAAGATTTTGGCCCGCAATAGTCAGTAGCTACAAGACTATTAGCCTTATGCAGATTATTCCAATACAAGCCCTGATCACGCCCCTCATAATACCAGGCCAATACAAAATACCCAGTAGCTTGTTCATGAAGGCTTAGCTTGTCATTATTTGACAACTGTTTAAGCAATGTCTCTATTAGCGACTGCGGACAATTTTTATTATCATGCCTGACGATCCCCATGTATGAATGCATATCCGCTTTATTCAATGCAAGGGCCTTCTTAAAGAATGTAACCGCCTCTTCCTTATGCCCATCAGCAGCATATAAGAAGGCCCGTATACGATATAAGGGGGCTTTATCATCAACCTTATCAATGGATTTCTCCAAAACTGGCAAAATCTTATGCGCTTTGTGAATAGATCGGTAAAAAGAATAAGCAGCCTCAATAACAGCCGTTGACCGGGGAAAAGATAGCAAGGCTTTTTCAACCAGCTCTGCTGCCTCATTTATATACTGATACTCAGAATATAAATTTAGCAATGCCAGATACGGCTTAGAGTCCCTGGGCTGTTGATCAATCAATTGCAATAATAGATGTTCAGCAAGCTGGACCCTATTCTCCTGCCTTGCTTTAGAAACCAGTTGACGCACTTCAATTGAAGGCACCTCTTCTATTACACCGCCAGGTATTTTACTCACCTTGAGAATTTTGTTGAGTCTCTTTTTTTGGAGGTTCTTTTTATTCTTTTTAATCGCCATGAAATTGATAACCTGAGTACTTTTATCCATTCTGTCAGTAGCAGCATAATATACTTACCCTGAAACCCCCTAATAAACACATAGTATATTTCACTATTCAAACGCTCAGGCTAGAGGTATTGCGTGGATGCGGGCAGGTTTTACTCGGTAAATAGAGATAAAGCGTCGTGGTCTAATTGCCGCTCTAGCTGTATGCAGCCACGGCATTAACCGATTAAAGGAGGATACGGTTCCTATGCTGGAAAGAATGATTGACTACCTAAAGCCTACCGGCTACCCCTTTCTGGATTTGTGCATATAGCTCCCCCTCGCATATCATTTGTGAGAGGGCGGGAACCCAGACTCTCACTAGATTCCTGCCTTCGCCGGAATGACTCGCACCACGCCTTTTTGGAACTGCATGTCGAGCACATCAGCTTCAGAGGCAAAAGGTGACAACCTGGACGGCGTCAGAGTCAATCTAGAGCGGCCCTTTTTCAATGCTTGCAACGTTACAACCGCAATTACTGCACTGCCTGCGGGCGTATAGCTGCTGAAAGCAATATCAGTTACCCTCCCCTTCTGATTATCAATCACACCATTGCTACTACTAAAACCCCATACATCTCGATTGACCTCAACACTGTGAACGGTGACAACATTGGGGTTAAATCGAATGCCAAATGCACCACCATCCATGGCGGCAACCTCGCTGCTTAACACCTCTATTGTAAATAGTTCCCCTACCTGCTGTTTTATCTTCCCAGGGCTTATCGAAATAACCCCCTCTGCAATACTGTTAGTTGTATAAGCAAGTAATACCGTAACAAATAAATACTTAAATGCCGGTGATATTTTTTTCATAGTCATCTCATATATCTCGTTTATGTTTTTTTATCTTTGTTGTTATCGTTAGTCAAAAAAACCAGAGGGCCCTGGCACCTTAAAAAACAGCTCTTTAAACAAACCAAGATCCAATACATTGACGATACCATCGCCATTAATATCCGCGTGCGGGTCAGCGCTAAAAAAAACATGCTTAAACAAACCCAAATCCAAAACGTTTACCATGCCATCATTATTCAGGTCGCCATCACAGCGATTACCATAGCCATCTCCGTCACTATCCCGCTGAATGTTGCCACCCGCATCAGGAACCAAACTACCATTAGCGTGAATCTGGCAGTTATCCAACGGGTTGGCAATGCCATCACCATCCTCATCAATAAAATTGCTAACAGTGCCGACACAGGAGTTAGATAAACCCATTTCATCTGTCGCCGTTAAGGTAACGTCTGTAATACCGGGAAAATAAGGCCCAGCTGGCGACTGTGAAATACTGATAGCATCACTATCAGGGTCGAAGGTACCGCCATCAATCGACGCCATCAACGGGCTACCAAAACCATCTGTGAGGACCTCAACATCGGCACACAGCGCTTCCGGAGGCGCCACGACCACTAACTCGGAAATCATTCCTAACTCCGCATGAGTGGTAATATGACAATGGAATAACCAGCGACCTAAGCCACCGTAAGGTTTCAATACATTGTCAACAATCTGTAATTTATCCTCCAAACGAACACGCAGCACCACGGAATGGTTAGAGGGAATATTTACTGTATCGATAAATTCCACCGGAAAATCCCGGCCATCACTACGACTCATTAACTGAAATGAATTACCGTGCATATGAAACGGGTGATCTACCGGCGTGCTGTTAGTGACTTGCAGCTCCAACACATCTCCTAATACAGCATAGCGAGTAGTGGCAATATTCGGCACATGTTGATAACCCGACATGTTCATAAACCGTCCTCGCACCCCATCAATCCCCGGCTCAATGCCACCACTGGCAGTCAAGGCAATGGTTGAATTAGCTGAACCATCCCGGCCAAAAAGTGCAGGGTCTAGTAGCGAACCTAAAGCTGTAGCAGGAATTTTACTCAAGTCCTCTAAAGGTTTATTCACTGAGCTATGGGCCAGTAGCGGGTCGCCCGCATGTATCTTCGAGTCCGGTGTTATCGCTGCGCCCACATTAATCTGTAACACTGGCGCGGACGTTAAATTACCATTGAGGGAAAAACCACGATTAACATTAGCAGGGCTGGGTAAGTCACTAAGTATGGTTATTACACTGCCTACATCAGACGTCTGCGGTATAAAGATAAAATCAGCACGCTCAGACGGTGCTAGTAATATATCGCCAGAGAGTTTACCGTTGTCAGGCGCTGGAAGTGCAACAGGGTCTAATACTGCATTATTCAACAGCCCCCCCTCACCGCCAATGCGAATTAACGGACCACTGACGGGCTGGACTAATCTGAAATAACGATTAAGCGAAGAATTGATCACTCGAAAGCGCACCGGCTGATTTGCGGGCACATCAAGCACATCTCCAGCCTCAACAGCCCGACCGTTAGACAATACCGTCTTACCCTCAAACACGACACAGTTCGGGAAGGTGCTGACACAGTCAAATTCAGGCTGAATGTTCGGCACATGGCCCGCCGACTGCCCAACACAACCCACCTTGATACTATTCAAGTCGCTGTCGGTTACATCCTCGCAAAGTGTTATATCGGAAAGCACCAGCGTGTGGGTATAGGCATCACCAGGTAATATGCCCTGCTCTCTTAATATATCTTCGTTAGGGTCAGAAACGGTTAGTGGACCGTACAGTCCCTTGAAAGTTTTATTACTGGTTCGTATGTGAGGGTGATACCAAAAAGAACCCGGGCGAGGAACAATGTAGTCATAAGTAAAACGACTACCCGGTGGAACCGGGTCCTGCGTGATTTGGGTACCATCCATATTATTGCTAAGCTCAACACCGTGGGAATGAATCGACATCCCCTCCCCTACCGGTAAATTATTGATCATATGAATAATGACCCGGTCCCCGGTTTTAACCTTTATTTCCGGCCCGGGAAACATACCGTTAAAAGTATATAAAGTAGCGGGCGTTGTCCCCGTACCTTTGACAGGCATCACCGTCTGCTCAACCACCAGTGTGGTCTCAAAAATATCAGGGTCAGGATTAACATCAACCGCTTGCGAAACACTGCCCGTCCACGCTAACGCCGTTGAGGAAACCGCAAACATCGACAACCCGGCAACCAGCCGCCGGCGTCTTGCTGCTGTGAGTGCACTCATTGCACTCAGCGCTGATAACAATAAAAAACCTGCTGAAGGAACGGGTACTTCGGTTACCGATAGCACTACCGTGTTCGCGAAATTTACATCGCTATAAAGAGAACCACCAGAGGCAAAAGGGTTTAACAGGTCGTCTGATAGAACGAGCAGCGAATCACCGCCCCCAACCGCCGCCAGCTCGATGGTAGCGAATAGTAAATCACCGGTACGGTTTTGAAACGAGTTAAAACTCATCCCGCTTACTCTACCGACGTCATTATCAATAGAGCCTGTGGTCGAGAAAAATTCCCAGTCAATGGTATTGATCGCAACGCTCTGAACATGAATAAGCGTGGGATCATAGCTGAGGGTCACGCCTCCACCATCAAGCGTAGCAGAATCAAAGCCCTGCCCTATTAGCTGCAGAGTAAACGTATCACCATTTAACACCGAGATATGACTTTCTGAAAGCCTAACAACAGCTGCATGAACATTTGCGCTCATCCCAAAAAGCACACCACAAACAACCAGGGAAATCAGTCGAGGAAAAAACATAACAACACCTACATCTTTTTTTATAGTATGTATATGTTATGGCGTTATTCGTCGAACAGCTTTTCCAATCTTGCGAAAATTGAAGCGAGCTGCTCACTCGATGAGTTTAATATAAACCTCAATCTCAGCGTAACCGTCAACACGCGCGTCATTCAAATAACGCTCCATCAATGGGTAATCATCAGGTTCATAACCACTATCAGGTAACCAATGCAGATAAATTGCCATATAAAAATCGAACAAACCTGAGAGCTCACCGACATACTTCGCCACAGCATAGCGGCCAGCGGGAATGGAGGTGCACTTGAATTCATCCGAGACACCTCTGGGCTGCTCTAATACCAGTAATGCCTCATAGCGGCATTTCTCTAAGGGTGTAATTAATGGATTATCCTTACAAATGGAAAAGTGACGCTGTTGGCTCACAGGCACACCTAAGGACCCTGCCAACGCTTTCAACTTATCCCACGCCCGCCCTACTTCATCAACGTTATAACCCACAAATTCAGAGGGGGTATAGGCGCTCATCGATGCTAGCTGCTCAATGCGTATCTCAGGGGATGCGGCAAGCCGTTCATTAGCTGAGCTATTAGGTTCCCTGATTTGATTGAGCTGTTTAAGGTTAAAGTCTTTACCGTACTTCTCTCTGATACGACCGGCAGTAACACGTTGTGCCGGAGAGGCGCGCCGAATTTGCGTAGGGGTCAAACCAAAATGTAGTTTGAATGCTTTAGAAAAGTTCGCCGAGGAAGAAAAGCCCGCCTCCAGCGCAATCTCTGTCACCGTCGCCAGAGGGCGAATAATCAGCCAGTTAGCGGAACGCTCAAGCCGAATTCTAGTGACGAAATCATTGAGCGTTTCACCCATATACGCGGAAAAGATACGATGAAAATGAAAACTCGAGAAATGACTTTTCTCAGCAGCTTCCGCAAGGGATATGGGCCTATGCAAATTATCGAAGATAAACTCTAATGAGCGATTGATACGCACGCGGTACTGCATGCCTGCTGAATTATTAGACAAAACCGACTCTCAGTTGACAAACTAAAATATTAAACACCATCATACCCCTCCATCTTGCAATGGATCTTTTCCAATCTTGCTAAGTAGCAAAGCCCTCAAAACGGCATGACACCAACATTGTGTAACGATCCCCATGGTAGTGCTCTCTTAGTATACAAGATTGCCAGACATCGTCTTTTTTTATCATTATCATAAAACCCTGTAACATAGCCTTCATATCGCTCTAATCTCGACTATCTACAGGGATGACCCTATTCCTGCTAAAATAAGCAAATCTTGTTGCAACTCAATTTTGCCCAAACTTTATATGAAAGTAGTAAACCGCCGTTTTTCAATTGCCCCCATGATGGACTGGAGTGACCGCCATTGCAGAATGTTCTGGCGCCAGCTTACCGGCAGCGCCCTGCTCTATACCGAGATGGTCACTACCGGTGCCATTATCCACGCTGGGCCTGAGCGTTTTCTACAATACCATAACGATGAGCACCCTATTGCCTTGCAATTAGGTGGCAGCAACCCTGCTGATTTAGCCCAGTGTGCCAAGCTGGCGGAACAATGGGCCTATGATGAGGTAAACCTTAATTGCGGCTGCCCTTCTGACCGGGTGCAAAATGGGATGTTTGGAGCCTGCTTAATGGGGCAGCCTCAGCTGGTGGCTGATTGTATTAAGGCTATGCAAGATAGCTGCTCTATTCCGGTGACCGTCAAGCACCGTATTGGTATTGATGATATGGAAAGCTATGAGGAGATGGTGGATTTTGTTCGGCCCATTATGGAGACCGGCTGCTCTACGTTTATAGTGCATGCCCGTAAAGCCTGGCTTCAGGGCTTAAGCCCAAAGCAAAACCGTGAGATTCCACCGCTGAATTACGAGACGGTTTATCAGCTGAAAAAGGACTTCCCCGAGTTAGAAGTCATTATCAATGGGGGTATTACCGACCTTGACCAAAGTATAGAGCACCTTAACCATGTTGATGGTGTCATGCTGGGCCGCGCGGCCTATCATGACCCCTACCTTTTAGCTGAAGTAGACCAGCGGATTGCTGGCCAGCAAACTATTACCAAAAGTCGTGACCAAGTGTTGCTGGACTTTATACCCTATGTCGAGGAACAATTAGAACAAGGTGTTCCCCTCAACCATATTTCCCGCCATGTGCTGGGTTTATTTCAAGGGGTGGCCGGAGCCAAGCTGTTCCGCCGGCATATTAGCCAGCAAGCCCATATAAAGGGCGCTGGCATTGAAGTGATTCATCAAGCCAGAGAACTAATGTTAGATGCGCAGCGGCGCAATGAAGAGCACGCCAGAGAGCGGGCTTTGAATCAGGTGTAGGCCGCGTATATAGTGAGTGTTGATTGGTGGGTTGTCATCCACCCTACGGAGTAAATTTAAATGAGTAGTAAGCTGGATCAGTTAAAAGGTATGACCGATGTTGTGGCCGATACAGGTGATATTGAAGCCATTGAGCGCTTTACGCCTATGGACGCCACAACTAACCCATCGCTGTTATTAAAAGCAGCACAGCTTCCCCAGTATGCCCATTTAGTGGCTGAGTCCAAAGCCTGGGCACAGCAGCAAGGCGGTGATAAAGCACAACAAGTGGCTAATTGCAGTGACAAATTGGCGGTGGCCATTGGCTGTGAAATTTTGAAGATTATTCCCGGCAAGATTTCTACCGAGGTAGATTCTCGCCTTTCGTTTGATACTGAAGCGACCATTGAAAAGGCACGTAAGTTAATTGGCCTTTATGCCGAAGCCGGCATTGAGGCCAACCGAGTATTAATTAAGATTGCCTCCACCTGGGAAGGTATTAAAGCAGCTGAGGTGTTAGAGAAAGAAGGAATTAACTGTAACCTGACGCTGCTGTTCGGTTTTGCTCAAGCCGCAGCCTGTGCTGAGGCAGGTGTGTTTTTAATCTCGCCGTTTGTCGGCCGTATTCTGGATTGGTATAAGGCCAATAGTGATCAGTCTGATTATACTGCGGCAGAAGATCCGGGGGTTTTATCTGTCAGCCGTATTTATAATTTTTATAAGCAGCATGGCTATCAAACCGTGGTTATGGGCGCCAGCTTTAGAAATATAGGGGAAATTGAACAACTGGCCGGTTGCGACCGACTAACCATTAGCCCCGGATTATTGGAAGAGCTGGCTAATGATAATGGCACTCTTGAGCGCAAGCTTAGTACCGACAATACCGGTGAAGCCATTGCCAAACCTGACAACTCTGAGCAGGCATTCCGCTGGGCCATGAATGAAGATGCCATGGCAACAGAGAAACTGGCTGAAGGTATTCGCAATTTCACCATTGACCAAATTAAGCTTGAGCAGTTACTCAGCGCTTAAACAAACCAAACTCACCCCCGTACAATACCGTAGGGCGGAATATATTCCACCACCCTACCTTGCAATTTGAGCCGGGAATATTTTTAAAGAAAGGTGGATTATAATCCACCCTACAATTAGGAAGCACAATACCGTAGGGTGGAATATATTCCACCACCCTACCTTGCAATATGAGCCGGGAATGTTGTTATCGAAAGGTGGATTATAATCCACCCTACGATTAGGAAGCACAATACCGTAGGGTGGAATATATTCCACCACCCTACCTTGCAATATGAGCCGGGAATGTTGTTATCGAAAGGTGGATTATAATCCACCCTACGATTAGGAAGCACAATTCCGTAGGGTGGAATATATTCCACCACCCTACCTTGCAATATGAACCGGGAATGTTGTTATCGAAAGGTGGATTATAATCCACCCTACGATTAGGAAGCACAATTCCGTAGGGTGGAATATATTCCACCACCCTACCTTGCAATATGAACCGGGAATGTTGTTATCGAAAGGTGGATTATAATCCACCCTACGATTAGGAAGCACAATTCCGTAGGGTGGAATATATTCCACCACCCTACCTTGCAATATGAACCGGGAATGTTGTTATCGAAAGGTGGATTATAATCCACCCTACGATTAGGAAGCACAATTCCGTAGGGTGGAATATATTCCACCGCCCTACCTTGCAATATGAGCCGGGAATGTTTTTATAGAAAGGTGGATTATAATCCACCCTACGATTAGGAAGCACAATTCCGTAGGGTGGAATATATTCCACCGCCCTACCTTGCAATATGAGCCGGGAATGTTGTTATCGAAAGGTGGATTATAATCCACCCTACGATTAGGAAGCACAATACCGTAGGGTGGAATATATTCCACCACCCTACCTTGCAATATGAACCGGGAATGTTGTTATCGAAAGGTGGATTATAATCCACCCTACGATTAGGAAGCACAATTCCGTAGGGTGGAATATATTCCACCGCCCTACCTTGCAATATGAACCGGGAATGTTTTTATAGAAAGGTGGATTATAATCCAACCTACGATTAGGAGTTAGTATTCGTGTTAGCGTCTATTAAAGCGTTTTTCTCGGCGGAGTTATCGTTAAAAAGTAGTGACGATCAGCAGTGTAAGATTCAGCTGGCTGCGGCGGCCCTGTTAATTGAATTAAGCCGCGCTGACTATCAGCGAGAACCCGAAGAACAGGCAGCGATTGAAGCTGCACTGAAGAAGACTTTTGATTTAAGTGATGGCCAACTGGCCGAGCTGGTTGATCTTGCTGAACAGGAAAATCAGGATGCAACGTCTTTGTATCAATTTACCAATTTGATTAAAGATGATTATTCTAATGAGCAGCGCTTTGAGCTGGTGAAGATGTTATGGCAGGTGGCGATTGCAGATGGTGAGATCAGTAAGTATGAAGATCACTTGATTCGCAAAATAGCAGACTTGATTTACCTGCCCCACAGCCAGTTTATTAAGGCCAAGCTGGACGTATTAGGTTAGCAGGTTTTAGGAAGCGGCCTCTAAAGTATCAACCAATGCCGAGAAAGTCTCCCGGTTAGTCTCGTTCATATCCATCAAAACACGGTGGGCTTCAATCACCTTGCTGCGGCAGCAAGCTTCGTCCGCCGATTTCATGGGCAACTCGCCCAGGTTGTCGCACTTCTGGTCATTCAGGTCCTGGTGGATATCAAATACCTGATTAAAACCCATACTGTCTAACAGGCGAGTAATATTAGGATTGGGGGACAGGATCATCGGGACCAATTGGTAAAGCTGTTTGGCCTGTATGGCTAACTTGGCCAACAGCCCAAGTGAGGTACTATCAATACCCTGTGCTTCTGACAGGTCTATAACAACACCATCAATGCTGGAGCTGGAAAACATTTCATTAAAGTAATCATCAATGGTAGTAGACAGGGTCAAACGCACATCGCCAACCAGCTTGATGACGAATGTTGCCTGATGTTGTGCTACCAGTATTTTGCCCGTTTGCATGACGCTACTACCACCAACTTACCACGTTACTACTTTTAGACCATTACCGGGATATCAATAACAAGGCGATATCATCCGGTGCTTCAACCAATTGACTTAAACTCAGGGCATCGACAACACCGTCAATGCTATTGGGGGCAGCTTGCAGTTTATCTAACAAAAACTGCTCCTGAGCAATAACACCCTCTGCCTCAACAACCTCTAATATACCATCAGAGAAAAAGGTCAAAACAAAATTCTCTGGTAATAATAGCGTGTTTTCGGAATATTGCGCATGCTCAAACAAACCAACGGGCATACCTTCGCAGGGTAAATAATTGGCTTTTCCCGCTGTGGCCATAATCGGTAATGGCAGGTGCCCCGCCACGCTGTAGAGCAAGTTATTGTCTTTAAGATTAATCACACCCACACAGAGTGTGGCATGTTTGCCGATACTGGTATTTAGCAAGTTTCGGTTGGCAACATCCAACATGCTCTTGGGCGATAAAATCGTATTGTCATCGCGGCGTAAATAGTCGCTGCGCTTGCGGGCAAACATATTCTTTAGCAATACGGTCAAAAAGGCCGATGACGCGCCATGGCCAGAGACATCAGCAATAAAGAAAACCACATAGTCATCACCCACGGTAAAGTAGTCAATAAAGTCGCCGCTAAGATAAACCGAGGGCACAATACGCCGTCTAAAGGTGATATCACCAAACTGCTGATTATTAGCCGGTAGCATTTTGCGCTGCACTTGCTTACCGGCCAACTGGTCTTGCTTCAGTAACTGCAAGCTGGCTTGCAGCTCCTGATTGGTGTGTTCCAGTTGCTCACGGTAGTCCTGATTTTGCTGCCTTAACTGGCCCTGCTCAAGGGCGCGCTTAACCGCATGGGCCAATACTTCCATATCCGCCAGCGGGCGTACCAGAAAGTCACTGGCTCCATGGCGCAAAGCCGCCACCACATCGGCCATAACCCCACCGCTGGACATAACAATCACCGGGCAACGGGTAAAATTGGACTCGATAGCCTGTAATAATTTTTGCTCACTGAGTGTGGGCACATTTAAGTCACACAAGACTAGCTGGGGCTGCTGCTCTTGCAGCAAAGAGAGGGCTTGATTAAGCGTACCGGCGCCATAAACGCGATAGCCCTGCTGCTGCAAATAAGCAACAAAGCGCTCACGCTCATTGTCATCATTATCTATCAGTAAAATAGCTGGGTTGGCAGTGGTCATTGCTCTATCGCGGGTACGAATACTTGGCGCAGAACACTACTCCTATGCCGGAGGCTCTGCAAGGGAAAAGCAGCAGGAATGCTAAGAATTGACCAAAAATAAAAGTCGTCGCTCTACACGGTGGATTGACGTGGCTTGGCTGTCGTACTATAAATGCATCAGAATAAAGAAATAGGGGAATATGTATGTCTACCAGTGATAGGTCCTATAACGAAAAGCGCGATTTTATCCGCATGAAGATCAACTCACAGCTGACCATTCGTCAGGATGGCCAGGATTATACCGGTACCTGTAAAGACCTGAGTGGCGCGGGTATGTCCATAGAATCAGATCAATCCTTTGCTGTGGGCTCTGAGTTGGAAGTATCGATTGCCCAACAGGGCGAAACCCACCTGCCTTTTAATGCCACCGCCGAAGTCTCCAGAGTGGAAGCTGGCGAGAATGGCTTATTTAGCATTGGTTTATCGATTAAAGAAATCAGGGATTAATTAAGCACCGCATGCAGGGAGCAAGTTTATTGGTTATTGATAGCCAGAACGATTAATCAGTAGTACAGAGGGTGCTAGTGTGCCCTACTCGTCCCAACTCTCTTCATCCCAGTCATCGTCCCAATCCTCCTCACCGAAGCTATCGACCACAACACCGTCATTGACCAGGTATTCACGGCGCTGCAAATAGGCATCGCGGATAAAGGCGTAACGGTCACCCGTTATTAGCTCTTCTGCAGCAAATAAACCGGCGCGTTTATCGATATTTCTCATCAGCCATAACTGATTGCGCGTGGGAATATGGTCAATATTAGTAACGTAGTCGCTGTAGGTATCAATATAAGCACCCAGCCCATCACGCACGGTATAGGAACCAAAGATTGGCACCACAATATAAGGTCCAGGCCCAACGCCCCAATAGCCCAGGGTTTGGCCAAAATCTTCTTCGTGTTTTTCCAGGCCTATCGGCGTGGCTACATCAAACAGGCCCAGCAAACCTACGGTAGAATTTAACAAAAATCGCCCAGTATCAGAGGCAGCCTGGCCAAATTTAAGCTGTAGCAGGTCATTGAGAATAGTGGTGACTTCAAGCAGGTTGGAGAACATATTACCAATGCCCGCTTCTACAGGGTCTGGCGTTATCCATTGGTAGCCTTTTGCGACAGGTGTCAGGGCATAACGATCAGCAAAATCATTAAAGGCAAAAATCTTGCGGTTAAGGGGTTCCCAAGGGTCAGGGGTAGAGAGTTCCTGTTCAACCAACTCAACAATATAGGCATTCCACACATCCCAAAAGCGGCGGTCATCTTCTTCAGTAGCTGTCTGGGCATGGCTAATAGCTGGTAAACACAGCAGAATAAACGCTATCGCAATGGTCAAGCACTGCGCCTTCGCCTTTTGTAACACCCCTGAGCCAATCATTATTGTTTGAGATCCAGTATTTGTATTCTATAGACCCCGTTAAGGGCCCCGTCCCTACTCCTGAGGCCAACAATAATCTAAACAAAACCGAGTTGCCAGTGCTCTGTGGGCTATAAGCTAAAAAACCTATCGCACAGGATAAGGAATGATTAAAACGGGCAAAAAATGACTATTTTGTGCCCAGAATGATATCCAGAGACTGCAATTGCTGAAGAATCGCCAAGCCTCCCGCCACGACCTGCTGAGGGTCTGGGTGCTGCATTTCCTGCGCCACTTGCTGCAATACTTGCTCGCCTGAATGCGCGCCCTCTTCTTGCAGTAATTCCAATAATCGGGCAGTAACTGAGTTAGCCTCCATAAAACCTACCTGATCCTGTCGATTACGGTAAACAATCAGAAAAGTGGGCTGTTCTGCGGCTTCGGTAGGCTGATATTCCACACCGATTTTGTGCACCGGAAACTGGTAAGCCAGAGACCAGGCCAGCGGTGAAACCTGCGGTAAGCCCGCTAGCAGATCCCCTTCTGTATCACCATCGAAGCTGGCTACATCTTCATCAGCCACATCCAGCGCCAGTTCTACCCACTCGTAGTGAGCCAACTCCTGCATAAAGAGAGGGTCAGTGGCCTGAGCTTGTCGCTGGTTTTGTAAATACAGTAAAAACTCCTGACTGATTTCCAAAAAATACGGCGTATGGCACTGATGGTGGACCATAAAGTCCCTGACCATTTGATGCCATGGGTCATCGGCAATCAGGCTGCGCAATATGGGGAAACCATTGGCGATAAAGTTTTCTATATTTTTGTAAAACAGATCCTGATAGATTTTTAGACGACGTGGTTCAAGGCCCTCTGGGCCAGCCACTTTTTCGGGGTTGCGGATATGGGAGGCAAGCTGGCGCTGTACGGTATCCAGACTCATTGATTAACCGCCTTTGGCACTGTTTTTGATTCGGCCTGAATACTGCGAATCATCGCCACTTCCGCCATCAGTGCTTCCACTGCAGGGAAATTAAAGTCACGCTCTAATAGCGTCGGTAATGGGCCACAGTGTTGGTAAGCGGCTTTTAGAATATCCCAAACCGGGTCAATCACATCAGCCCCATGAGTATCTACCCGCAGGTCTTCAGCCTCATCATAATGACCTGCGATATGAATATAGCGCGCCTTTTGCAGTGGTAGGCTGGTTAAAAACTGATAGGGGTCATAGCTGTGGTTAATGCTATTTACATAGATATTATTCACATCTAACAAAAGGTCGCAATCTGCCTCTGCTAACACCGCATTAATAAAGTCACTCTCTGACATCTGCTGGTCAGGCGCACAATAATAAGAAGCATTTTCCAACGCGATGCGCCGGCCCAATACGTCCTGCACTCGCTTTACCCGCTCAGCGACATGCTTAACGGCTTCTTCGGTAAAGGGAATGGGCATTAAATCGTAGAGATGACCATCATCACCGCAGTAGGTGAGATGCTCGGTATAGATAGGACATTGATGCTCGTCCATAAACGCTTTGATCGATTGTAACAACTCTTCATCCAGCGGTGCTACACCACCAATATTGAGTGACAAACCGTGTAGATGAATTGGATAGCGCTCAGAGTATTGTCGAAACTGTTTCTTCAACCGGCCACCGAGGTTAATCCAGTTTTCCGGGGCGACTTCCATAAAGTCGAGGGCACCATCGGGCAAGTCTGCCAGAGGTTGCATCAGGGCACGGCGCAAACCAAGGCCTGCCGTGTTGAGTTTTAATGAATCATTCATAAGCTAACTATAAAGGCTGGGCTTCTAAAATGACAAGAGGCCAATACAGCGAGTGCATTGACCTCTTGCGGGAGTGTTAAGCGTAATGCTTAGCCACCACACTTACCTTCACCACATTTACCTTCTTTGCCGGCTTTATCGCCGCCACATTTACCTTCACCGCACTTACCTTCTTTGTCGGCTTTATCACCACCGCACTTACCTTCGCCACACTTACCTTCTTTCTCGGCTTTGTCACCACCACACTTACCTTCGCCACATTTACCTTCGTGGGCGCCGTAGTTGGCCAGGTCATAACCAGCGGAAAGCTGAGTTGCTGCAAACGGGTTGGCATCAGCAGATGCGATTGGAGCAACTGAAGTTGCAAGGAATGCAGCACCTAGAGCAGCTGCGATTTGGGTTTTGTTTGACGTTTTATTAGACATAGACATAGGGAATCTCCGGTTGCCCAGGGGTTAAATTAAGGTTGCTGCAGGTCTTTGCCTGAAATTTCAGCGTCCATCTTACGTTATTTGCAGATAATGCATGCACTAACAGTGTAGCCAACAAATGCGGATTCCCAAAGCAGGCAACCGCTTTTGCTGTGAAGGCTATGACTCAGGTCACAGTAACAAGTTCATCACCGATCATAAAAAAGTCATATTTTTCAATAAATCGAGGAGTTTTACGGATTGAGGCGGGCGGCGGATCATAATTCACTGCTGTCGCACATATTCTGCCTATTTTTGGCTTGGCGCTCGACAATATGCGTTCCTGTATTTTGACGCCCCTACATCACTGCCTGGAGTCACGTATTCTTTCAAGTTTGTTAAAACCAGTATCGTAGGGTGGATTACAATCCACCAAGCCCAGCCATAAGCACCCTATACCGGTGGATTGTAATCCACCCTACCGTTGAGACCAGAGCTGTGTCTGGCAAGGGGCTGCAGGGGCGGCCTTGTATTTTTATCAGCGCCAAGCCTCCCCCATAACTGAAGGGAGTGCTTAACCCGGTAGAGCTCGCATCCAAACTATGTAAGATCAGGCGACAGCAGCGAATCACAATCCGAACAGATTAAGCCTGCTGCAACCAAGCCAATAACAGAGGGAAATGGTCAGTATCACAGTCCTTATGGCGCACCATATTTAAGTGGTTATAGTCCCTGGCATTGCCACCACGACGGCTTAGCACCATCAAACGACCATCATGGGGCCCCAATTCCTTCATAAACTCCCGAACATCATCCGGGTCGCCATAAGCTTTATCAGAACTGGCAGCAAAGTAAAAACTGGGGGGTAATTGTTGTTGGCGGATGGCTTCACCGTAACTAAAGCCATCTTCAGCATCCACCCACTGATCGGTACTCGACCAGGTGAGATAGTCTTGATAATGAGCCCGGGATTCATTACTGGCCCCCAAACGCATCTTTTTAGCCGGAATATAGCCATTGATTGCAATCAACAGTTTGCCAAATTTGCGGCCTAAAAAATCAATAAAAAAAGCTTTGGCCGAATTCGCCGATTGAATTTTACGCCGGGCAGCAAAGTGAGCCATCCTGGCGACTGAGCAGAGACTATTGCCATAACGGGCATAGTAGCTGGTCATCAAAACACTGCCCCAACCATGCCCTACCCATATTTGCGGAATATCCCCGCGCAGCATTTTAATTTTATGAGCCATCGCGGGAATATCTTCATTAATCGCCTGATGGGAACCGAAAGCAGAAGACGCATTGACCTGCGGCCAGCTTTTGCCCTTGCCGCGTAAATCTCCGACATAAACATCATAGCCTTGCCGGGCCAAATAACAGGCCAGTCCCGTCCCTTCATCACTAAAAAAAGTACTGCCATCTTGCAACGTGGAGTGCAGCATAAAGACCGGCGTACCCAACTGGTTTTTATCCATAAAAAAACGCGTCAGGTGGGCCTGGTCCGCAGAGGGAAGCGGCACGGTGATCGATTCGTATTTAAGTCGGGTTTTCATAAAAGTAAGTTTAGCAGTTATTTTTATTTTTGCGCTTAACTGGTGACATCCAGCAAAGAGGTTTTTACGTCTCTCCACATAGCCTTTAGACGCTTTTCGGAAACCGGCTGTAGGGTTCCCAATGTTTGCGCAAATAACGACACCCGATACTCTTCCAGTAACCAGCGAAATGCCAATAGCTGCGCACTACGCATCTCAGCCTCATTGTTAGTGGTCCACTCGGCATAGAGCGGCTCACCCAGCGCTCTTAAACCGACTAATAATTGCTTGTCACGCTGAAAATGGCCTCGCAGCTTTTCCAGCCTTTGCTCAATCGCAGATAAATAGCGGGGGTACTGCTGCAAATAATGCCAGGGAGTATCTTTAATAAAACCGGGGGAAAAAAGCAGTGATAACTGCTGTTGAATATCGCCAATAGCCAGGGCCCAGGCCAACTCATTGGCATTTTTTAATTGCTTGCGGATAGTGGTATAAATCGCGGCAATCTCAGCGAGAACTTCTGCGGCATGATTAGCCTCATCGACCAGTTTGTTCTTTTCACTCTGTAGCCGCTGCTTAAACGCCTGCTCGGAACGGGGCAAGGGCTTATCGGTGATAAACACCCGATGAAAAACCGAAAATAATAAATCGTCCATCCATTCATCACGCTGCTGAGAAATACCCGCCAACTGCAAACTAATCGTATTACCGCGCAATAAATCCTTGCGCAGGGATTTCAATTGCTGGGGCATTTGCAACATAAATAGCCGCACCAAACCGCGCTGACTTTCTAACTCCGCCTGCTCAGGAAAGTCTTTTAACTCTATCGAAACACTGTTGTTGCAATCCACCAACGCCGGGTAACTGGTAACGGTCACCCCCGCCTGATCAAATTGATATTCATTGGGCAGCTCCCCAAAGTCCCATTTTTGAATATTGTCGGTTTGAAAACGCTGCTGGGTTTGCTGCTGCAGTGTTTCGGTAACCTGCCCTTCAAAATTGGCTAACAGTTTTTCCAGGTTGCGGCCCTGCCCCAGCTGCTGCCCCTCTGCATCCACTACCCGATAATTCATTCGATAGAAATCATCTAACTGATCAGGCAACCAGGCTTCCATTGGGATAAGCACACCGGCCACTTGCTTCAGTTGGCGGGTTAATACTTCTAATAGCGGGGAGTCATCGGCTTTTACCTGCGCCAGCACCTTATCGACATACTCTGGCACCGGCACCACCTGCTTACGCAGGTTTTTGGGCAATAGTTTAACCAACGCAATACATTTATCCCGCAGCATGCCAGGCACCAGCCATTCAAAACGATGACGAGGAATGCGATTAAGCAAGCCAATCGGAATAGTGACCGTGACCCCATCAGCTCGATGATTGGGTTCAAAGCGATAGCTCAGCCCAAAGACCAAATCGCCCACGCTTAGCTGAGCAGGAAATTGCCTCTCATTAATATGAGCCGCTCCATGCTGCATCAGCCGCTCTTTCTCAATATATAACAGTTTGGCCTGTTTGCGCTCGGCCTCTTTACGCCACTTTTCAAAGTGCTTTAAAGTAATAATATCGGGGCCAAGTCGCTCATCATAAAATTGAAAGAGCTGCTGATCGTCCACCAAAATATCTTTGCGGCGGGACTTGGCTTCCAGGTCTTCTATCTCCTTAACCAGCTGTTGGTTGTGGGTAAAAAATGGCGCTTTGCTGGTGACTAAAGTTTTGGGGATATTGCCCTCAACCAAGGCGGAGCGAATTAAAATCTCACGAGATAGCTTGGTATCTATAGGACCATAGTGAACTCGGTTGCGCTCACTAATCATCAAGCCGTACAGGCTAAGCTTTTCATAGGCCATTACCCTGCCCGCTTTTTGCTGCCAGTGAGGTTCGCTATAACTGCGTTTAAATAAGGGGTCATTAATCCCCATTAACCACTCTGGCTGTATCTGGGCACAGGTGCGAGCATACACCTGTGAGGTCTCTGCAATGTCTGCCGCCATAATCCATTTGGGGCTTTTCTTGAATAAGGCCGAGGCGGGAAAAATACGTAACTTGCGATTACGCGCGCCTAAATACTGTCGATCATCATCCAGGTTGGCAATATGACTTAATAGGCCTGACAGCAAGGCTTTATGCACGGCTTCATAATTAGCGGGTTCTTTATTCCCCTGGAATTTTTGCTCACGACAGGCCAGACGTAACTGGTGATGTATTTCCCGCCATTCACGCATCCTCATATAGGCTAAATACTCACGCTTGCAGAGTTTTCTTAATTGACCCTGACTGAGTTCCTGGCGCTTTTCTTCGTAGTAATTCCACAGATTGACATAGGATAAAAAGTCCGACTCCTGATGCCAAAAACGGCGGTGCTTTTCATCGGAGGCCTGCTGCTTATCAGCTGGGCGCTCACGGGGGTCCTGGATACTTAAGGCACTGACGATCACCAGGACTTCATTGAGACAGCCCAGTTTTTCCGCGGCAATAATCATCCGCGCCAAGCGCGGGTCAACCTGAAAACGGGTCAGGGTTCTGCCTATGAGGGTAAGCTGACGCTTTTTATCAACCGCCCCCAGCTCTTCCAACAACTTAAAACCATCACTGATCATGCGATGGTCCGGGGGATCAACAAAGGGGAATTTATCCACCGCTCCCATCCGCATACCCAGCATTTGCAAAATCACTGAGGCAAGGTTGGTACGCTGAATTTCCGGGTCGGTAAACTCAGGGCGGTTATTAAAATCGGCCTCGTCATAAAGACGGATACAGACACCTTCCGCCACACGGCCACAACGACCTTTACGCTGGTTGGCACTGGCCTGTGAAATCGGTTCAATAGGCAGGCGCTGGACTTTAGTGCGATAACTATAGCGGCTGATACGGGCATAACCGGGATCAACTACATAGCGAATACCCGGTACAGTTAATGAGGTTTCTGCCACATTGGTCGCCAACACAATTCGCCGCCCACGGCGCGAAGCAGTATTAAACACTTTATTTTGTTCTGCATTGCTTAAGCGGGCATATAAGGGCAGGATTTCGCAGTGTTGCCATGCCCGCTGGTCTTTTTGTACTTGCCGTAAATGGCGAGCCACTTCCCGAATATCACCTTCGCCACTAAGGAAAACCAACACATCACCTTTGGCGCTACCCTCAATAGTCATTAGCTCGCCAATGGCCATTTCAATACCCGTGGTTAAATCTCCCTCCGGTGACAGATCATCTAACGGACGGTATAAGGTTTGCACAGGATAAGTGCGGCCAGAGACTTCAATCACCGGTGCATCATTAAAATGTCTGGAGAAACTTTCAAGATCAATGGTCGCTGAAGTGATAATCACTTTTAGATCAGGGCGTTTAGGCAATAGTTGCTTGAGAAAGCCCAGTAAAAAATCAATATTCAGACTGCGCTCGTGAGCCTCGTCAATAATCAGGGTGTCATAGCGATTAAGAAATTTATCCCGCTGTATTTCCGCCAGTAAAATACCGTCGGTCATTAATTTAATATGAGAGTTTTCTGAAACATGATCGGTAAAACGAACCTGATAGCCAACCCCCTCGCCCAAGGGTGTTTCTAATTCATCAGCAATACGCTGGGCTACGGTACGTGCCGCTAAGCGACGGGGCTGAGTATGGCCAATCAGGCCATTAACCCCTCGGCCCAATTCAAGGCAAATTTTGGGTAGCTGGGTGGTTTTACCTGAACCGGTTTCACCGGCAATAACGACGACCTGATGCTGACTGATAGCCTCGGCAATGTCATCACGCTTATCGGCAATAGGGAGATCGGGGAAGTGTATCTTCGGCACTGTTTGCTGGCGCTGTTCGACCAGAGCGATAGATTTTTCAATGCGGGCCTGCAGTGCTTGAATAGTGTCGTCTATTGGCTTGCCTTCAGCCAACTGTTTGTCCAATTGCTGTAGTTTTCGCTGCACAGGATGGCGGTCAACCAGCATACACTGGCTAACGGCTTGTTTTAGCTTGTTAAGATGGGAGTGTTGCGACTGGTCCACGGGTACTGCCAAAGGCCTTAATGTAAAAGAGGCATTATAACGCTAAAGGAGTGCCTGGCGAACAACTATGTTGGACCCCTGGGCCGCCCGTAGGGTGGATTATAATCCACCGATAATAACGGTTCCTGGCTGGGTTTGGTGGATTATAATCCACCCTACAATCTCTGACGTTGCTTTGCGGGGGTTAGCGCAGGTCTTTGCGCAGTATTTTACCCACTGTAGATTTAGGCAGATCGTCCCTAAATTCAAAATGCTTCGGCACTTTATAAGCGGTTAGATTATCCCGACAATAAGCGATAAGTTCTTTTTCGCTAATGGGGTTGGCCAATACCGCAAAGATTTTAATCGCTTCTCCGGTTTTATCATCGGGCACACCCACCGCGGCACATTCAACCACATCAGGGTGCTGGCTAATCACATCTTCTAATTCATTGGGGTAAACATTAAAACCGGAGACAATAATCATATCTTTCTTACGATCAACAATGCGCATAAAACCATCGTCCTGCATCAGGGCGATATCACCGGTATAAAACCAGCCTTCATCATCAATCACTTCAGCGGAAGCTTCAGGGCGCTGCCAATAGCCCTCCATAACCTGAGGACCTTTGACCGCCAATTCACCCCTTTCTCCGACAGCAACTGTCTGGCCTTGCTCATCTACCATTTTAATCTGGGTAGAAGGTACGGCTATACCGATGGTATTGACCTGGTTACCGCTGCCGGGGTTGGCAGATACCACTGGTGAGGTTTCTGTTAAACCATAGCCCTGAAAAACATCGCTGCCGGTAATTGTCTGCCACTGTTTGGCAGCATCACCGGTTAATGCCATACCGCCAGACATGGTCATTTTTAAGGTGGAAAAGTCGGCGTCACTAAAAGACGGGTGATTGCAGAGACTGACAAATAAGGTGTTGATACCGCAAAAAGCCGTCATCGGATAACGTTTTACATCGGCAATTAGCGCGTCAGTATCTTTGGGGTTGGGGATTAACACCGTGTGGTTGCCCGTCACCAATAGCAGCATGCCCATGGTAAAGGTATAAATATGGTAGAGCGGCAGCGGCGAAATCATAGTTTCGCCGGCATTTTCCAGCCCAAAACCTGAAAACATCTCAAGGCTCTGCATCACATTGCTCACCAGGTTGCGATGGCTAAGCATGGCTCCCTTGGCCACACCGGTGGTCCCGCCGGTATATTGCAAGATTGCCAGCTGTTTTTGCTCTAAAGCGGCAGGTTTAAAAGCGGCAGTATCACCAAGACTGAGAGCCTTGCGGTAACTGATAGCATTGGGAATAGTCAGGGAAGGCACCATCTTTTTAAGGTACTTGGCACCCAGATTGGTATAAAGGCGCCGACCCAGCGGATGGAGGTCAGCCAATTCAGTGATAATGACAGTGTTAACACCGGTATTAGCCACGATACTTTCCAGAGTTTTACCCAGATTAGCCAATATCACAATCGCTTTGGCACCGGAATCATTGAGCTGATGCTCCAGCTCACGGGGGGTATAAAGGGGGTTGGTATTGACCACCACCATACCCGCCATCATCGCGCCATACAGCGCCACGGGGTATTGGATCAGGTTAGGCAGCTGAATAGCAATCCGGTCACCAGGTTCCAGCGCTGTATGCTGTTGCAGATAGCTGGCAAATTGCAGAGCGTACTGATAGGTCTCAGTAAAACTTAGCGTATGCCCCAGACTACTAAAAGCGGGGCTGGGCCCAAATTCAGCCACTGCCTGCTCAAATAAGCTGACAATGGTCGCCTCTGGGTCAACCTCAATACTGGGGCTAATACCATGCTTCTCAAGAGCTTGCTGGATTAAAGTGTTCATTCTGCCTCCGCTTTAGCAACTGCCAACATTAGCTAGCTGGAGGGCTATAGTCAAAGATGATCAATATTCATAGATAAAATAGTTTACAATAGCCGACGCTGTACCAAACCAATAAGACACACCATAAAGCAAATCTATTAAGGAATCACCGTGAGTACCATTGATAATATTACCTACGACGAAATCAGCATCGGCCAAACGGCCACTTATAGCAAAACCCTGACTGAAGATGATTTAGTGCTATTTGCCGCCGTATCCGGGGATGTTAACCCCGTGCATCTGGACCCTGAATTTGCCGCCACCACGATGTTTAAAGAACGTATTGGCCACGGAGCCTGGACCGGCTCTATTATCTCAGCCGCATTGGCCCTGGAGTTACCAGGTCCTGGTACCATCTATTTGGGTCAAAGCCTGTCTTTTCGTGCACCGGTAAAAGTAGGTGATACGGTCACCATCAATCTGGAAGTGACCGAAAAGAAAGACGGCAAAAACTTTGTTACCCTGAATACCGTGGCAGTCAATCAGGACGGCACTACCGTCGCCAAAGGCTCTGCCGAGGTGATTGCGCCGACTGAAAAGCTATCCTTAGCCAAGCCTGAACTGCCTCCTATCAAGATCGGCTAACTGGTTGTTTTTTGGCCACTAACGATAAGATTCAGCCTGATTGTTAGTGGCCTCCCCCTTTTACGTGACATAGACAACAAAGCCCGGATATTAAGCTGCCCGGTTTTCTGCAATAGTCTATACTTTCGTCTAAACATTTAACCTCAGGTCAACTCAATACCCATTAAAATCAATAACTAACCGTTGAGCCGATACACTATAAAGATCGATTAGTAACAGGATAATCCGTGTCAAAATGTCAAAAATGGCTTAATGCCATCATTATCAGCGCAGTCACCACGCTTTCCAGCGGCGCTATTGCCCAGTCACTGGCCGCTGCCGAGCAGCAACTAGCGACCCAGCAACAGCAGCTAGCCGAGCTACAAGTGCAACAGACCCAGCTGCAAGCAGCCCAACGACAAGCCGTCAGTGATTTGCAGCCGCTGCAAAACCAGGACTCGCCGGAAAAAGACAAACTGGATGCCGCCAAAGCAGCTCTGGATAAGGAGCAAGCTGACTACGATGCCAACCCAAGCCCGGAAAATAAGTCAAGACTGAAAAATAGCGAATTTAAATATGCTCTGGCTGAGCGCAAGTTTAAAAAAGCCAATGCCAAACAATTTGAATTACAGGAAAGCAATCAGGCTCTGGAAGCACAACTGGCCAGTAACACTGAGCAAATCAATACCCTAACCGCTGCTATTTCAGCACAGCAGGTTGCGGTCGATAAAGCACGCAGCGCGGATGCCGCAGCCCAAAGCAGCCGCTTGGCGGAAGAGCAGCGGTTAAAAGCTGAGGCCGCTGAAGCCGAGATTGCTCGCTTAAAAGCGCAGTTACAGGCCGAAGAACAGGCAAAAATAGCACAGGCCCGTAAAGACGAAGAAGCCAAACTTGCCGCCGCTGCCGCCGCAGAAGCAGCCGCCAAAACCACCGCAGCAGCCACGGCAACGGCGACGACAGTTGCCACTGTAACGCCCTCTGTAAATGCGGCAGTAACAACAACAGCCAGTACAACGGTTGCCGTTGCCGAACCGGCAACAGAAGAAACCGTTAACAAGGCAAGCCTCGACAATCCAGCAGCTGATGACGGCGTTGCTTTTCTTAGTACCGGTGCAGAAGTGACGGCTGAAGAGCAGCGTATCGCCGCGATTTTAGCAACGCCGGAAAAGAAAAAATCTTCGCGCTATAACAAAATCCTTAACGTCAAAATTATTGATAGCAATGGTGATAGCGGCAAAACAGTTTCCCATGCACTGCGCCCTAAAGGCCATAATATTTACCGTGGCAATGCCGAATTAATACAAGGAGATACTGTGTTTATCGTGGGCTTTAATCGCTGGCGTCAACAAGTAGTAACCTCCAGTGAAAACTACGAAGTTATCTACGATGGTTCAGACCCCAAGAACCCTCGTTTGGTGTATTTCGTTAATACCCCCTAGTACCCATCTGTCATTCCCGCGGTCGCGGGAATGCACTGATACCTATGCCTGAACAGCCCCCCTCCCCCTACCATCTCGATACTGCGCAATTAGATTGGCAGCCGGGCAATGTACCTGAGGCCAGAGACTTTGGTGATATCTACTTTCTGCTGCAACAGGGGCTGGAAGAAACACGCTATGTTTTTTTGCAACACAATCAACTGCAACAGCGCTGGCCAACACTGCAGGCCTTTGATCATTTTAGTATTGGTGAAACCGGCTTTGGTACTGGGCTGAATTTTTTAGCCAGCTGGCAACTGTGGCAAAATATAGCCCCGCAAAACGCGCAGCTACATTTTGTATCGGTAGAAAAACACCCCTTAAGTTATACCGATTTGGAACGCTCATTATCGGCCTGGCCAGAACTGACTGACTTCGCCACACAGCTACTAGAACAATACCCAACGTTAACCGCCGGTTACCACCTGCTCAAATTTGATAGCGGCCGTATCAGCCTGCACCTGTTACTGGGCGACGGTATCGAAGGCCTTGAACAATTGCGTAGCAGTGACCACCCACAATGGAAAGCTCACAATCATGTCACTATGGATGCCTGGTTTCTGGATGGTTTCTCACCCGCTAAAAACCCGGATTTATGGAATGATAAACTCTATAGCTTAATGGCTGACCTCAGTGGGCCCCACACCACGGTTGCCACTTTTACTGCCGTCACTGCCGTGCGTAAAGGATTGGCGGCGCAGGGTTTTGAGATAAAAAAAGACAAGGGTTTTAGAAAACGGGAAATGTTATTTGGGCAATTTAACCCCGACAGCAGAGACAAACTGCAACCCCATACCGACAGGCCGAACCCTAAAAGCATTACCGCCCCCTGGTACTTCCAACAACAAACGCCCACCCAAGGTAAGCATATCGCCATTATTGGCGGTGGCTTAGCTGGCTGCAGCAGCGCCTATGCACTGGCGCAAAGGGGCTGCAAAGTCACATTAATTGAACGGTCTGACCGACTGGCGGCGGCGGCTTCTGGCAATCCGCAGGGCATGTTATATACCAAGCTATCCACCGAAGCTGGCACTCTTAACCGGTTTACTCTGAGTAGCTATTTATACGCGCTGCGGTTTTATCGACAGTGGCAGAAAACCCATAATATTTCATCGGAGCATATCGATTTTTGCGGTGTTTTACAGTTGGCCAGCAACGCTAAAGAACAGCGAATGGTGCCTCTATTACAGCAGGCCTTTGCTAATTACCCTGAACTGATTCAATGCGTTGATCAACAGCAGGCATCAGAATTAGCCGGAGTGGATATGCAGTTTCCAGGCTGGTTTTTTCCTGCGGCGGGTTGGGTCTCGCCGGTGTATTTATGCCAGTCACTCAGTAGCCATCCTAATATCGATATTATTTTTCAACAGCAAGCCATCACACTGGAACACCAGCAACAGCAATGGCAACTATCCACCGACACCGGGCCTCTGGTAAGCGCCGATGCGGCTATTATTGCCAACAGCCATGATGCACTGCATTTTGAACAAAGCCAAACCCTGCCGACCAAGACCATTCGTGGACAAATCACTTTGCTGCAAACCTCACCAGAAACCGCAGCATTAAAAACCGTTATTTGCCATGAAGGCTATATCACTCCCGCCATTAATAACACTCACAACTTAGGGGCGACCTTTGACAATGGCGATACGGACACCAGTACTCGCCAGCAAGATCACCAGCGCAATCTGGACAGCCTGCATCGGATGATCCCCTCACTACTACCCAAGCCTTGCGCTATAGATACCTCATCGCTGACAGGCCGAGCCGGTTTACGCTGTACCAGCCCGGATTATTTGCCCATGGTGGGCCCGGTCCATGATCAACAGCAATTTCTGGCAGACTACGCCCCTCTGCGCAAGAATGCCCACGCCGGGATTACCAGCCCCGGCCATTATTACCCCAACCTGTATCTCAATATTGGCCATGGCTCCCGCGGATTAACCTCAACCCCATTGTGTAGTGAGCTAATCGCTGCCATGATCTGCTCAGAGCCATTGCCATTGCCGCGGCATTTGGTCAGTGCACTCAATCCGGCTCGTTTTGTTATCCGCGACCTGATTCGCAACAAAGTATAAAAATGCTCTACAATAACTGAAATACCATCAACCACGTGTTGGAGATCACTATGCTACTGTCACATGAAAGCCCTTTGGCCATACCTACTGAGTTAGATAGTATCCATAATTATTACGAAGGCATGGTATTCGAGGCCTTACAGAAAAAAATGCCCAGCCGCTTTGGCAGCAATGACTATACGGCAGATATCGCCTGTGTAGCGCTGAATAATTTACCGCCACGATATATTCGCCACGATGTAGATATGGCGTTTTACCTGTCGCCAAATGAACGCCAGGAGATGGTGGATAAAGTGGATAAAGCGGTGACCGATGCGATTAGCTTCGTCGATAACAGTGACAAAGAGTATGATGAAGGCTAAATATAGAGGCTTTAGCTTACTTGTTTACCTATTTACCTGCGCCACAAGTTTCGCCGCCCAGCCTGTTATAGAATACCAGTACCAGATTGTTGAACAATTTCAGCATGACCCGCAACTATTTACTCAAGGCCTGGAATTTCATGACGGCATTCTTTATGAAAGTGCCGGTCAGCGAGGCGCATCACAGCTGCTAAGCAGAACCTTGGACAACCCTACCCCCCTGCAACAACACTCGCTGGATAAGCGTTATTTTGCCGAAGGGATAACACTACTAAAGCAACAGCTTTACCAATTAACCTGGCAGGCCCAACAAGGTTTTATTTATAACCCCAGTACCTTGGAACAAACGGCACAATTTACGATTACAGGTGAAGGCTGGGGCCTAACCAATAATGGTGAAGCACTTATTATGAGCAATGGTTCTTCACAACTTCAGTTTATTGATCCTGTAAGTTTTAAAACATTGCGTACGCTTACCGTCACATTTGAAAACAACCCGGTCGAAAAACTCAATGAACTGGAATGGGTAAACGGCTTGATTTATGCCAATATATGGCAGAGCCAATGGATCATTATGATTGACCCAGACAATGGACAAGTGGTCGGTAAAGTTTTTCTGAAAGATATTCTCCCCAAACATCAACGCAACCCTAAAACAGATGTACTCAATGGCATCGCTTACGATAGAGCCAAGCAGCGACTGCTAGTCACTGGCAAATACTGGCCAACATTGTTCCATATTTCCCTAACCCCCATAACAAAAGACTGATGTCACGTCTTGCCTGCCAACGCTGCTTACGCCCACCCAGCGTGTGCTACTGCCACACTCTGGAAGTGATCGATAATCAGTGGCCGGTGTATATCCTTCAACATCCAAAAGAAGCCAAGCATGCCATTGGGACAGCCCGTATTGCCCAACTTAGCTTAAAGCAGTGCCAAACGCTTATTGCTAAAAAACCGGGCGACGTAGAATTATTGATGACCAATATACAACCACTACTGGTTTATCCCGGCGATAACAGCACGGCCGTTAATGATATTGATCCAGGCACAATCCAGCCATTATTATTTTTAGATGGCAGCTGGCGAAAAACCCGACGCATGTTACACGAGTCACCATGGCTGGCTGCATTGCCACGAATTAGCATGGTACTACCTGCATCGCGTTATAAAATACGCAAAGAGCCACACCCCACGGCAGTATCCACTGTTGAAGCGATTGCCGGTGTATTAGCTGCACTCGAACGCGATACTCAAAAGTATCAACCCCTACTAACCACCATGGATTGGATGATTGCACAACAAATCATGCAGATGGGTGATAAAACCTACCAAAAAAACTATTCGGGCAGCTAAGCCCCTGGCTATTGGTTACCCCGATTATCTGAATGTCGCTTTTTCTTTTGCTGAACAATTCGCTGATAGATCTCTTCACGATGGATTTCTATCTCTCTGGGAGCAGCAATCCCCATCCGTACCTGATTACCTTGAACCTGTAAAATAGTAAGCCTTACATTATCATTGATAACAACCGTTTCACCAATTCTTCTCGTCAGTATTAGCATCCCTGTTCCCCTCTTAATAAAACACCTACAATGATGCAGGAAGTGTGAATATCAGGGAGACTCGAACCATTCAAGACCCCCTCCGTAAATACCTTTACTATTTAAGGTATCAACATTTTAACCAGCAAAGACCCACAAGAGAATAAACCCTATGTGATCAGGAACCCTATTAATGGGATTTATAAAGACAGGACATAGAACAAAATCACGGATAAAATAGACTTTATGGCTCATGGATACCAATACATAGACACAACTATAGTGACAGGGACTGTTCTTTATGATCAGCGTCGAAACAGCACTCCATTTTTTTATGCTTAATAGCAGCCTTTGCCTTATGCCTTGCGCTGAAATGGTTATTGTTATCACTCACTCAAGCACTCAGGGCTGGAAGTCAGGCATGGCTTTTGTGGCTGGAACCGGCACTGCTCTGCTGATTCAAGTGCTATTAATGGCATTTGGCGTCTCAGCGATCATTCAAGCATCGGTGACAGTCTTTCATCTACTAAAAATTATTGGCGTTACCTACTTGCTGTTTTTAGCCTGGCAAATATTGATGCAACCTACCACACTGGCAAGTCAGGAGGGGCCTGGACTCACCAGCAAAGTCGCGCTTTTCCGCAAAGGCGTAACACTTAACTTCTCAACACCAATGACCCCGCTATTTCTTTTATTCCTGATTCCCACCTTTATTGAAATAGACAAAGGGAGCATTACGTCCCAATCATTGCAACTGGGTGGTGTACTGGTGCTGTCCTTTCTATGTGTTTATACCCTGTATTGCTTTTGTGCCGATAGAGCGGGAGCAATACTATTGCAATCGGAAAAATTCCGTCGTTACTTGCAGCGAATAGCGGCCTCAACCATTGCTGGCTTTGCCATCTATTTGGCCTGGGCCCAACCTGTATTGTGAACCATACAAAGAGATGACCAAGCTGCTAATAGCCAATAAAACCCGCGCTAGTGAAAAATCACTGGAAGCTTTCTGAATGAATAGCTGGTCATTTGATAAAACCACTTCAACTGGTCTCTCGGCGGACAACTAATGCCTGAAAACCGATGCAGTAAAACCTCCAGAAAAATAGCTACCTGTGACTTTAATAAGCGTTCGCCCAAACAGCGGTGCATACCATAACCCAGAGATAGATGCGTATTATTATTTGGGCGGAATATATCAAAGGTATCTGCACAATCAAAATGCCCATGGTCACGATTTGCAGAGCCTAATAGTAAATAAATCGTGGTACTCTCTGGAATATGTACACCAGAAACTGTCACAGGTAATAAATTTCGCCGAGGCAAGATATGAGTGGGCGAATCATAGCGAAGCAATTCATCAGTAAACAAGGTTATATTTTCCGGGCTTTTTTTGAGTTGATCAACCAATAATGGCTCCTGCGATAGACGCAATATAGCATGACTTAATAACTGGGCCACAGGCATCAGGCCTGCACTAAAAATCAGCTCAATCAACGCCGCTTTCTGGGCAGTCGTTAATACTTTGTCGCCGGGGTCTGCACCCAACAAACGGCTAACAAAATCGCCGACAGGCTTATTATGACGCGATAAAATAAGCTGCTTAAAATAGGCAGTACCTTCCTCGCTATACTGTTCAATTTTTTTCAGACAGGCCGGGTCAGGCTCGCTGGGCGGCATCTCTACCAGCTGCCGCCAGTCCCTTAAGTTGGCAAACTGGTCTTCAGGATCGACACCAAAGAAATGATTAATGATTTGCTCTGCATAGGGACAGGCGACCCCATCAAAAAAATCCAGCGAGTGATGACTCTTTAAGGCCGCCACGGCTTTTTCGGCCACTCGGTACATTGCAGCCCTTTCAGCGGCAACTGCAGTATAAGCAAAGTCCTTGCTAACCAGCCTTCTATGGTAGGTGTGTTCCGGCTTATCTTCTAAAGCCAGAATATATTCTTCCGGATTGGCAGCCTCGGGCATCCACTCAGTTTCAAAGGCAGCAGCCAAATCAGTTGAAGAAAAAATATCCGGTTGCTTAAGGATAGAAACAATATCATCGTAACGACTAATTGCTAACATTCCCTCCTGCTCCAAGGGGCAAATCGAGTGGTATTGCCGTAATTTTTTGTAGGTTGGATAGGGATCGACATGCATAAACGGTGCTAACAGATTAATTTTATATTCGGCGCCACCTGTGTCTACTCTATCTTTCACAATCACCTCTCGTTTTGGTAAAAAAACCAGCAAATACCTATCAGGATAATCATTAAAAAAGGGAATAAAGCACTACAGAAAATATGGACTGAATTTACACCATCCATTATCACTTATTTACCACGAATAGTTTTCCGTCAATCCCTTACCGCTGACATGATAAACCTGAAAAAAGCAGTCAATCAGCCAGATGTTACACCGCTCAATTTATTTGAACAACGTTAAAAAAAACAAGTTCAAAGAATCAAACCAAGCAATGCTTGTCGGTAAAAGTTGGCGTTACGAAGGGGGCTAAAGTTAGCCAATAGAGCGACTGAGTAATCAGGCGAGAGATCGCCCTAGTCAGCCACCATTTCATTAGATTCACTAAATACCCAGGCAAAGATCAGGCTAAAGCCAAAATACTCATTCTTTTTAACCAGGGGGCTATCTTCATTAGCGGCACCATCAAGATTATAGTAACTGACTTTTCCGCCAATAAAGTAATCTCCAATACGGCGCTTGAGTGACAGGGAAAATCGCCCTGCGGTATAACCGGATTTAGCTTTATAAAAGGCGCGGTCTTCGGTAACAAACGCCTGTTCAACATTATAGACATAGCCATGGTAGCGGCGATCACTAAAGACTGGGCCCAATGTTGAGGTTATCGTCCAAGGGCCATAAAAGCGCTCATAGTGCATACGTGGATTGGAGGTCCAGCCCTGATGTCTGGCGATATCATCACCAAAGGTAAAACCACCGCGCACAGGAAAATCCGCCCGCAAACGGTGGTTGTCATCTTTATGGATTAGGTACTGCAGCGTTGGGCCAACCTCCAGCATGATATCGAGGTCATCCATCCCTTCACGGGCATCGTTATCTTCACTATTGACTGGTAGTGAGCCACTAACACTAAGATTAAGGTCCAACTTTTCACTGTCGTAGATAAAACCCCGGAGGCCGCCACGATCGGCGCGGATCATTTCACCACGGTAAGTAAAATACGGCAGCGGCAATAGATAGCCTTTTTCCTGGTCAGCACCCAGATAATGGGGATGGTAGAGACCCGCAGCACCAATGCCAGCCTCCCACTTGGGTTGCTCTTCAGCCACTACCGCAACAGACAGAAGCAACAACCACAACGTTATTATTATTCGCACCCAGACCGCCTTATCGTTTTATTCTATAACAAAGCGGACAATCTAATCGGTCTGGGTGAATTAATCAATCAAGATTATTTTGAGGGCTGACTATTTTTCCGCTGCTTCTCAAGCTGCTCAGCTTTCACTTCGCGCTTTTTATGCAGTTGATCGACAACCTCAGAGCCCATATGGCTTTCGCCACGCTGGCTGGCTAAGCGCATTTGCTTTTCACGTTCGCTAAAACGCTGGCGCTGCTGTTCACTCAACTTGTCATAGCAGGAAGGACAGCTAACACCCTGTTGGTATTTTTCGCTAAGTTTATCATTGTCTGTAATGGGTAAACGGCAGGCATGGCACTGGTCATAATTACCCTTCTCTAATTGATGATTTACGGTGACGCGATCATCAAAGACAAAACACTCGCCATCCCACAGGGTATGTTCCTCTGGGACTTCTTCCAGATATTTTAAAACGCCACCTTTAAGGTGATAAACCTCATCAAAGCCCTGCTCTTTTAAATAAGCGGTCGATTTTTCGCAGCGGATACCACCAGTACAAAACATCGCGACTTTTTTATGCTTCGCCGGATCAAGGTTATCTTTGACATATTGGGGGAATTCGCGAAACGTTTCGGTATTGGGGTTAATCGCGTTTTTAAAGGTACCCACCTGCACTTCGTAATCATTGCGGGTATCGACCAGTAAAACATCCGGGTCGCTGATCAACTGATTCCACTCTTTGGGTTCTACATAGGTGCCAACGACTTCTTTGGGGTTAATCCCCTCGACGCCCATTGTCACTATTTCTTTCTTTAATTTAACTTTGGTGCGCAAAAATGGGCGCTGAGTCGTCGTGGATTCTTTGCAATCAATATCACTCAGCTCTGGCTGCCGGCGCAACCATAGTAATAACTGGTCGATTCCCTCGCGAGAACCAGCAACAGTGCCATTAATGCCCTCACTGGCCAGTAGCAAGGTGCCGCAGATATTAAGCTGCTTCATGGTATTTAACAGGGGATCGCGCAGTGCTTCATAGTTGTCCAGACGGACGAACTTATACATAGCACACACAATATAGGTGTCAGTAGACATGGTCTTTTCCTCAGCTAGCCGGAACGTAAATCCGGTGCGTTAATTTCGGCAAGGATTATAGGAAATATATAGGCCGATGTCCTGCTTAATTGATGGCACTTTTGACCCAGATCACCATCATTCCCAGACAGTCCCATCGCTGTCCAGGGCACATAGCCCGCAAGGTGGATTTTAATCCACCCTACTCTGTCTTATTGGCTTAAAGCTGGCCTTATTCTAGGCTATTGAACCAGACAGCAATGCACACAGGCGTGGACTGCAGGATAGATTCGCGAGTATGGCAGAGGTTTAAAAAGCTGCTGTTAGTTGGTCAAAATGCTCAATCACCCAGTCAGCAGTATCAGCATAATGGCGATTATGTTCATTAAGATATAAACAGGAGCGCATATTCGCGTTAGCAGCAACTTCAATATCAAAGAGGTAATCACCGATATAGACCATATTGCCACAGGGCATTTGCCACCGCTCGGCAAGCATCAATAAGCCCTGTGGATGGGGTTTGGGTAAGCAGTCTTCGCGGGTTAATACGGCCTCAATGGGAATGGCCAGAGACGCCAGCGTCAGGGCTGTCGCCTCCCGCATATTGCGGGTCAAGATTGCCATGGGGATATTGAGGGCCTTCAGATGATGAACAAAGGCTTCAGCACCGGGCATCCAGCTCGCGGCTTTAGCCCCCGCCATTTCATGCTGTCGAATAATACGGTGGGCATTATCGATAAGAAGCGGATCTGACAGTGTGTCTAGATGCTCCAGAATAGGCTGGCCTTCGGGGAAACCCAACTCTTCCCGCATAGCATCAAAATCCAGTTTAGAGTCGACCAGCGTCCCATCCATATCAAAGACAACCCCCGTAATGGTCGAGGTATTGATACTTACTTGTGTCATGAAAGTGTCTCAGGTGTGATTTATCGTTATCAGTGATAGGATTTAAGTCTAACAGCATACTAAAGGCAGACCATTGGAAACAATCACCATCGATATTTTGGGCAATATAGGGCAAACCGTGCAACTGGCAGTAGCGCCGGTTTTTTTGCTAACCGGTATTGCCGCCTTTCTAGGTGTGCTGTCCAACCGCTTAGGCCGTATTACTGATCGAGCCAGAATTTTAGAGCGAAGACTTGCTACGACCACCGGCGAACAAAACGAATTTCTGCAAAATGAACTGGCATCGCTATGGCGACGGATTGGTATGATCAATAAAGCCATCCGCCTCTGTACCATCAGCGCTCTATTGATTTGTTTAGTGGTGGTTACGCTCTTCCTTGGGGGCTTATTACATGCCAGTCTTTCACTGGTGATTGCCTTCTTATTTATCTCCGCCATGCTGGCTTTGATAATGGCGCTAATTTACTTTCTCAGAGAAGTCACCCGGGCAACACAGAGTATGCAGATGGGCATGGAAATCGCGGTGGATGACATTCTGAAAGAGTAATGCCTTCGCTTGGCGTAGGGTGGATTATAATCCACCACTTTTATGCTCAGAGCTCTTTCTGGTGGATTATAATCCACCCTACGATTTAAGCAGTAACGCCCTTTTTGGAAATATACATCGAAGCCCAAACAAAACACGGAATCGTCAATACCGAACAAATATCAGCGGTAATTAAGGCCCAGGTTAATGGCTGTTCACTGCCCGATGCCTGCATAAATTCACTCACAAAACCGGTTAGTACTGCACCGCAACCAATACCCACTAAATTACAGGCCACCAGTAATAGGCCCGCTACAGTGCCGCGCATAGCCACTGGGGATAAATCCTGGGCCGTGGAAAAAGCAGGGCCATAGAACGACGACATAAATAAGAAGCCCGCACTCATACCCATATAGAAAATAATCGAGTCACTCTCCGCAAAACGATAGCCGATCGTAAAGGGCGTAATCACCAGCATCAAATAGGCGAGAAAACGGATACGGCCGCCGTTAAATCGGGCTTGGAACCAGTCACTGGCAATACCACCAAATAACGTCCCTATGGTGCCGAAGATAATAAATAAACCGCCGTAAACGGTAGCAATTTCAGCCGCATCAAAGCCACGTTCACGTACCAGCCAAAGCATGGCAAACTGCCCTGCCCCAACCGGTATATGTAAAAATACAGCGCCGGCAATGGTCAACATTAATGCCGGGTTAGCCCGTAAACTTCTCATCACATCAGAGAAACTGTTTTTCTTTAGTGCTGCCTGATTATCGGCTGGTGCTGTATCAGCTGGCTGATCCAAGCCGCCTCGTTTGGGGTCACGCATAAAAAACAGCGGGATAGCCAGTAGCACACCAAGAGCACCTAGCAGTAGGAAGCAGTTGCGCCAACCGAGTATTGGGCCGAGGATACCCGCCACAATAAAGCTACCACCGGCTCCCAAAGGAATACCTAAATAATAGATACCCAATGCCATACCCCGTTTATTCTGGGGATAGAGATCAGAAAGCATTGAGACTGAACCGGGGGTTAAACTGGACTCACCCGCACCAATAAATAAACGGGCCATGGCAATTTGAAAAAAGTTTTTAGCGATGCCGGAATAGGCAGTCAGTACACTCCATAACAACAAGCCAGCAGCAATCAAACGGGGGCGATGTACACGGTCTGTTAAGACCCCCATAAACAGCCCCATCACTGCATAGAAAAAGACAAAAATTAAACCGGTCAGCAAACCAAATTCACTATCGGTCAGCTGTAGGTCTTCAACCACTTGCGGGCCAAAACTACTTAACAGGTTTCTATCTACCATATTAAGCACATTAAGCACCATCAAAAAACCCAAAATAGTATGGGATTTGCTGGGTTTGTAACCGACGCTGGTTGGATCACTCATAGTCTTTGCCTGTTATTAATCAATAAGGTGTTGATGGTTAATGGAAGTGCCGCCATCCACAGGAATGACTGTACCATGAGTATAGGCACCGGCTTTGGAACAAAGATAAATGGCAATCCCCGCCATTTCTTCATCACGCCCTACTCGGCCCAATAAGCTATTGGCTTCCAGTTTTTCTTGCATGGTGTCAAATAAATAGCCGGTCATTTTACTGGGAAAAAAACCGGGGGCTACCGCATTAACGGTAATCTGACGCTTACCTAACTCTACAGCTAAATGGCGGGTTAAATGATGCACTGCCGCCTTGGATGCACTGTAGGCATACATCCCGGTATTATGAGCCGTGGCTATATGCAGACCATCCACCGAGCCTATATTTACAATTCTGGCGGGGTCGTCTTTACTGGCTCCCTGCTCCATCAGTGGTGTTAAATCACGACTAAGAGCAAAGACTGACTTTACATTGATGGCCATTAATTTATCAAAAGCGGCTTCCGGATACTCTTCATAACTGGCACCCCAGGCACTGCCCGCATTGTTCACCAAAATATTCAGCTGCGATTCCCGGGCCGATAGTTGCTCAATCAGTTGTTGGCGACTTTCTGGCAGTGTCACGTCACTGGCGATAGCAACACAGTCACCAAAGGCTGATAGTTCTTCCGCTACCTGTTGGCATTCGTCGGCTTTGCGGGCGCTAATATAAACCTTGGCACCGGCCTGTAATAAGCCCTGAGCAATCATCCGGCCAATACCCTTGGAGCCGCCGGTTACCAGCGCAACTTTTCCCGTTAGAGAAAAAAGATTTTGAAGACTTAAATCTGAGGCTGACATAAAACTCTCACCCAAACCTTAAACAGACGCTTGCATAGCAGCAAGATACTGCTCTTTAATTTCACGTTTAAAGATTTTATCGGTAGCTGTACGCGGTAACGGTTCTTCACTAATAATAAGATGTGAAGGAATCTTATACGCCGCAATATGATCTTGAAGAAATTCAACTAACTGCTGCTCTGTGATCGAAGCATTGGCCTTCATAAATAACTTGGCGCCTACCACTTCACCCAGACGTTCATCAGGCACTGCAAACACGGCCACTTCCGCTACTCCTTCATAAGCATAAATAGCAGCTTCTACTTCATTACAGCTAATATTTTCACCGCCGCGTATAATAATATCTTTAATCCGGTCGACGATAAAAAGCATATTCAAGTCATCGAGATAACCCACATCACCGGTATGAAACCAACCATCTTTAAAGGCATCGGCTGTCGCCGTTGGGTTATTCCAATAACCGCGGGCATTGGCTGGGCTTTTAATACAGATTTCACCACGTTCACCAGCAGGCAGACTATTGCCCTGCTCATCCACAATGCGGATTTCGGTAACAGCAGGTGATGGCATACCCACACTATCGGGACACTCTATATAGGTAATACCCGCGTTCACAGCGCCCATGGCATTGGTTTCTGTTAAACCATAACCGTTGACCGGGTTCATTTTAAAAGTCTCACTAATACGGCGCACATGCTCAGGTGGTCTGGCGGCCCCGCCTGAGGCTAATTCAACCAAGCTGGAAATATCGCGGTCGGTATTTTCTGCCGCATCCAGTAGTTCCTGTGACATGGTGGGCACACCATTCACATAGGTGACTTTTTCCTGCTCGATTAATTTCAGCGCCTCTTGCGGGTCCCACTTATGCATCATGACCACTTTACGGCCGATAATCAGCGAGAGTAAAAACAAACTATGGCAACCGGTCACATGAAATAAGGGCACTGTTAATAAGGCCACTAAATCATCCGCCTCAGGCATATTGTCAGGTTTGGCACCGGCTACTTCAGACCCTACAGCCAGTAATAACCAACTCACTAAAGTATTGATAATACTGCGATGGGTCGCCACTACACCTTTGGGTTTACCACTGGAACCTGAGGTATACAGTATGGTGGCATCATCATCGGTGGAAATTTCAACGGTTGGCATCTGCTGATCAGCACAAGCACTCATCAGCTCTGAATAGTTAAATTGAGTATCGGTACTGGGCTGGCTATTGGCCGCGCTGCTAATCACAACTGCGCGTATATCCATTGCTTGATAAAACGGCTCAATGCGTTGCATACGCTGGTTATCCACCACAACCACTTTGGCACCACAGTCTTGCAGGCCGTACTCCAATTCTTCTGTCGTCCACCAACCATTCATCGGTACAGCAACAGCACCCAGTGAAGTAGCGGCCATAAAGGCCACAATCCATTCGGGATTATTACGCATTGCAATTGCTACACGGTCGCCTTTTTTAACATCAAATTGTTGCGTCAGGATATAGGCAAACTTTGCCGTCTGCTGATAGGTATCCATAAAGCTCAAGCGCTGCTGGTGATAGACCAAAAACGTTTTTTGGTTATGCTGCAGGCAAGCCATATAAATATCACGCAAACTGCCAGGTGCCGGCTTATAGACGGGCAAGCTTTGACCCAGCACATCCGCTTGAATAATTTCAAAATCACCACCCGGCGCGGTTAAACCGGCAATGGCCTGCTGAATATTGTCTAGCGTATTTTTAAGTGTCATAGCATTAAGTATCCAGTAAAAAGTTGGCTTCTTGGAACAGCGGATTAGGGTAGCTATAAAAACCCTGTTTGGTTTTTTCACCCAAGTGCTCAAGGTCCAGTTTTGGCTGTAGATAAGTATCAACAATGGCTGCAGCGGCAGGAGTAAATAAACCGGCTGCCACCAGTTGATGATAATTTGTTAGAAAGTCATTCAGGCCGATGGCATCCAGCAACCCAAAAGGACCAATATCCAAATAGGTGGCTGTCATCCAGGCCCGATCAATATCTTTAGGTTCGGCCACAGCTTTATTGGCGATAATAATGGCGTTTTCAATAATGGTGGCGACCAGAATACTATCGAGGCCAGATAAATCTTTAGCGGGGTCAACAAAGCCAGCTTGCTGATAGGCAGGGTCCGGGTATTGATAAAAACCTTTTTTAGACTTCATACCCAAATCACCCCGTTCAATATACGGGGTAATAAAGCCGAGTATTTTAGTACGCAGGGCTTGCATCGCCGGGTCCGGTCTGGGTTGCTGCCAGCTATCGGCGATCACATCCAAACCAAATAAATCCATCATCGCAAACGGCCCCATAGGTCCCTTGCGGTGACTCAGCCAAGCAGCATCCAAGTCTTCGATCGTGGCAGCTTTTTCTATCACTAACATCATCGACATGGTTAGTAATGGCCCGAGTATCGCATTTAATACATAGCCGGGGTTTTCCTTTTTCAATACTAAAGGAACGGCATTAAGGCTGAGCACATAGCGCTTTAAAGTATCAACCGTGCTAGCATCAGTACGAGGCCCGGCAACAATATCAATCAGCAAGGCACCTAAATGGGAATGCAGGGCAGCAAAGCGTTTGCCGCTGGCCAACGGGGCTTGAATTTCCGATACCATTAAGTTCGAGGTGTTAGTGGTCAGAATACAATGCTCAGGGCAAATAGATTCCAACTGTTGATGTAATTCCTGTTTTAGAGAAAGACGCTCAGGAACGGACTCACTAATCAGATCAGCCCCTGCTACCGCCTGTGATAAATCCGTTTCAAAACGAATACGAGACTGGGCTTCGGCAATCGCTTGCTCAGTGCAAAAGCCTGAGCCCACCAAAAATGCACCGATATCTTGTTGCGCCTGAGGAACCTGCTTAAAGCTCTCTTCGTCGATATCGAACAGCACGCAGTCATAGCCCACCAGAGCCGCTAACAGGGAATTAAAACACCCCATCGTGCCAGAGCCGATAAAACAAACACGATTAATATCATTCACCTTCATAATGATCCTTTATCAATACTAGCGCAGTGTGCGCGTCCAGCGTTCAGGCACCATTAAGTTGGTACTGCCTTTAGTCACAATAGCCGGTAAATTCTCCAGCATCGGCAAATCTGCCAGTGCATTAACAATATGGAACTGGGTCGGGTTTTGCTCCCAGGTCAACTGATGCCAATCTATCTGCCCTTCCCCTACCGACACTTCAGTAAAAATATTTTCTGAAGGGTAGGTGGTAATCTCATTAACCACTTCCGGGCCAAAGCCACCCAGAGCCGGTAAGTAACGCCAACCCATTGGGTTATCTTTATCGACATTGTCTTTTTGACTGGCGGTGACCTGTTCTGCATCCACCGCAACCAGATTACTGACAGATAAGTCGACAATGGTGCTATCAAAATGACTGGCCGTGCAGGACCATTTACCCTGGTCAATGCTATGTTCTGGAATATCGGCATACACTTTTGGGATACCCTGTAACTCTCTGCCCGATAAAATAGGGTCGGTCAGATTTTCCCAAATCACTAAACTATAACTGCCCTCTATCGGCCCTTCTTCACCCTGATAAACCACCGCCGCGGTCACACCGATCATGTTATAGCCACGACCAGCCAACCAGTCGACCTGTTTATTACAGGCATAAAAAACGGAAACAATAGCGTCCTCAGCCACGGTGACATTATTCGGTAAATAGGCTGCTAATTTTTCTCTATCGGTACGATAAGATAATGTCATGGCCGTTACATCGCGATACCAACCACTGGTTTTTTCGCCAATATAACGGGGCCCAAAATGCGCGGGCATCATATAACTCTGCATGGGATCAAGCTTAAACATAGTGTTGTTCTCTATTTTTTCTTAAATACCAGCAATACATTGCCGGGCATTTGTTTGATATAGCTATAGCCGCTTTGCAGGACCAGATAACCATGCCCCACCGCAGGACCGGCGTTGTCTAAAGCCCCACCATGAGCCTGTACACCATTTAAAGTATCGAAGCTTCTATTGGTGGGAAATTGCCATAGCGGCTTACCGTCGTTGGCAGCAAAGGCATATAAGGTGCCGTTTAAGGACCCCGCTAATACCGCGCCATCAATGGCGGTTGCTGCGCCAGAAAATCCATAGAGAAAATGACAGGCTGGCCACTTTTCGGAATGTCTTTGTGCCGTGGTGTTATAGGTTGAAGCATCAATCTTGCAACCGCGCTCTGCCTGATAGCGCCAATTAATTGCACCGGTAGTAATATCTAAAGCGGCAATACCAGGCTGTGGTTTATAGGTCCAGCCTTGAATATCCCAGTCTGGGTCAGCGACTGGAACAAAAACTTGTTGCCCCGCTACGGCCATACCCCAGTGCACACCGCCGACAGGAGTACCGTCAGAGAGTTTTTGCTGCCATACAACGGCACCGTTTTTATCCGGGTCCAGCGCATAAACATCGCCAGATTTCTGCGCCGCTAATAATAGGTCTTTGCCGTTTTTATCCTGAGTGATAACAACCGAGGCACCAAAGTCAAAATCGGGGCCGTAATTTTCAGGGCAATTTGGCCCATCGGGAAAACCCAGATAGCTAACACAGGCCATATTGTAAACATCATCTTTACGGGCTTGATAAATCCACTGCTGCTTACCGGTATCCAGATCTAAAGCAATAATGGCATCGCTGGTAGAGGTGGCAGGGTGAGAATAGTTTTCACCGGTGCCTATATATAAGCGGTTACGTTTGGCATCGATAGCCGGTGTTGTCCATATCGGTGCACCGGATGGCCCCCATATAGTGGTGTCTACTGCATTTTTACCCAAGGGTTTGGCAGCCGCTGTGGTTTCGTAAGTCCACAGTGTTTTACCCGTACGAATATCCAGGGCCACTACTCCGCCATGGGCTTTGCAACATTCATATTTTGAATTAAAGGTTTTAGCGATTTCACTGGTCGACAAGGGGACAAAGAGTTTTTGCTGGTGCAATACCGGAGTACCGGTAATCACAATATCATCCAGTGCGATTTTTTTAGCCCAGACTTCGCTGCCATCAGTAGCATCGACTACATGCACTACCCCATTGGCATCACCGTAAAACAGGATGGGAGTATTGCTCTCTGGCATGCGCGCAAAACTTAAGGCTGAACGAACCGGTCCACCACGATGGACCCACTTTAAACAGCCACTGGCTAAATCAAAGGCATAGATAGCACTACTGGATTGCACACCCAGATAGAGCGTATCTTCAGTAATTACTGGCTGAGACCGCATCTCGGTAGTGCCGGGAAAGCCCTGCGCCCAAGCTAGCTCAAGTTCAGGTAAATCATTGGCCGTTAAACCCGCCAAGGCCTCCGGTTGATAGCGGTGATTATTAAGGCCATAACCCCAGCCAGTAACAGCAGCATTAATCTCTTTTGACGCTGTGCCCGCATCGCAGGCCACGGTAGTTTCCCAGGCCCGAGGGTCTTGTACACCAGTGCTTAAGTATTTGGCTAATTGGCTGCGCTGCTTATCACTTAAACTGGCCGCCTGCTGCTTCATTTTACCTTCCGTCATTGCAAGCAATACTTTTTCTTCACTCATGGACTTTAAGATACTAAAAGCAGGGGCGCGTATTTGTGGATTAGAATGGCATAGCGCACATTTTTCTTTGTAGAGGCTGGCACCCTCGGCATTGCCTTTTAAATGGGTGACAAACCAGTCCTGGGCATCGCGTAAGGCATTGCGGTAATTCTCACCACGGTACATATCGTAGTGTTTACCGGGGTAAGTGACATATTTGGTTTCAACACGGTCTTTAATCGCTTCGTGCAGTACCAAACCATTTTTATCCCGGGCAAAAAGTTCTTCTTCCTCGGCATCAATAATCAGGGTGGGCATGGTTAATTGTTCGGCATAGGCCAATGAATCAAAATTCTTCATCCCGATCCAATCGGGAAAGCCTTTTAAACCGGGAATAATCGCCGCTTCAGCGCCAGGGTATTGGGTGATTTCCCCCGGGCGCGCTGGGTTTCCCAACGCCTTACCATACCATCGGTAATCATATCGAGGTTGGCTTTAAAGTTAACCGCTCCAATTTGATCAACATAGGCTTTAACACGGTTATCATTGGCGCTGGTAACCAAGGCTACACCACCGCCCAAGCTAGTGCCCCACACACCAATATTGTTAGACATTACCTGGGGTTCGCCCGCCAGGTAGTGTAGTGCAGCTCTGGCATCAGCAACCATCGATAAAGGGTTTACAATTTTGCGGATATGTTTGGCTTTAAGATCAATATCGGCAGAGACTTCTATAGGCTGCAAGGCTTCAGGCACCAATAAAGGCCCATCACTTTCACCCCAGCCTTTATAATCGAAGGCCAATACAATAAAACCCAGTTCGGCAAATTGTGGTCCATAAGCACGCTGCAGATGTTGTTTTACCCCACCCCAGCCATGCACTAATAAAATACCCGGCAATTTATCACCGGGTTGTAAATTCTTTGGTTTGTAGATATCCCCTTGCAGGCGAACACCCTCACTCCAGAGAGTAATTTCTTTATGATCTACCTTATCTAAGCGGGACTCTATTTGCGCACCGGTTTGTGACAAAGCGGGCACAGTAAAGAAGACCATCAGCAAAACTAATCGCGCGGTTAATTTAACCAGGGGTTTTAGTAAAGCGCTGACAAGCATAAAAGACCTTAAATAATTACAGACAAACGGCTAAAAATAGCCAGATAAAAAAGGCTGGCACCGAAGTGCCAGCAAGGGAGACTAGCTAGATAGGCTTAAAACTTGTACTTGAATTTAACGCCGTACATTTGTGGATCGGTAAGCGCTACCGTATTAACACCAGAGACTGTGCTTGGACGGTCACGCAATGTCACTTCACGGTTGTCTTCGATGTTTTTAATGTAGGCTGTCACTTCCCAGGTTTCGTCCTGACTGGCCGCACTAATACGGGCGTCAATACGATCACGGGAATCAATCAAATCATAATCGTCGTTATTGAAAGCATTGGAATATTGCTCATCGGTGTATTGATAGGTCAGTACAGCCGTCCAATCCAGATCGATCATCGTCCACATAACCACGGTATTAAGCGATGCCTTATGCTCTGGAGCATAGATAAAGTTATTACCACTCAGGTCTTGAACATCACAGATAGCCGGGTCAACCGGGCTGCCGTCATTTAACGCGCCGCTAGCCAACTGACAAGCTGTCGTATCAATCGAGTCAAAATCTTTGTACTCGGTATTGTTGTATGAGTAGTTACCGGTCAGGCTTACATACTCATTAACCAATGCACTAAATTCTGCTTCAAGACCGTAAGCTTCCGCTTCGGCGGCATTTTCATAACTGGTTAGCGGTACACCGTTAACCACATCGCTTTTCAGCACTTGCAGATCGGTATAGTCGTAGTAGTAAACCGCAGTACCGACATTTAAACGACCATCCATTAAGGAGCCTTTATAGCCAGCCTCAAAAGACAATAGGTCTTCAGGGTCAACCGTACCTACATCTGAGTTGTCGGTTGGGTTCATCAGGTTAAAACCACCAGAGCGATAGCCCGTTGCCGCAAAGGCATATAAGAAGTGATTTTCATCAAGGATATGATCAACCCCTAAACGCCAGGTGATTTTATCCCAATCTTCATCAATCTTGCGCTCTACAACATTGTCAGTTGGGTCGCCGATAAGACCTGGGTCAGTCGCATCTTCATACACATATTGTACAAAGGTAGTGTCCTGGCCTTCTTTTTCATCATAGGAATAACGCAGACCAAAAGTAATTGTAGTCTGGTCAGTCCAGTCCCAATCCATCTGGCCATATACCGCATAAGAGGTTGTATCCAGCTGTGAAGTACCTCTAAACAAATCACCATCAGGGTTAACCGGCAAGCCACCCGGTACCACGGCTGCTAAAGCAGTATAAGCGGCAACCACATCAGGGTTATTTTCAATAAAGGCCAGTTCCTGTGCTTCATCACTGTTGTAGTAATACAAACCGGTAGTGAAGTTCAGGCTACTGTCATAGTTGGTAATAAACTGGATTTCATGGGAGGTGAAATCAGCTTCTTGAGAAAAGGGGCGGGTAATATCAGCGGGCGTTAAAGACAAGCCTGTAATCCTTGAAGCCGGCACAGATACACCAGGGAAAAGCTCAAACTGCATCTGGCTCCAATCCAAACCAGAGTCTGCCTGAGTTAACAAATCCGCATCGTAGTCCAGTTCAAAATCAAACTCGGTATAGCCACCGGTATATTTGATCAGGTAATCATCAGCATCATATTCACTGATAACAATAATCTGCTTGCGCTGGTTATCTTGATAAGGGTCGCGATCAACCGAGACTTTATCGATATCTCTAACCGCTGGGTTGTCTGTAGTCTGGCCCTGGTTTGGGTTAGCAAAGTTATTGTCAGGGTACATACCTGGCAGGTTACCTGCGTCCAAGGTCGCATCGATATAATCTGTAACAAAAGGATCCGGCGCATAAGCGGTTTCAGGGCGAATGTTCGATTCGCGGTTAACCAGCTTTATACTGTTGCTCCAGCTCTCTGTGGTTTCATGGAAAAAGTGTAAGGTGGCGTACTGGCTTTCTGCCTGATCATGATCTTTACCGTTGGCGATATTGTCCTGGAAACCACTACGCTTGATTTCAGATATAGCACCTAACATGGTCAATTTATCCGTCAGCGGACCACTCACCAGCCCCTGCCCTACGGTGTAATCATGGTTGCCCAGTTCAGCAGTGACTTCACCACTCCACTCAACGGTAGGCTGCTTACTAATAAAGTTAATTGCACCACCAATAGAATTACGGCCAAATAACGTGCCCTGTGGACCACGCAAAACTTCCACACGCTCTATATCTAAAAAGTTAGCAAAACCAAAAATATCATTTTCAGTTGAGTAGATACCGTCCCAATAAATACCAACACCGGGATCAGAACCCAGCGCAATATTCGGGCGACCTACACCACGGATGCTGATCCGGCTAGGGGCGATAACCAGAGACGGTGAATGAACCACCAGGTCTTGAGCGTTATCGATACCCAATAGGTCACGCGTATCGGAATCAAAAGCACTTACTGATGCTGAGGTTTCCATCAGGGAGGATTCATCCCTGGTGCTCACAACAATAATTTCTTCTAACACCACCTGAGCGGTGGCAGTGGTTGGCATAATACCCGCCGCCAATAATGTGGCCAGGTATAAAGGTGATCGTTTGCTTCTACAGTTATTCAAGGTCATTCCCCCGTTGGCTTACTTATGATGATAGCTCTGAACTACAAAAAGTGGTCTTAGAACTATAGCTTTATTTCGTAGACGTACAAAATTTATAATTATTATATTTGCATGTCAACAAATTTAGTGATTATATTAATCACTCTACTGAGAAGATAACAGCTTAAATAGCCTACAAATCAGGGGCAGGACCGGGTAGAGAATGAAAAGCCATAAAATATTGTAAGCAATTGTTTTATATATATTTATAACCAATATTACTGGCTAAAAGAGAAAGCTTTGTGATGGATTTTTATTCAGCTTAACGCAGTAATCACTGAGAATTTCGCCCGATTCCTTATAACCAAAATAGTAAGCATTAAATTCGCATTAGAGCGAAAAATTATTAATTAGCTGATAACCACTTCATTCGTTATAATTCGGGCCGCTAGAAAGTTTAGCCCCAAGGACTATAAACTGAGCCATTATGAGCAATAACGACAGCGCCACAGCCGCCAAAGCCCCCAAGAAAAGAACCCGCCGCACCCAGGAACGGACCGAGATTACCCGTGCCAAAGTACTGGAAGCCGCCACGCGTATATTTTCAGAACAAGGCTTTGAAGGGGTTTCTATCCGTGATATTGAAAATGCTGCCGGTGTCCAGCGCGGCTTGGTCGCTTACCATTTTGACGATAAAGATAATCTCTGGAAAACCGTTGTCGACGCTACCTTTGGCCTGATGCGGGATGAATTTACCCATCGCCAGGAAATTATGAAGGAGCTAACGGAAAGGGACAGGCTGGCTTTTGTAGTGCGCTTTTATGTGCGCTTTCATGCCAAACACCCTGAGCTAAGCCGGTTAATGAGTCAGGAAGCCCGGCAACATAGCTGGCGCATCGATTACCTGACCGATAACCATATCCGCCCTGCTGCTCAGCTAATGGAAAAATTGGTCAAAGAAACCCAAGGGCTGGACCGAGACCAATTTATCCATTGGTACTATATTATGGTCAGCGCCAGCTCGACGATCTTCTCTTTTGCCCCTGAGTGTGAATTATTATTTGGGGTGGATTCAAGAACAGAGATCCGCGTGGAAAAACACGCGGATATGCTGGTAGATATGCTCTTTGGCAAGATGAAATAAGCAGCCTTTAGGCACTCATCTCTTGAACATCACCGGCCAGAATTTCTTCAGCCAACTGATCGGCAATACCACTGGTAGCATGACCCGTTTGATCAGACCGGGTAAAAATGGTTTTCAGAGTGTCACCAATGCGCTCCACATGGGCATCCACTTTTTTACGGTCCCGTATACCTTTAGTCTGGTAATAAACATCGATAATGCCGCCGGAGTTAATCACATAATCCGGAGCATATAATATGCCCCGCTCTTTTAGTGCCAACCCCATATCAACCGTGGCCAACTGATTATTCGCTGCGCCCGCAACGACTTTGGCTTTAATCATATCGATACTGTCGGCATTAATCGCCCCACCCAATGCACAGGGGGCCAATACATCCACATCAATCGACATAATATCGTCCAGCGGTACTTCAATCACACCTAACTGGTTAACCGCCCGTTGAATATTGGCAGGATTAATATCCGCAGCATAAACGGTAGCGCCCGCTGAAATTAATTGACGGGCAAGGTGATAACCAACATTACCAATACCTTGCATAGCAATACGCACACCCTGCAAGTTACTTTTAAACTGGTGCGCCACCGACGCCACTATACCCTGATAAACACCATAGGCCGTGATCGGTGATGGATCTCCGCCATGTTCTTCGCCGGTCACCACGCCCGTTACATAAGGGGTTTTCTCCCCCATAATCGCCATATCGGCCACGCCGGTACCGGAATCTTCAGCGGTAATATAAGTACCGCTAAGGCTATTAATAAATTCCCCCATCGCCAATAGCAATTGGCGGGATTTATCCTGGTGAGGGTTACCAATAATCACTGACTTACCGCCACCCAAGGCAATACCCGCTAAGGCAGACTTGTAGGTCATACCCCGCGATAAACGCAGCACATCGCTTAGGGCTTCAGTATTGGAAACATAAGAAAACATACGGCACCCCCCAACGCAGGGCCAAGGGTAGAATTATGGACGGCAATAATGGCCTTTAGTCCTGAGGCCTGATCTTCTTTAAAGGCAACCAATTCATGGTGATCAAAGTCCGGGTGATCAAATACATTCATAGCTTTATCTCGGTAATCAGTGTTTAGGGTTAGGCGGCAACAGCGAGAACATCAATAATTTCACCGCGCAGCTGTTTTAACAGGGTGTGTTTTCTTACTGCCAAGGTCTTTACATGACGGGCTTTAATATGGCCATAGCCGCGAATATATTCAGGCGTTAAGGCCAAAGCTATAGCAACGTCATAGTTGGCTGGACTTAGCTTTGCAATAATCTCGGCAACCAGCGCTTCATAGTCCGCCAACAGCTCTCTTTCCAACTGGCGATCTTCTGAATAAGCAAACACATCAAAGGCGGTACCACGAAGGAACTTAAATTTTGCCAGCACTTTAAAACCGGCCATTAATAACTGGGGAAATTGACGCTTTAAGGGCAAGCCGGTATCCGCATCTTTTTTCGCCAGACCGGGAGGGGCTAAGTGAAATTGTACATGGTAATCACCTTCAAACTGTTGCTTGATGCGGTTTTGAAAATCTCCATTGCTATAAAGCCTGGCCACTTCGTATTCATCTTTATAGGCCATCAGCTTATAAAGGTATTTAGCAACGGCTTTAGCTAAGCGGCCGTCATTATTATCGATAATTTGACGCTCAGCTTCCTGTACCTTATTAACCAGCAGCTGATAGCGGTCAGCATAATCACTATTTTGATAATCTGTTAAACGCTGGTAGCGGTCTGCAATAATGTCATTAATTTTCTCCAGAGGCTTAAAGGCCGGTTTAATCTCAGCGCAGTCTAATACCTGCTCCAAATCAACAGCGGCACGACGCCCCCATAAAAAGGCCTTTTTATTAAACTCTACCGCCACACCATTTAATGTAATGGCCTGTTGCAGCGCATCAACGGTAACGGGGATATAACCCTGCTGGCAGGCATAACCCAACAGAAATAAATTACTGGCAATAGAATCACCAAAGAGCTGTGTAGCGATGGCTGTAGCATTAATAAAACCCACCTTATCCCGACCCACTTCATCTTGTCCCACTTCTTCGATAATAGACTGCTTCATATCCTCAGAGGTAAAACGTAAATCAGGGTCAGTAATAAAATCGGCGGTCATGGATTGATGTTCATTGATAATGGCGTAGGAACGTTCAATATTCACTTTGGCCAGTGCTTCATCACCGGCACTCACGACCAAATCGCAGCCCAGTAACAAATCCGCATCACCGGCGGGAACACGGACTGAGTTAATGGCTTGCTGGTTTTTACCGACGCGAACATGGCTTACTACAGCACCAAATTTTTGCGCCAAACCGGTCTGGTTCATCGTGGCGCAACCCTTGCCTTCAATATGAGCAGCCATCGCCACTAATGCAGCGATAGTTAATACACCCGTACCGCCAATACCCGTCACAATAATATTCCAGGGCTGGCTATCAATAGGGGCAACAACCGGTACAGGTAAGTCTTTAAAGTTATTCGGCCTTTCAGCCAGGGTGCTTTTTCTCAGGCTACCACCGACAACAGAAACAAAGCTGGGGCAAAAGCCTTTAACGCAGGAATAGTCTTTATTGCAGGCACTTTGGTCAATTTCACGCTTGCGGCCCAGCTCGGTTTCCAGCGGTGTCACCGATAGACAATTGGATTGGATACTGCAATCACCACAGCCTTCACAGACTTCAGGGTTAATCATGATCCGTTTGGGGGGATCTACCATTAACCCCTTTTTACGTCGGCGGCGTTTTTCTGCGGCGCAGGTTTGCTGGTAAATTAACACGGTGGTGCCTTTAATATCACGTAGCTCTTTTTCAATACTGATCAGATCATCACGATGGTCAATAGAAAAGCCATTAAAATGTTCAAGTTTTCCCTTATGGTCTTCCGGGTAATCGGATACCAGGGCAATACGCTGTACGCCTTCACCTCGTAACTGCAATAACAAACGATCAATAGACAGCGGGCCATCCACGGATTGACCACCTGTCATCGCTACAGCATCGTTATAGAGAATTTTATAGGTGACATTAACTTTAGCGGCTATGGCTTGACGGATAGCCAAGAGGCCAGAATGAAAATAAGTACCGTCGCCCAGATTTTGAAAGACATGCTTAGTACTGGTAAACGGAGCCTGCCCTACCCAGCTAACGCCTTCGCCCCCCATTTGAGTAAAGGTATCTGCTCGACGATCGCCCTTTTCCCATGTGCCCATATAGTGACAACCAATGCCCCCCAAAGCACGACTACCTTCGGGTAACCGGGTGGAAGTACTATGGGGGCAGCCGGAACAGTAATGGGGGGTGCGCTCTAATAGCTTGCGAGGTTGCGCCAGAGCCTGCTCTTTTTGCAGATAAAAAGCCAAACGCTTATCAATAATATCGTCCTGATAAAAACGGGCTAAACGGGCTGCAATAACACGAGCAACCATCGCCGGGGTTAATTCACTTTGATTCGGCAGTAGGTCATCGCCCTCTTCGTCAAACTCACCGATCACCTGTGGCCGACGCTCAACGGGCCAGTTATAGAGCTGGCTGGTTAATTGGTCTTCAAGAATTGAGCGCTTCTCTTCAACCACCAGGATTTCTTCCAACCCCTCGGCAAAATTATGCGTACCTACAGGCTCAAGCGGCCAACTCATCCCCACTTTAAAAATACGTAAACCAATCGCGCGGGCTTTTTCTTCGTTAATCCCTAAATCTTCCAGCGCTTGCATTACATCCAGATAGGCTTTACCTGTAGTCATAATACCAAGGCGGGGTTTATCACTATCAATCACAACTTTGTTAAGGCCATTAACTCTGGCAAATTCCCGGGCGGCGTAAATTTTATATTTATTTAGCCGCTGTTCTTGTGCCAGAGGTTTATCAGGCCAGCGGGCATGAACGCCATCTTCAGGCATTTTAAAATTTTCAGGGATAACAATATTGACGCGGTTGGGATCGACCTCGGCAGAAATCGCAGAGTCCATATTATCGGTGATCGCTTTCATACCCACCCAGGAACCACAAAAACGCGATAGCTCCCAACCGTACACACCGAGGTCTAACACTTCTTGTACATTGGCGGGATTGAGTACGGGGATGGAAGCACCAATAAACATATGTTCGGATTGGTGCGGCAGGGTTGAAGATTTACTGGCATGGTCATCACCGGCAATGGCCAGTACACCACCAAATTTTGAAGTACCGGCGGCATTGGCATGTTTGATCACATCCATACTGCGATCAAGACCCGGGCCTTTGCCGTACCACATACCAAAAACGCCATCGTATTTGGCACCTTCAAATATATTCACTTGCTGGCTGCCCCACACAGCGGTGGCGGCTAAATCTTCGTTGATGCCGGCTTGAAAGGTAATATTATGCCTATCCAGAAAGGGCTGTGCTTTCCACATCGCCTGATCAACTGTCCCCAATGGCGAACCGCGATAGCCGGAGATAAAGGCGGCGGTATTCAGGCCGCGATCTACATCTCGCTGATGCTGCAATATAGGCAGTAGCACCAGTGCCTCGATGCCTGTCATATAGGCGCGTTTCGACTTTAGTGTGTACTTATCGTCCAGCGATATATTCGTTAATACAGTGTCCGGCATTCCATCCCCTCACAGCGTGATCTAACCAATAAATTAAGGCTTGTTTATGGGGGAAATCATAGCGATTTGGGCTTGAAATTTTTATTCTAATAAACCGGATATATGCCGAATATTGTAATTTTTATACGACAATTGAATAATAATGAGAATTTTAATCCAACAATCAATTTTATTAAGTCTATAATAAACAACAGCATTGACTGTAATAGGAACCGATCATGAGCACAGAACTAAGCCCCCAGGATATCCGTATTCTCGACCTGCTACAGCAGGACGCCAGCCTGACCACCCAAGAAATTGCCGACCGGATTAATATGTCCCAATCCCCGTGCTGGCGGCGGATTAGCCGGCTGGAGGAACAGGGCTTAATTAACCGCAAGGTGGCGGTACTGGACCGGGAGAAACTGGGGATGGATATTGTGGTGTTTGCCACGGTAAGCCTTGCGACTCAGGGCAAAAAAAATCTGCAGGATTTTGAAGATGAAGTGAAATTACTGCCCGAAGTCACGGAGTGTTACACCATGACGGGGATGTGGGATTTTATGTTAAAAATTGTTGCTCGGGATATTCGTCATTATGAAACCTTTGTGCGGGAGTATTTGGTGAATTTGAATCATATTGGTGAAGTGCATTCCCATGTGGCGGTGACTGAAATTAAGAATACAACGGCATTGCCGCTGGAAACACAGCTATAGGCTTTATCAAGGTTTGACATTACCTGGAGTTTTCCCGAAAAACTTACGATATGCCCGAATAAAACTTGCGGTATCAGCATAGCCCACATGCTCGGCTATAGCATCTAGCCCACCCTCGTGATGTATCAACATCTCATGTGCGTTACTAAGGCGCACGTACTTTAAATACTCCATAGGTGTTTTATGATATTCCGCCTTAAAAGCTTGAGTCACTGAGGTTCTATTACTTCCTACCCGAGATGCAAGTATTTCCAATGTATGCCCAACGGCGAACTCGCGATCAATAATATTTTTAATCTCATAAGCCATTTTTGCCCTGCGTGAAAGTGTGGCCCGCTGCTGCAAACTTTGACAATTTCTTTCAGCCCATCGCGCCTTATTAAGAGCGAAAACCAAGAGTTCAATAGACTTTGCCTTAACAAACGCAGGCCGAAGCCCACCAAAGTCACCAAACTCAGCCACTTCATTGACTGTTGCTATTAGACTATTGGAACCTGGAAAAGTGTATGTTCTCTGATCTACATGGCCCTTTGAAGATAGTAATTCAACTAGAGTATTGCGGGAACGTTCACCAGCACTAAGCAGCAACAATAAATCTTCCGGGCGTAAAAATATTCCCACATAACGATAGCGTGTTGCTGCAATTTGGCGGCGTGTCCAAGTTGATTCTCCAGTCAATATATCCAGACGACAGTCACCAGGTAATAATCTCTGCGGCTTACCATCGTTGATAATAATGTCATATTCACCTGAAACACAGCACTGTAAGACGATCCAGTCTGTCCCACTATAACTGGTAGTTTGCAAATCAAGCGCCTCAAAGCTTGTGGTAATTACAGAGAAACCTGATGATAGTTTTACAATTTCCTGAACACCTCTTTGATAAGAGTTATTAATTCTATAGCGAGTTAAGTGCCCCCCTGGGAAAAACTCTTCATCGTCTATAAGTAACTCATGTTTATCCGCTAACTCACGAAGTCTGGAAGAGCCGGAATAGGCAAAGGCGTCCATAAAATCGTTATTCACCGCTTGCTGCATTTTTTCACCACCAAAAAATGGGAAAAGAACCATAAAAGGCTCTCTTAAAAGAAAGCCAATTCAAAATACTGATTAAAGATCATCCCCACAAAGAAGAGCTTGGAATATCAACTACACCACCCTCACCATAATGAAGACCATGCGCTACATCCTCAACAAGTAGTAAAGGGCCATCAATATCTACATACTCACAAAACTGGCCTATTACAAAGCTTGGGGCCATTGATAGGGAAGAACCTCCCATATTACCTACCATCAGCCCTTTGCCATCTCGTTTAGCTAGCTCTACAATTTTTAATGCATCCGTTAAACCACCACACTTTTCAAGCTTGACATTAATAACATCATAGCGATTCTTGGCCACTTCATATTCTTTGCTATCAAGACAGGATTCATCCGCCCCGAGAGGTATAGGTGACTTGAAGTCTTCAAGTTCCTCATCGGCTCCTCGCGGCAATGGCTGCTCAATCATGGCAATATTCAATTTTTCAGCAGCGGGCAAATACTCCTTTAGCTCGGAAAAGCTCCACCCCTGATTGATATCAACAATGATGTTTGCATCAGGACGGGCAGCCCTGACAGCCTCTAAGCGGGCAATAGGATCATCATTGCTTAGCTTAACCTTCAAATTTGTAAATTGCGCTGCCAACAGCGCTGCCGCCCCCATCTTTCCAGGCGTATCAATACCTATGGTTGAAACCGTCTTAAGCGGTTTTGGCTTTAAATTAAGTAATTCCCAAATAGACCTTCCTGAGCACTTTGCTTTAAGGTCCCACAGAGCACAATCAAAGGCATTTCTAGCACCACCACGTGGAAGCAGGCTCTGAAGGCTATCATTAGTGACGCCACTACCCAGCTGTTCCAGCACAGACTCTAATTGTAATGCCATTGAATCCATGGTTTCGCCTTCGTAAAAAATGCCGAGTGCCGTTTCTCCCATTGCATAGGCTTCGCCGGCTCCAGAGAGACAATTATCGACCAAAGTCACCCTTATTGTATTTGCCCCATTAAAGGTATACCCGGTAATTGAGAATGGAGTTTTATAGGGCAGGTTAATTTTTTCAATATTGATTTTCATATCACACTCCTGATTTTCAATGACTTGATGCTCTAGGATGCGACAATGTACTGACGGGTAAAACTGTCGAAAGACAATTTCTACATGCCTAAAAACAAAGACTTACAACGAAAACCACTCAAATTTTATCCACCTGAATATAGAAAACAATAAACCCCCTCCCTCTTATGTAAGACACTTTAAAGCGACAAATCCCCACCTACTCTAACCAATTAATTTTAAGGCTGAACCCTAAGCTCCCGCTTAACACGCTGCCCCGGCCCAGAAGAAACAGATAATTCAAATCGCTCAATACTAAGCCGCTCAAATAAACTGCGGCTTTGCAGCTGCTCAATAATAAAACCGTTTAATTCTTCCAGCGTGATATTACTAACGGGCAATAACAGTGTATCGCTCTGCAATAGCAACATAGTTTGCTGGTTATGGCTGACAGAAAAATACTCACCCTGCTCTTTAATATCCAGATAGGGTGAATACAAAGGGATTAAGGTATATTCATCAAGGCGCTGGCAAATAGTCCGTAGCGCAGTCTTTAACTCATTGTAATCAAAGGCCAAACCATTATTACCCACCGACGACCAGGCTCTGGCCCGCACAGTAAAATTATGTCCGTGCAAGCGCTCACGGCTTTTAGCTGAAAACACCGTAAAATGCGCGCAGGAAAAATGCAGTGACTGGTTATCCAGCTCTATCTGTACTGTATTGCTGCTTTCCATATTTATTTTCTTTTAACCATAGGATTTTGAAACCATTCGTGAAAAAATCCCCTTTCACTAACCGCGAAAGGATATTGCCGTGAAATTGGATGATGCTGAACGTCAATTACTTACCCTACTGCAAGCGGATGGCCGGATGGCCAATGCCAAACTGGCAGAAATAATCGGACTGTCTGAATCCCCCTGTTTTCGCCGGGTCAAACAACTGGAAAGTGTTGGCCTGATCAAAAACTATGTTGCCATTGTCGACCAGCGTTTGCTGGGGCTGGATATTACCGCCTTTGTTCAGGTCTCAATGAAAGACCATACCAGCTATGACGAAAAGCACTTTGCCGACTGTGTGCTGGCCGAAGACCATATTATCGAGTGCCATGCTATGTCGGGCAGTTACGATTACTTAATGAAAGTTGTCGCTAAAAACATGGATCATTTCTCCGATATTGCGATGAATAAGCTACTTAAATTCCCCGGTGTTAAAACCATTGAATCCAGTTTTAATTTGCGGGAAATGAAACATAGCCATTGTCTGCCTATTGAGTAAGGCCTAAACGCTCTAAACCATAATGGATTAAACAGGCTTTCTGCGGGTCGGTCTCTTTGGCTTGGGCAGCAAGCAGACCATGCAACTGCGCTATTAAGTCGCTATCAACTTTATGCTGTATAACCAGCTCCAATGCTTCAAAGAGTAATAACCATTCGTCGGTGGCCGTCGTTAAAATAGTTTGTAGTAATTGATCGGTATTTGCCGATGTTTCGCGAGCCATACGTACCTGACTATAAAGATCAAATAAGCGATCAGTGGCCGCATCATAGTCTTGTTGAATTGTCGCCTGTGAAGACGGAGCTTTATATAAAGGGTATTTCTGCTGATCGGCGGAACCGCCATAGACCGAGACTATATCCTCCCCCACGGCCATATCGTAAATACCCCAGTCGGGATTAAACAGCACTTCACCGTCAAGAGCTGTGACTGTGCATTGGTCAATGCTCATTAACAGGTTCTTTTGCTGCTGACGGACAATAGCTTGTAACCGCCCACGTACTACAATCCCCGAAAGAAACTCCAATACCACAGGATCGCCAATCACAATACCATGCTGCTTTAGTTCATCTACAGTATAACTGGACAAACAACGCTCCATACCTTGCAAGCCACCCAGCGGGCTACCAAAACCTTCTGCATGATGATCCGTGCCATGCCCTTCTAATTGTTGACCGTTATAGGCCAACTGGGTTGGGCCTGTAGTACAAAGATAGGTAGGATTACCCATGGCGTCGGTTAACACCCGACTAAACTGACCTGAAATTTCCAAACCGCTATTAGTCACTGCGGTATTAACGGTTTTGGCGTTAATGGCTTTATTAAGTGATTGGCTGCCGCCCTGATTAACACACATTTGGCGGGCAAATTCTTCTAACACCTGGGTAAGATGGCGACAGTTTTTGGTGACAAAGAGTTGGGGTTGTTCGGTGGTTATATCGTAGGCGGTGGCAACGGCATCTACCGTCAATGGCAGCTTTTTAACCTGCTGGTCGTCTTGGCAGTTAGCACTTTCCCCCAATGAAGAGAGTAAACCGGCACCAAAGATTCGGTAGTTATCTAACTCTCCCACCAAACCATATTCAACTGTCCACCAATGCAGGCGCGCCAATAAGGCCGCTTCAGAAGGTTCTTTATTAGCAGCAATCGCCGTCTGCAATGACTGCTCAGCGTTTGCTATATCCGCCTCGGTCGCTGAAGACGTTTCCTTAATAATGGATAAATGCCGAATAGCTTCGTAAACATCCATATCCCCCTGACTCGCTACCGCCCGCATACCCAGCTCACCAAAGCGCTGTAAAAACTCGGCATAATCCACATCAACAATAAACGGCGCATGCCCTGCGGACTCATGCACAATATCTGGCGCTGGTGTATAGAGCATATGCTCTACGGAGCGCATATCAACGGCGATTACCAACACTTTATGGGCCTGAAATTCCATAAAGATGGCGGGCGGCACAAAGCCATCAACCACCACAGCCCGCCAGCCAATAGCTTGCAGGCAGTCATTCATGGTTTCTATTCGAGGGATAGTTTCGAGGTTGATGCCGGTGCGCTTTAGACCTTCAAGGTAAACCGGATGGGCGGTGGTGCTTAGTTGGCTGCTAAGTTGATGCAGTAAAAATCGCCAGACGGCTTGGTCGCGGGGGTATAGTGTTCGTAGTGTTGCACGGCTGCAAAGGGTTGCAGATGCAGGGGTAAACTCTGGATGATGGCTTGCTGGCTG